>JALYTV010000001.1 GCA_030854105.1 Verrucomicrobiota bacterium | reverse complement strand
GAAGGGAAGAAACGACGACGCGATCGCGATTCACGGCGCGCGCGAACACAATCTCAAAAATATCAGCGTCGAGATTCCGCGCGACCAGATGGTGATCATCACTGGCCTGAGCGGTTCAGGAAAATCGACGCTCGCGTTCGACATTCTTTTTTCGGAAGGGCAACGCCGTTTTCTGGACAGCCTGTCGCCCTACGCGCGGCAATTCGCCGAGCAGATGGAAAAGCCGGACGTCGATCTCGTCGAAGGTTTGCCGCCGAGCGTCGCCATTGAGCAACGCGTCACGCGCGGCGGCGGCAAATCCACCGTCGCGACCGTGACCGAAGTTTATCATTTCCTGCGACTGCTCTTCGCGAAAACAGGCACGCAATTTTGTCCCGATTGCGATCTGCCGGTCGAAAAGCAATCGCTCGCCGCGATTGTAAAACAGGTGGAAGCGGCCGCGCGCAGCGGCCATGTGCGTGTGCTCGCGCCGCTGGTGAAAGCGCGCAAAGGTTTTCACACCGACGTCGCGCGCTGGGCGCAGCGCCACGGCTTCGACACCTTGCGCGTCGACGACGCGCTCATCCCGATCGCGCAATTCCACAAACTGGAACGTTTCAAGGAGCACACCATCGACGTGGTGGTGGGAACGATCGACGCGCGGCGCATCAAGAAAGCACGCAATCTTACTCAGCGCGCTCTCGAGATCGGGCGCGGCACGGCGCATCTGCTCGACGTGCGGAGCCGGCTGACGGTCTTGAGTACAGAGCGAAGCTGCCCCGGTTGCGGCCGCGCGTTTGAGGAACTCGATCCGCGTTTGTTCTCGTTTAATTCGCCGCACGGCGCCTGCGAAGAATGCGGCGGCTTCGGCGAAATATGGAATCGCACGTTGCAGACGGGCGCCGGTGATGACGGCAATTCCGTGGTCGAAAATGAACTCGCGGCCGAACGCGAATCGGAATGGATCGAAGAAGCGCAGTCGTGCCCGAGTTGTCACGGCTCGCGCTTGAACGCGATCGCGCGACACGTGCGCGTGCAAGGCCGGACGATCGATCATTTCACCGCGCAACCGGCGTCGTCGGCGCGCGCCGAGATCGGGCTGCTTAAGTTCCGTGCGCGGCAAAAAACCATCACGGATGAGTTGCTGCCGGAGATCGCGCAGCGCTTGCGTTTCATGGAAAACGTCGGGCTCGGTTATCTCGCGCTCGGACGATCGGCGAAAACATTGAGCGGCGGCGAATCGCAGCGCATCCGGCTCGCGGCGCAGCTCGGCTCGAATCTGCGCGGCGTCCTTTACGTGCTCGATGAGCCGACCATCGGCTTGCATCCGCGCGATAATTTGCGCCTGCTCGAAACGCTCGAGGCGTTGCGAGAAAAAGGGAATTCGCTCGTCATCGTCGAGCACGACGAGGAAACGATGCGGCGCGCAGATCACATCATCGATCTCGGGCCGCGCGCGGGCGCGCATGGCGGCGAAGTTGTCGCCACCGGCACGCTCGCAGATATCGAGCGCGCGCAAAATTCCGAGACCGGTCGCTGCCTGCGCGAGCCGCTCATTCACCCGATCCGCGGATCGCGTCGGCTGCTATCCGAGGTCAGCGACTGGATCGAGATTCGCGGCGCGCACGCGAACAATTTGAAAAACGTGAACGTGAGATTCCCGGTCGGCCGTCTCTCGGTCATCACTGGAATTTCCGGCAGCGGCAAATCGACGCTGCTCGGCGACGTGTTGTTGCCCGCGGCGATGGCGTCGCTTGATCACAAGAAAAGCGTCAGCCAGCGCGATCTGTTTTCTTCGGTGCGCGGTCTCGACGCGATCGATGCCGTTTACGAAGTCGACCAATCGCCCATCGGCAAAACGTCGCGCTCGACGCCGGCAACTTACATCAAAGTCTTCGACGAAATTCGCCAGCTCTACGCGCAGCTTCCGGTTTCGCGCGTGCGCGGTTACACCGCGAGCCGTTTTTCCTTCAATGCGGAAGGCGGCCGTTGCGAATCGTGTAGCGGTCAGGGTGTGATTAAGCTCGAGATGAATTTTCTGCCGAGCAGTTACGTGCCGTGCGAGGATTGCGGCGGCCAGCGTTACAACGCGCAAACGCTCGAAATTCTCTACAACGGCAAGTCGATCGGCGACGTCATGCAGATGACGATCGAGGAAGCAGCGGAATTTTTTAAGGGCAATCACAAGATCGCGCGCTCGCTTTCCCTGCTGGTCGATACCGGTCTCGGTTATCTGAAACTCGGGCAGCCGAGCCCGACCTTGAGTGGCGGCGAAGCGCAACGTTTGAAACTCGCGACCGAACTGACGCGCGGCATTGGGCGCGCGATAAACGAGCGCGTGCGCAAAATGCGCAAGACGAAATCGACGCTCTATTTATTGGAAGAACCGACGATCGGGCTGCATATGGCCGACGTGGAATTGTTGCTCGGCGTGATGCACCGGCTCGTCGACGAAGGCCACACCGTCGTCGTCATCGAACACAATCTCAGCGTCATCGCGGAAGCCGATTACGTCGTCGACATCGGGCCGGAAGCGGGCGCGGAGGGCGGCGAGATTGTCGCCACCGGCACGCCGGAAGAGATCGCGAAGCATCGCACCAGCCGCACCGCGCCGTTTCTGCGCGAGGTGCTGTCGCCGCCGGCAGAGGCGAAGCAGATCGCGTAGGCTAACGCACCGGTCATCCCGAGCGCAGCCGAAGGATCCCGTTACCTTTAAGATTTCGCGACGGGATCCCTCGGCTTTCGCTCGGGATGACGGACAGCCCGCCACGTGATTCCTCGACTTCCCATGGAATGACGGAATAATCCCCCGCGATGCTCGCGTATTTCGTCGATAACTTCGATCCGTTCATCTTCCGGCTGTGGGGCAATGTCGGGCCGCGCTGGTACGGCTTCGCCTATGTGATGGCGTTCTTCAGCGCGTTTCTCGTGGTGCGCTATTTGTCGCGCCGCGGCTATTGCGACATCGCGCCGCAACGCGTGAGCGATTTCATCACCTGGACGGCGCTCTGCGGCGTGCTGCTCGGCGGACGGCTCGGTTACGTTTTGTTTTACCGGCCGGAAATGCTGCGCGACCCGCTCTCGATTTTCAAAGTCTGGGAGGGCGGCATGTCGAGTCACGGCGGCATGTTCGGCATCGCGCTGTTTGTTTTTCTCTATGCGCGGCATCACAAACTTTCGTGGCGCAATCTCGGCGACGCGCTCGTGTGCGGCGCGCCGCTGGGTTTGTTCTTCGGCCGCTGCGCCAATTTCATCAACGGCGAACTCTACGGCCGCGCCAGCAACGTCGCGTGGGCGATGCAATTCCCGAAAGAGCTGTTCGAAAACGCGACCGAAGCGGATCGCGCGCTGGCCGCCGCCGTGCCGATCGTTCCCGGCGTGAACGACATCGACCAGCTCGTGGTCGCCGCACGCCACAATCCGATGTTAACCGACGCGCTCCGCGGCATCCTGACCCCGCGCCATCCGTCGCAACTCTACGAGGCGTTCTTCGAGGGCATCGTGCTGTTTAGCATTCTCTGGTTCGTGCGCACCCGCTGCCGCCCCGCCAACGGCGTTCTCATCGGCCTCTTCTTCATCTGCTACGCCATCTTCCGCATCATCATCGAAAATTTCCGCGAACCCGACGCCTCGCTCATCGGCCCCTTCACGCGCGGGCAATTCCTGTCGTTCTTCCTTATCTTGTTCGGGCTGGCGTTTTTTGTTTCGGCAAAATTGCGGCCGATCTATCCGATCCGGCGACCGGATTAAAGCGAACGTCAGCCGACCCGATGGCGTGATGAATTTCCGCCGCAGACAACACGGATGAAGCACAGTTCGGAGGCAACGCAGTAAATCCGTCCGCGAAGAGCCGCATCCATTCCTGGGTTCACGCGGCTGCGCTCGGGATGACGGGGCGCGCGGCCAATCTGGAGGCACACGGAAGTGGGTTGCCAGCGGCATTTGCACATGTTCTCGGTCGTCAGCGGACGATTCTCCGGTACCGCCGGACGATTCTGCGGTACCGCAGACCCATTCTGCCACGCAGTTGGAGGATTCTCGGGTACCGCTGAGCGGTCCTGCGAACCAGAAATTGATTCAGCGGCACGCCGCCGGACCGTTCTGCGGTGTGGCAGAATCATTCTGCGACGCCCCGGGATCATCCTGCGGTACCGCCGGACCGCCCAACCACACCGCGGGATGAATCTGCCGCACCGCTGAAAGAACCTGCCGCACCGGTACAAGACTCTGCCACACCGGAAAATGATTCTGCCACGCCGGTGAACGATTCTGCCACGTGATTAAGACCGGATAGAGTCACCCGCGCCTCACAAGTCGCCGGGCCTTAACCCTGTCTTTTTCGAAATGCGCACAAGCATTCGTGGTCCTATTTCTTCTCCATCGTGGAAAGCGAAAACTGTATCCGGCCAGCCGGGGCGCGAGAGAATCCGATGCGAACCGCCCGACTCGCGTTTGATGCTCCAGCCGATGCGCAGCAGCGCGGCGAGGACTCGTCGTGCCTTGGCCGAGCCCCATTGGCTCATGCCGTCGCCACGGTGAAAACCTGATCGATCTCAGGAGAACTTTCGCCCTGCTCGATGCGCTCAGCCAAAACTCGTAAACCTAAAGCCTCGACGCGGGCGACCGCTTCCTGCCGCGAACTGCCGTAAGCCAGAGCGCCCGGAATCTGCGGCACTTCCGCGATCCATCTCCCATCGGCTTCCTGCTCGGTCTCGACGGT
Source organism: Verrucomicrobiota bacterium (assembly GCA_030854105.1). Taxonomy (GTDB): domain Bacteria; phylum Verrucomicrobiota; class Verrucomicrobiia; order Chthoniobacterales; family UBA10450; genus AV69. The sequence goes on along the minus strand of JALYTV010000001.1, from coordinate 71,215 downwards.
GAATTTCACGACGAAATTATGGTGTAGACAGCGAGGAACGACAAGCCGCGGTAGTGTCCTAATTTCAGTGACTGCATCGAGCCATGATGAAAGCGAGAAGGAAAAAGGTGAGAATTACTGTGGCCGTTCTGTATCGACCGAGCGATTGCAGGGCTTCATTTCTCTCGCGACGCGCTTCGGCTAATTCCTCCAAAAGAACAGGTAGGGCTGTCAAACCGTTTCAGAGAAATAAAAGGTAGTGATTTCAGTTGACGGTTCAGATGGCCGTGCTATTTTGCGGTCAGAAGGCTCAAATTATTATGGCTACGACTCCTCCTAAAACTGATTCCGGCAGCGCCCCGAACGCCCCAGCGAGTGGAAAGAAGAAGAGGGAGCGCAGTCCCGCATATCCTTTCTCGTCGCTCCGAGACGCGGTCGGCAGGATTACAACGCTCTGGCAGCACGAAAAACGAAATGCAATTCCGGTATCTGTCGCCGCTTCGCATTGGGACTACGCTACGAAAAGCAGCGGGGCATTTCAGACGACTGCGGCGCTAAAGCAGTTTGGCTTGGTGACTGATGAGGGCAGCGGAGAAAAAAGGCAGATTCGACTTTCTAACGCCGCCTTAGAAATCCTTCGAACAGAGGAAAACTCCGAAGAAAGACTGCCATTCCTAAAAGCCGCCGCTCTTCGACCCGCAATACACCGCGAGCTGTGGGACAGATTTAAGGGCGAGGCTTCGGATAAGAACATCCTGACATACTTGGTTTTTGATCGTAAATTCGCAGAATCGGGAGCATATGCTCTTATCAAAGAATATCGTGATACGATTCAATTTGCACAGTTAAGCGAGTCTGATACCGTGGAGGAAAACGACCAAATTGACGAATCAGACTCCACTAATATGACCACGGTTACTGACCCGCCAACGCCTCTCAAACCTCTTCCTACGGGCTCTGTCCGCGAGTTTCAGGTGCCTTTGCCTAGCGGCGCGGTCGGGGCCTTCAAGATACCTTTTCCAATGTCAGAAGAGGATTTCGTGCAGTATTCCGCGCTTCTTACTGCTTACAAAACGGCAATCGTTAAGAAGGCCGAAGAATAGTCGCAAAGGGGCGATCGCGGGCTCAGTGCGAACCATTCCACTACATGTATTTCTTTTATATCGATGAGTCGGGCACGAAAGACCCAGAAGTAGCTGGCACTCGGGCCGATGGTTCGTCGTTCCAAAAAGAGCATCTATATGTTCTCACTGCGGTTTCGCTTTACGAGTACAAATGGCGGCACTTAGAGCGCGAAATCACAAACTTAAAGCTCGAACTTTCGGACGCTGTTTACCGGCGCTCTGGAAATCGCTTCGACCCATCGCAATGCGAAATAAAATCTGTTTGGTTGCGGAATGCAAAGCAGAAAGTCCGTTTCTTGATGCCCTATCTCATTTAGAACGGGTGAGAATAGCGAATACGTTTTTCGATCAATTGAGGCCGCAGCACATGCATGTGTTCAGCGTAGTGGTCGATAAACGCAAGCTGCATGGGCATGTCGATCACGACATTCTGTTCAAGAAGGCTTTTGAACTTTTGCTCGAAAGAATCGAGCACTTCATGTTTGAATTTTACCCAAAACATCAAGCCCTTGTCGTGATCGACGACAATGGCCGGAGCGCCAATCGATCACTGACGATGAAGCACGCGTATATTCAAAGAGAGGGAAACAATGTTATGAAATTTCGGCATATCGTAGAATATCCGATGTTCACCGACAGCGTCTTATCTAACGGTATCCAACTGGCTGATCTATGCGGTTATAACGTTTACCGCGCGTTTCGCGACCAAGATTTTAAATATGCGTTTTTCACACGTTTGCTCGACAGATTTTATACATCCCGAAGAACCGATGTCATGAAGCTTGATGGTCTAAAAATCTGGCCCAACGACTCTGAGCTTGTTGAATTTGGCAGGAAGGGATGGCTGGATTACAAAGCAGAACAGCCCACCTTACCGATGGGCTGTTCAGAAAATGAAGTCAGGCTGGGCGGAACCATATCAAGCTGACAATGCAGCACCCGACTAAAATTACCGTGGAACAGTCTTAAGGGTCCCGCAAGGACAAAATCAGGCCAGCCCCCGCCGCCCCCGCTTGGTTGGAAGCAGGCCGGATGCCATTTATTCAGAACATTCGCCGCCCGCTTTTCCCGAATTAGGACACTACCCAAGCCGCGGCTTGCCTCGAACAGGCAAAAACGAGCCAGTGCCTGCTGGCACAATAATCAGATCGACATTTCGTCCCGACCTTGGCGCTCGGCTTAAATCGCTAGCTTCGACCGCCGGCAGCGTAAGTGTGCGGAAAAAGATGCGCCACCGACGGATCGCGCCCGTGCTCAGTAAGGAACGCCAAAACCTTTTGACGAATAATCAACGGCTGTCGTCCAAGCACTCTCGCAAAATCGATGTCGCCCCACAAAAGCAACATCCGGCGCATTGCGCTAGTGTGTAACTCACCGCCCGCAGCATCCCAATCCGAATTCGCGCTGATGTAAAAAAGGCGCTTCAAAGCGGACTCATCTTTGGTCGCCGCGTGATTGAGGGCCGCAGTGTAATCGGACGAGCAGGCCTGACTGCGGTCCTCTGGATGGGCGTGTAAGTCGGGCTCAGAATATGGAACCGCGAAGGTGGTGCGACGCGAGTAATCCTCTTGCGACGTCAGTCTCCGATGCCTTGCTCCGAAAGAGCATCCAGTCAATACGACTGCTAAATTCGCAAACATAAATACGAACGTTATGTCTTGCATGTGTTAGCGAGAATTTCGCAGAAGTTCGCGTTCAAGCGCGACAACAAATTCTCCCTCCGCTTTTCCTTTCGCCGAAATCCGTTATTACTTAGGCAAGTTGGCTGCGCTCGTCTTTCCGACCTTCCTCGCCAGTGGCGGACTTCTCTTCGCCTTCGAGCATTCCACCATCGCGGGCAAGGTCGTGCTATTTACGCTCGCGCTGGCGTCGATCTTCAGCTGGTCGGTGATGCTGACGAAGATGCGCACGATTCAATTCGCGCGAAAACAGACGGCGCGCTTCCTCGACGAATTCCGGCAGGATCGGCAACCGCTGCGGTTGCTGGAAAAAAACGCGCGCTTCCCCGGCGCGCCGATCTTCAACGTCTATCGCGCCGGCTGCGAGGAGATGACGTTTCAATTGCTCGGCTCGGCGGAAGTGGACGAAACGTTTCGCGCGCGCATGGGCAGCGCGGAGAAAATCACACCGGCGCAAATGCACGCCGTCACCGCCGCGATGGAACGCGCGGTGGGCGAGACTGCGCTCGAGCTGGAGTCGCGCATGATCCTGCTGGCGACGGCGGTGAGCGGCGCGCCGTTTCTAGGATTGCTCGGCACGGTGTGGGGCGTGATGGACACGTTCACCGCCGTCGCGGTCGCGGGTTCGCCGAATCTGGCGACGATGGCGCCGGGCGTTTCCGGCGCGCTCATCACGACGGTGACCGCGCTCTGCGTCGCGATCCCGGCGATGTTCGGCTACAATTTTCTCGTCACCAGCATTCGCGGCATGGTGGTGCAGATGGATAACTTCGCCGCCGAGCTCGCGTCGGAGTTCGAACACAAATATGTGGACCATGGCGCGCGCATCCCCGATTTTCGTCGCTAGGAAAGAGAAGAAATGAATTTGGAAGCCAGGAAGAGAGGACAACGAGTTCCTGTCTTTTCTCCTGGTTTTCTGGCTTCCAAATTCCCTCCTCTAACGAAAAGCAATCATGCGCCGCTACTCTAATCGCAACGGCCTGACGACTCTCTCCGAGATCAACGTTACGCCGTTGCTCGATCTCGCGTTTGTGTTGCTCATCATTTTCATGATCACGACGCCGCTGCTCGAGAACAGCGTGAACCTCGTTATTCCATCGAGTGGCGCGGCGCACGCGTCGATCAGCCGCGCGCAGGTGCAGACGATTTCCATCGATCGCAATGAGACGATCAAGTTGAACAACGAGGTCGTCGACGCCGAGGCGTTGACGGCGCGCTTGAGCGAAATCAAACGCGCGAATCCCGACGTGGCCGTCATTATCCGACCCGATCGCGAGTTGCCGGTGCAAAAGTTGATCACGCTGATGGACGCGTTGCAGCGCGCGGAGATCACGAAGGTCGGCGTCGCCACCAAAGCGGAAGCGAAGTGAAACGCGACCGTCGTTTCTGGCGCTTCGTGGTTTTGATCGCGCTGGCGCATCTCGCGCTGCTCTTCGAATTGCAACAATGGTCGCGCGCGACGAGCACGCCGGAGCCGGAGAGCATCACATGGCTGAGCGCGGACGAAGGCGAGAGCGCGTCGGCTAACGACGAATCGCCGGAGCCGACGGCATCACCGCGTGCGCGGCAGGAACTCGATGAACGACTTGTAAAACCGCCGTCGGCAAAGAGCGAAATTCAATTGCCAACTCCCACGCCGACGCCGCGCCCGAAACAAACTCCACGGCCAACGCCAAAACCAACGCCAAAGCGCGAGTCGACACCGAAGAAAAAGCCGAAAGAAAAGCCGACCGCTTCGCCGAAAAAGAAACCGAGCGCGTCGCCCGCGAAAAAGAAGGCAGCGAACGCGTCGCCGAAACCAAAAGCGTCGCCCGCAAAAACGGGCGGCAGTTCAGGGAAAGGAACTGGCAGCGCCAAGGGAACGAAAGGAAGTGCGAGCGGCGGCAGCGCCAGCGGCAAAGCGCCAGGCTGGTACGGCGACATGTTGCACGATCGTTTCTACAAAGCGTGGCAGCAGCCGCAGACGGTCGTCGCCACCGGCGTGAAGCTGTCCGCGACGGCGCGCATTCGCATCGAGAAGGACGGACGCGTTTCCGATTTCAAAATCATCCGGCCGTCGGGGAACATCGTCGTCGACGACTCGGTCAAGGCCGTGGCCGGTCGCGTCGCGCGCGTGGATGCGTTGCCCGCAAGCATCGCCGGCGCCGCGCCTTACAGCGTCGATATTAATTTCGCGCTGAACGCGGACAAGTGAGCGGACGTTAGCCGACGCGATGTGCGCTAGTCGTGGTCGAGGCGTTCCTCCGCGAGGTCGAGATCGCGCTGGATGCGGCGCAGGGCTTCGTCGTTGATGGCGCGGTCGTTGCGCAGTTGGATGATCGTCTGGCGTTCGGTCTTGAGCGCCGCGAGTTGCAGCCGGCGATAATGCGGCGTCGCCATTTCGCCGCGCGTGCCTTCGAGTAACTGCGCGCATTGCTCGAGCTCGTCGATGCGCTCGCGATACTCCGCGCGCAAACGGCTGACGATTTCCTCCGGCACGCCGCAATCGCCCGCGAGCTGCTCGATTAATTTCAACGCGGCTTCGTTCGCCCGCCGGCGCGCGAGGCGTTCCTCTTCATCAGTCAAGCCGTCGTCGTGAATTTTCAGGCGCCGGATCAACCACGGCAGCGTGAGGCCCTGGCCGACGAGGGTGGTGAGGATCACGCAAAAGGTGATGAACAAAATGGGGCCGCGCGCAGGAAAGGCGGTGCCATCCGCGAGGACAAACGGCAGCGCGAAAGCCGCTGCCAGCGAGATGACACCGCGCATGCCGGCCCAGGAAACGAGCGCGACGTTTTGCCAGGCGGGCTTCGGTTGCGCGCGTTCGCTGGGAAAAAGGAATCGCGGCAAATAAGTCGCCGGATAAACCCAGGCGATGCGCACAAGAATAACCGTCGCGCTCACCGCCGCACCGACGCTGAGCAAATGCCACCACGATTCCTGCTGCTGCAAGATGGCCGGCAACTGCAGCCCGATGAGAATGAAGAGCAATCCATTCAGGAGAAACACGATCATTTCCCACACCGCGTAGGCTTGCAGACGCACGCGCGGACTGATCGCGACGGGTCCGTGCCAGCCGAGATAAACGCCGGCGGCGACGACGGCGAGAACGCCCGAGAGATGCAATTTTTCGGCGAGCAAGTAGGCCACGAACGGCGTGAGCAATGAGATCGTGATGTTTACCGGCGTATCGTCGACATGCTGGCGCACCTGGCGGATGAGGTAGCCGACGACAAGGCCGCTCCCGATTCCGCCCGCCGCCACCAGGAGGAATTCGCCGCTCGCCGCCGCCAGCGAAAATTTTCCGGTGACGAGCGCAGCGATGGCGAATTGCAGTGCCACCAGCGCGGTGGCGTCGTTGACCAGACTTTCGCCTTCGAGAATTCCTTCGATTCGTCGCGGCACCGAAAGCCGTCGGATCACGGCGGAAGCCGCCACCGCGTCCGGCGGCGAGACGATGGCGCCGAGCGCGAAGGCCGCGGCCCAGCGCATTTCCGGAATGAGGGCATGCGCCACGCACGCGACGGCTGCCATGGTGAAAAGAACCAGCCCGATCGCGAGCAGGAGAATGGGCCGCAAATTTGCGCGAAAATCGCGCCAGGAAGTGAAAAGCGCCGTCGGGTAAATCAGCGGTGGCAGACAAAAGAAAAAAACAACTTCCGGATTCAGCCGCGGCGCGGTCAGCCCCGGAATAAAACTGATGCCGAGCCCGCCGATGACGAGTAACACCGGATACGGCAGCTCGAGTTTGCGCGCCGCGACCACGAGGGCGGTCACGATCGCGAGCAAGATCACGAGTGTTTCGGTTTGCACCATGCGAAACGAAGTAAGCGCGAGCGCGACCGGACACGCAATCTTTTCGCTCGCGCCGTTGGCGGGAAAACGCGCGGAGACGAAATTCAACGGCGCGCCATGCAAACTGACGGTCTTGCGCGGGACGGACTGACTCGAGACTTTTCGTGCTTCCGGCGGAATCGCCGCGCAAATTTCGCCAAAAGCGCGTCGGCTAACGTCCGCTCACTTAAAGTCTTGCGCGGAACTGCGGAGACTTGGTAGCCTCCCGAAATCGGCAAGTGTGCCGACAACATCGAAGGAGGAACCATCATGGAAAAGAGAGAATCGAAGGACAAGCAGGTGGAAGTAAAAGATCTGCACGTGAGCAGCGATGAGGCCGGCAAAGTGCAGGGTGGCATGGCCACTTACGGTCCGGAAAGTTAGCCACCCTTAGACGCGATCGCAGGTAAGGACGGCGCGCGGAGCCCCGGCCTGCGATCGCGGTTTGCCCTCAAGAAAAGCAGCCCGCACCAAAAGTTGAGTATTCGGCTCGATCAACGATTCCGGGCCAGCGTGGCGAAAGCACGTCCGCTGCTGGATGGCCGCACGCGCGACTTGTTCGACTTTATTTGCGCCGCCGGCGAACTCGGCTGGCGGCTGCCCGACGACAAAATCGATCTCCAAGCCGCCGCCGGCGCCAGAGATCCGCGGCGCAGGCTGGCGAAGGAATTTCCTCAACTGCGAAGTGGCGTTCCAAAAACGTGGGCGGCCGCGACCGCACGATTAGGCGATTTCCTTTTGAAAAAATTGCGCGCCGCGGAGCTGAGCGAACAGGATCGCGGACTGCGAATTCTGCTGGCGTACGTGACCATCGCGCTCGCGCCTGACAATGTGGTGCCGAGCGCGCCTCTACCCCGCGCTGCGTGGGATTTGGCGGTGGAGCTTTTCGAAAATTTGTTCGCCGCTCAAGTAAAGGCAATTGGCGCGCTCGCTTGCGTGGAGTCGCGCCTGTCGCAGTTACAACACGATGCGGTGGCCGGCATGCAGGTCGGTCGTCTCGCGAGCGGCCAGCGTCCGGGTTCCGCCGGTTGCGATCTCGCCGTCGATCGCGAATTTATCGACGCCATCAGTCGCAAGCTGCGCAAAAAGCTCGCGCCCGGTTACATGGCGCGGCATCTCTTTTACGCGAAAGCGGGTGACCACATCTGGCCGCATCCGGACGATCCGAAGTTTGCCGCCACCGTCCTCACCTGCATTTCGCACCAACTGCCGGCGGGCGCGGCAAGACGGTCGGCGTTTCTCGCCTACCGCGCGGATGGCTCGGTCGAACGCTACGAAATTAAGCCCGGCGAAACGTTGGCCGTCGAGCCGGGACGAGTTCACGCGCGCGAACCGGTGGTCGCCGGTGAAGAAGTCGCGCTCCTTTCCATCGGGCTGGTTCGCGCCTGAACCTGCCGCGGCGATCTTGCCTAAGCGCGTCGGCTAACGCACGCTCGCGCGGTGAAAATTCTCGTCACGCCGGCCCCGCTGAGCGAGCTGTCTATCAATGCGCGTCGCCGTCTTCACCAGCGTTTACAACGAAGTGTTCTGGCTGCCGATTTGGATTCGCCATTACAGCGCGCAAGTGGGCGCCGAGAATTGTTATGTGCTGGATGACGGCTCCGACGACGGCAGCACGGACAATCTGCCGGTAAACGTCGAACGCGTGAGACGCGCCGAAATTTTTGATGAGTTCGAGCGACTGGGGCGCGTGCAGGATCGCGTGGCGAAATTACTCCGCCGCTACGGCGCCGTGCTCCACACCGATTGCGACGAACTCATCCTGGCCGATCCGGCCCGCTACTCGAATCTCGTCGCCTACACGGCGGCGACGACGCACGAAGTCGTGACCACCGCAGGCCTCGAGCTGGTGCATTTGCTCTCCACCGAGCTAGCGCTCGACCCGTCCCGCCCCATCGGAGAACAGCGACGCTGGGTGCGCTTTCACGGGGCGATGTGCAAACCAGCCCTGGTGCGCAAGCCGGTGACCTGGCAACCGGGATTTCATTTCTGCGATGCGCCGACGGTTTTCGACGGGCTATATTTGGTGCATTTGCGCTGGTGCGATTCCGCGTTGGCGCAGGCGCGTCTGGCCCGCACGCGCGCGATTGCATACTCGCCACCGCAATGGGGCACGCATTGGCGTTGGGGCGACGAGCAATTGCGGAACGCGATGGCCGACATCGCCACTTTTCCGCCCGAGCCATTTTTGCTGGATGACCACGCCCCACCACTTGAGCCGCTGCTGGAGGAAGTGAAAAATGGGCGCGCCGTCGGCGATCACAAATTGCGGGTGAGTCCGCGGAAACTCTGGGAGCTGCCGGAACGCGTGCGCGCGATTCTTTGAGCCGCTTGCCTAAGCGGGTCGGCTGACGCACGCTCGCGCGGTGAAAATTCTCGTCATCGGCAGCGGCGGCCGCGAGCACGCGCTGGCATGGAAGCTCGGACAAACTGCGCAAATTTTTTGCGCGCCGGGCAACGCCGGCACCGCGCTGGCCGGCGACAACATCGCGCTGGCTGTGAGCGAGCAGTCGAAGCTCGCGCGTTTCGCCAAAGAGAACCACATCGATCTCACCGTCATCGGGCCGGACGATGCGCTCGCCGCCGGCATTGTCGATCGCTTCGAGGAGAACGGGCTGGTTGTGTTCGGCCCGAATCAAAAGGCCGCGCGACTCGAGTCGTCAAAAATTTTCGCGAAGGAAATGATGCGCGCGCAGAAAATCCCGACGGCGCGCGCGGAGACGTTCTCGTCGTCAGCCGACGCGATCACCTACTGCGCGCAGCAGAAATTTCCGCTTGTGATCAAGGCCGACGGCCTCGCGCTCGGCAAAGGCGTGATCATTGCCGAAGATCGCGGCGGGGCGGAAAAGGCGATTCGCGAGATGATGGATGCGCGCGCGTTTGGCGAGGCCGGCGCGCAAATTGTGATCGAAGAATTTCTGCGTGGCAGCGAATGCTCGGTGCAGGCGTTTGTGAGCGGCAACGAGTTTCGCGTGCTCGGGACCGCGCGCGATCACAAGCGCGCGCTCGAGTGCGATCGCGGTCCAAACACCGGCGGCATGGGCGCGGTGAGCCCGGCCGAGCCTTGGACAAACGCCGACGATCGAATGTTAGCCGACACGATCATGACGCCGTTGCTACGCGGATTGCGCGAGGCCGGCGTCCATTTTCGCGGATTATTATTTCCCGGCCTGATGCTGACCAGCGACGGCGCGCGCGTGCTGGAATTCAATTGCCGCTTCGGCGACCCCGAAACGCAGGCAATTTTGCCGCGACTCAAATCCGATCTCGCGCCGTTGTTGCTCGCGACGATTCACGGCGAACTCGCAAACGTCGCCATCGAACTCGATCCGCGCATCGCGGTGACGGTGATTCTCGCGTCCGGCGGTTACCCGGGAAAATATGAAACTGGCAAAACGATCGAAGGTTTGGCGACGGCCGCGCGTTTGCCCAACGTGCACATTTTTCACGCGGGCACGAAACGCAGCGGCGACCAGATCGTGTCGTCTGGCGGCCGGGTGCTGGCCGTAACCGCGCTGGGGGACGACATCGCGGAAGCGCGCGCGCGCGCCTACGCCGCCGTCGAGCACATTCATTTCGAGGGCTGCCATTTCCGGCGGGATATTGCTCTGGCCGCCGGTCGGGAATAACGTCCGCGCAATGATCCGGCGTTTCTGCTCGATTCTCGCTTTCGTGAGCGCGACTGCGCTGGCGCAATCGCCGGCGCCCACCATTTCCGCCAAGCCGATCGCGCCCGCGTTATCGCCGGCGGACGCGGAAGAAGCGATCAAATTATTGAACGCGAATTACGTCGATCCCGCGGCGCTGAAAAATCAGTCGCTCAACGCCGCCACGCTGGAAGATTTTCTCACGCGTTTACATGGCGGCGCGGCGATTTTGCCGGCGAAAGCGAACGCACAAATCCCGGTGGCGTTCTATAGCGACATCATCGCGCACCAGATCGGTTACGCGCGGCTGGGGACATTGAATGCGGACAATCTGCGCGCGTTCGACAACGCGCTGGCTAATTTCGAAACGAAGAAAATCGATGCGCTGGTGATCGACCTGCGCGCGACACCGCCCACGAATGATTTCGGCATCGCCGCGGAATTCGCCGGGCGCGTGGTGCCGAAAGGAAAATTGCTCTGGCGTCTGCGCAAGGCGAACGGCCCGGAGCAAAACATCACGAACGAACGCGCGCCGCTTTTCAGCGGGCCGACCATGGTCTTGTTCGACACCGAAACGGCGGGACCGGCGGAAGCGATCGCGGCGGCAATTCGCGAAGGCGCGCACGCGGTTTCCATCGGCCAGCTCACGGCCGGCGAGGCGGTCGCGTTCACCGATTTCAAATTGCCGGGCGGCAAAACCTTTCGCCTCGCGACAACGGTCGCGATCGATGCCGAAGGCCGCGCGCTTTTTCCCGGCGGCGTGAAACCCGATCTCTCGGTCGAATTGGCGCCAGCGAAGAAGCAGCAGATTTTTTCCCTGAGCGCGCAACGCGGCGAGAGCAATTTTGTTTTCGAAACCGGCCGCCCGCATTTTAACGAAGCGTCGCTGATGGCGGGGACCAATCCGGAACTGGAGCCGGCGCGCAAAACGAAGCCGGAGGATAATTTGCACGACACTGTTTTGCAGCGCGCAGTGGACGTGATTACTTCCATCGATATTTTCGCAAAACACTAAGGTGAAAGAACTGCAGCAGCGGCTCGGTTATGAATTCCGATCGCCGCCGTTGCTGGAAGAAGCGCTCACGCACCCGAGCGTGCGGCACGAGAAAAAATGGCCGCAACGCGACAATCAGCGCTTGGAATACCTGGGCGATGCCGTGCTGCAACTCGTCGTCACCGAATATTTGTTTCACCAATTTCCCGTCAGCGAAGAAGGTCTGCTGACAAAATTGCGCGCGCGCCTGGTTTCGCGCGAGGCGTTGCGCACGCGCGGCGAAGCACTCGACCTCGGCCAGCACATTCGCATGGGCAAAGGCGAAGAGGCGAATGGCGGGCGCGCGCGCGCCTCGACTTTAGCCGACGCGTTCGAGGCGCTGGCCGGCGCGATTTTTCTCGATGGCGGCATCGACCACGCGCGGGCCTTCATTTTGCGCGAGATGAAATCCACGCTCGACGAGGTGATGCAGAAACCGGTCGACGTGAACCCGAAAGGGCAATTGCAGGAAACGTTGCAATGCCTTTCCCCGCGCGCGCCCTCCTACGAAGTGAAGTCGGCGAGCGGCCCGGCGCACGCGAGGTCGTTTGTCGTCGAAGTCTCGTGGGAAGGTCACGTGCTCGGGCTGGGCGACGGCAACAGCAAACAAGCCGCGGAAATTTCCGCCGCCACCGACGCGCTCGCCGCCAGGCTCTGGCTGCAATTGGCCAGGCCCGCGCCGCGCGATGATTGAGCGCGCACCAGCGCCTCCACAATTTTACCGCGCCGCGGAATGGTTGAGCGCGTGCAATTTTGCGCCGCGCGCATTCTTCCACGCGAAATGATCGCGGATCGCAGCCGACACGATCTGTTTCGCTTTGGCCACCGCGCGCGGCAGGGACGCGCCGCGCGCGAGCTCGGCCGTGATGGCGGCGGAAAAGGTGCAGCCGGTGCCGTGCGTGGAAACGCCGGCGATAAATGGCGCGCGGTATTCGTGCGTGCCGCGCTTCGTCACCAGCACATCGAGCGCTTCGCGCCCGCGCAGGTGGCCGCCTTTCAATAAAATGCTGACGCCATATTTTTCGTGCAGCGCGATTGCCGCCGCGCGTAAGCCACGCACGCCGCGGATCGGGTCGCCTAACAATCGTTCCGCTTCATCGAGATTCGGCGTGAGCAAAGTGGCCAGTGGAAAAAGCGAGCACTCGTAAACGCGGATCGCGTCGTCAGTTAGCAACAGGTCGCCGCTGGTCGCGACCATGACGGGATCGACTACGAGCGGAATTTCGCGATGACCGCGCAACGCACGGCTCACAGCCGACACGATCTGGGCATTCGCCAGCAGGCCGGTCTTGGTCGCGCGCACCGGAAAATTTTTTAGCAGCAACGCGATCTGCTCGCGCACGAGCGAAGGCTCAGCCGGTTGCATGCGTGTCACCTTGCCGGGAATTTCCGCGACGATGCAGGTGACCGCGGTTAATCCGTAAACGCCACGCGCCGCGAACGTTTTCAGATCGGCCTGGAGGCCGGCGCCGGCGCTGCTATCGGAGCCGGCGATGGTGAGCGCGACGCGAGGCGGGCGTTTCATCGCGCGCATTTCGCGCGGCGGCGGCTAGGCGCCGTCGTTGCCGATCGCTTCGACCGGGCAGCCTTCCATCGCTTCTTTGCAAAGCGCTTCTTCCTCGGGCGAAGTGGGCTGGTTGTAAACGTAGGAATGCCCGCCATCATCGTTGCGGCGGAAATTGGCAGGCGCGGTTTCGCGGCAAAGATCGCAATCGATGCACTGGTCGTCGACGTAGAATTTACCCTCTACGTTCTCCGGATATTTATTTGCGGCGTCGGCCATTTTAGGTTGCTCCTGCAGGAGACGGGCAAGGTAGGATGATTCAAAAATGGCGCAATCGCTTTTTGTTTTCGCCAGTCTCGCGCAACCAGTAACCCGCCCCGCAGCGAAGAAACCTTGATCATGCCGAAAAAATCAAAGGCTGAGATGCTCCGCACCCTCCGCGCTTTCGGCGTGGAACTGGCGGTCTACGCCGTGCTCGTGACCGGCTATTTCTTTGCCGTCCTGCATCTTCTCGGCGACTGGCTGGTCCACCTCGAGAAGCAGAACATTCGCCTCTATGCCTTCGTCGCCCTCGCGCTGATTATCGGCCAGGCGGTCGTGCTCGAATACATCACCACGGCTCTCATGCGCCTCCTGCGCGGAGGTCGCTCCGAGTAATGTTTTTCCCCATCTCGAATGCACACGTCAGTCCGATCTATCTCGTCCTCACGGGATTCCTGATCGGCGTGCTCGGCGGTTTCTTCGGCGTGGGCGGCAGCTTCATCGCCGGTCCGGCGCTGCGCGCGGTCGGGATCGATTGGAATTTTGCCATCGGCACCGATCTTGCGCACATCGTCGGCAAATCCGTGGTGGCGGCAAAACGCCATCGCGCGCTCGGCAACGTCGACCTCAAGCTCGGCCTCATCATGGCCATCGGCACCATCGGTGGCGCCGAATGCGGCGCGCAACTGATCGAGCTGCTTAAGCGTGCCGGCAACGTCAACGCGGTCGTCAGTTACATCTCCATTGCCGTCTACGTCAGTATCTCAGCCTTCATGATCTGGGAGAGCTGGAAGACCATGGCGCAGCAGAGGAAAACGAAACAAACGGTCGCGAAGGGCGCCGACGACTCGGCCTTCCGTCACGTCACCAAAAGCATCCAGAGCTTTCATCTGCCGCCGATGATTCACTTGCCCACCTCAGGCGTCACGATCTCGCTCTGGATCATCGTGGTCGTCTCCTTCATCGGTGGACTCTTCAGCGGTTTTCTCGGCGGGGGCGCCGGTTACATCCGCATGCCGTCGATGGTTTACGTGCTGGGAATTCCGACGCATCTCGCCGTCGGCACCGATCTTTTTGAAATCATCATCTCCGCCAGCTACGGCACCATCAGTCACGCGTTGAAAGGCAACGTCGACATCCTGATCGCGCTGGTGATGAACACTGGCGCAGCGGTCGGCGCGCAACTCGGCGCCATCTCCACGCAATATTTTGCCGGCCCGAAAATCCGCCTCGCCTTCGTGCCGCTGCCGCTCATCGGCGCGGCCATCGTCATCTACACTTTAATCACCGGTCACAAAATATGAAGATTCTCGTCTGCAGCGACGGCACCGCCGCTTCCGTCAACGCCATTCAGCTCGCTTCTCTTTTCGCGGCGCCCATGGGCGCGGAAACGACCCTGCTCGGCATCGCGGAGACGGCGGCGGACGAACAGCCGTTGCGCGAGACGCTCGGTGCGCAGGCGGCCGCACTCACCACCGCTGGTCTTTCCCCGAAGCTCGTCGTCGTCGCCGGCGAACCCACGCGGCAGATCATCGCCGAAACCACCGCGAACAAATACGATCTCGTCGTCATCGGCGCGCGCCGCAAAAATAGCGAAGGCCGTTGGGGCCATTCGGAGCGCACCTACGAAGTGATCAAAGCGATCGAGCCGCCCGTGCTCGTCGCGGTCGGGAAATGCGAGAAGCTCTCCCGCTTCCTCGTTTGCACCGGCGGCAAACATTATATCGACAGCGCCGTGCGCCTCGCCGGCGACATGGCAAAAACCGTCCACGCGGAGGTTACCATCATGCACGTCATGGCCGAGCCGCCGGCCATCTATGCCGATCTGGTGCGCATGGAAGAAGACGTCGACGGCTTGCTCGCCTCCGGCTCCGAGCTCGGGCGCACCCTCGGCGCGCAAAAGAAGCAGCTCGAAAAAATGAGCGTCACCGCCACCGTGCGCGTGCGGCACGGCATCGTGCTCGAGCAGGTTTTCGCGGAAGTGGCGGAGGGCGATTACGATCTCGTCGTCTCCGGTTCCTCACGTGCGCGCGGCCCTTTGCGTCACTACATCATGGGCGATCTCACGCGCGGCATTCTCAATCGCGCGGAGCGGCCCGTGCTCGTCGCGCGCAGCGACGCCGGCGTCAGCGAAGGATTTTTTGGAAAACTCCGCGGGCTTTTTTCGAAATCAGAGCGCGTCGGCTGACGTTCGCTTCACCGCCGCCAGCCAGCATCGACCCGCACCGATTAATCTGTAGGGCAACCGTTCCCGGTTGCCTCATGGCTGGGCGAGCATGCGCGCAAGTTCATGCGGCGCCGCGCGCATCAACGCTTCGCCGATGAGCACAGCGTCGATCGCGCTCTTCGCTAGTCGCTCCATTTCCGCCACGCCGCGCACGCCGCTCTCGCTCACCACCGTCACGTTCTTCGGCAACAACGGCAGCAGCGTTTCCGTCGTCGAGAGATCGACCGCGAACGTTTTCAGATTGCGATTGTTAATGCCAATGATTTGCGCGCCGGCGTCGACCGCGGGCGCGATTTCTTCGCGCTCGTGAATCTCAACCAGCATGCTCAGGCGCAAGCGCGTCGCACAGTCGTGCAATTTGCGCAGTTGCATCGGCTCCGGCGCAGCCACGATCAACAGGATCGCGTCGGCTCCGGCCTCAGCGGATTCGTAAACCTGCGCCTGATCGACGACGAAATCCTTGCGTAAAACAGGCAGCGCGATCTGCGCGCGCACGCCTTGCAGATGCGCAAGATCGCCTCCGAAGAAATTGCGCTCGGTCAATACCGAGACGGCATCCGCGCCGTGGCGTTCGTACTCCTGCGCGCGCGCCACCGCATCGTATTCCGCCGCGATCACGCCCGCCGACAGCGACGCTTCTTTTGTTTCCGCAATGACGCGCAAACGACCGTGGCGTTGCAGCGCGCCGGCAAAATCGCGAAAATCCTGGCGCGCTTCCGCGCTAGCGCGCAACGTCTGCAACCGGTCGTTAGCCGACGCGATCTCCTCTGCTTTCCCGGCGATAATCTGCTCGAGGCGATCCATTCGTCGCAGCATCCGCGAAATGCCAGCCCACGCCAGCGCCTTCCCGCGCGTATGTTTTTCTGGTGCAACGGCGCAGTTGGCTGGCTCATCTTTGGCGCGAGGCGAATGATCGTAGGCCGATCGCGCCGGCTTTCGCGCGTCCGCGACCGGAAACGTGGAGCGACGACAACCTCACCGTCGCCTGGCTCGGGCACGCCACCGTCCTCATTAATTTCTACGGCATCACCATTCTCACCGATCCGGTGCTGTGCGATCGCATCGGCATCCGGCTGTCGTTCTTCACGCTGGGCCCGAAACGCCTTACGCAACCCGCGCTCACCTTCGAGGAATTGCCGCCGATCGATCTCGTCCTGCTTTCGCACGCGCACTTCGATCATCTCGATCGACCAACGTTGAAACGTTTTTCGCGCCAGACTCGCGTCATCACGGCGCGGAAAACGCGCGGTCTCCTGCGCGGCGCGCATTTCGGCGAAATCATCGAGCTCGATTGGAACGAAACGATCGATCTCGAAACGAACGCCGGCGCGCTGACGGTGCGCGCTTTTCAGGCGCAACATTGGGGCGCGCGCATGCAATTCGACAACGATCGCGGCTACAACGCCTACATCATTAGCCGACGCGATCATCGCATTCTCTACGGCGCGGACACGGCGATGACGGACGCGTTCGCGCAGCAAAACGACGGCGCGCCGATCGATCTCGCCATCATGAACATCGGCGCGTACGATCCGTGGATTCGCGCGCACGCTACGCCCGAGCAAACGATCGCGATGGCCAACGACGCCGGCGCGCATTTTCTCCTGCCGGTGCATCACCAAACATTTCGTCTCAGCGTCGAGCCATTTCGTGAACCGATCGAACGCTTCACGCGCGCGCTGGCGCATTCGCCCGCTCGCATCGCGCTGCGCGAAATCGGCGAGACGTTCGTTCTGCCAAACAACTCCGCCCCATGATCGCAATTCCTCTGACGTTAACGTTTCTCCGGCTGGCGCTCGGTCCGCTCGCAATCGTCCTCGCCTGCGCGCACGCGCCGCGAATGATTTTCGCGCCGCTGCTGCTGGCGGGAATGTTGAGCGATATTTTCGATGGCGTGCTGGCGCGAAAATTCGGCGTCGTCCGGCCGTGGCTGCGTCGCTTCGATAGCGCGACCGACATCATTTATTACCTCTGCATTTTTGTGGCGACATGGCTGGTGGCGGGCGCCGTGCTGCGCGCGAGCTGGCTTTATCTGGCGCTCATCATCGGGTCGGAAGCGCTGTGTTTGATCGTGAGCTGGATGCGCTTCGGCGTGATGCCGGCGACGCATTGTTATTCCGCGAAAATTTACGGGCTCGCGCTCTGCGGCGTGTTCGTCGCTGTTTTGGCTTTCGGAGCTGGCGCGACGGCATTCGCCATCCTCGCTATCTTCGCGCTCGTGGCGAATGCCGAGGTCATCGCGGTGCTGCTTCTTGCCCGCGAAGCGCCGGTGGACGTGCCGACCGTCTTCCGCTTGAATCGCCACTCGCGCATTCAAAATTAGCAGTTATTCTCCGAAACCTGCACTGCCGATGTAGCTCAGCTGGTAGAGCAACGGTTTCGTAAACCGTAGGTCACGGGTTCGAATCCCGTCGTCGGCTCCACCATTCATGCACGACTCGGTCGCGGTCATCATCCCGACGTTGAACGAAGTGGAAAACGTCGCCCCGTTAACCGACGCGATCATGCAGACCGGCATTGCGCTGTCTGAAATCGTTTTCGTCGACGATGGCTCAACCGATGGCACGCGCGAGAAAATCGAAGCGCTCGGCGCCCGCGCGCCGGTGCGATTACTGAAACGCGATGGCGGAGGCTGCGGACTTTCCGGCGCCATCCTCGCCGGCGCGGAAAGCACCAGCGCGGAAATCCTCGTGGTGATGGATGGCGATCTCAGTCATCCACCGGAACGCATCGCAGCGCTGCTCGAGCCGATTTTCAACAACACTGCCGACATGGTGACGGGCAGCCGTTATGTGCGCGGCGGCGCCACGCCCGGCTGGCCGATGTGGCGGCGCGCGTTGTCGCGCACGGCGTCGGCGTTAGCCTACCCAATCACCGGCGTGCACGATTCCATGTGCGGATTTTTTGCGACGCGCCGCGAAGTTTTGCTGCGACTCGCGTCGGGCGCGAGCGGCTTCAAAATTGTTTTTGAAACGATTCTGCACGGCGGCAAAAAACTTCGCGTGTGCGAAGTGCCGATCATTTTTCGCGATCGCGTGCGGGGGAAATCGAAAATGTCGATTGCGGAGGCGACGCTCTTCGCCGTGAACTGGTGTCGCGCTATTGCATTTCGCGTGCGCGGTTCGCGGCGGCGCCTTTGAGTTCGCGCAGCGCCGCGAAGTAAAACGCCAGCGCCGCGAGGAAAAGGCTGCCGTAAATTTGCGCGTAGCGCGGCGCAATTCCGGTCGCGAGCAGGCAAATGAGTCCGATGACAAACAGCGTGCGCGGCGCGCGCGCGGCGAGGATTCGTTGCAGCAACGCCGTCATCGGCACGAGCAGCCAGACGAAGAGATAGCCAAACGCGAGCGGCGTGCAGATGAGCATCAGGATGAGCAGCGCGGAAAACTCCAGCGCGTCTTTCGCCGGTGTGCGCGCGCGCGGCAGCGCCAGGACAAACGCGAGACCGAGCGCGATGGCGACGGCGATGATCGCGCTGTTTGTGATCCGGAAGTCGACGTTGGCTACGTTCACGAAAACCGCGCGGCCTTCATCCGCGCTGACGTGGCGCAGAAAACGATTCGCCACCGCGATGAGCGATTGGTTTTTCCAGCTGTAGCTGCGCGCGGCGCGTTGCGCGACGCCCGTTTCCTGGTAGCGCAACATGCCGCCACTCCAGCGTTGCAGGTCATCGAGATTGCGCGCATTCCCGCGAAGCGGAATCGGCACGACGAAAAACAAAGTCGCGACGGCGACGACGAGCGTGAGCGAGGCGAGCCATTGCCGCCGGAAAATTAAATACGGCAGCACCAGAATCGGGAACGCTTTCAGCGCGACCGCGACCGCGAATAACCCGCCTGCGGCGCCCGCGCGACCGCGCTGCAGACAGACGAGTCCGCCAAGCATGAGCGCAAGCAAGACGAGACTCGGCTGGCCGAGATGCGCATTTGACCAGAGAAAAACGAGCAGAAGGAAATTCGCCATGATCGCGCTGGCTAAGGCAAACTTGCCGCGCACCAACCGAAGCAGGAGCCAATTGCTCAACAGCCACGCGCCGGCATTAATGAGCGAGAGCGCGAAAATGAGTCCGGCTTTTCCGAGCGCGGCGGGGAGCGCAAGAAAATCTGCGCACACCGGCGGATACATGAACGGGAACGAACCGTTGTTGGGATAAACGACTTCGCCGCGCCCCACCGCCGCGCCCGCGTTGAACCAGACGCCGTAGTCCATCATCGTGCCGCTGCGCAAAAAACGGAGCGTCGGGAAAAACGCAATGAAGACGCACGCCGCGCCTGCGAAAATTAGCCAGCGCGCTCTCGGCAATTCCAGAGCCGTCGCGACGCGTTGGAAAAACGCGCGCATTAAATTTGCGGCCGCGCCTTGTGCCAGTCCGTGTGCTGCTCGTAAGCGTGCGCGATTTGCAGCAGGCGCGCTTCGTCGAGCGGCCCCGCGAGCAATTGCAAACCAATCGGCAGTCCCTCGGCGAAACCGCACGGCACGCTGATTCCGCAAATGCCGGCGAGATTCGCCGCGATGGTGAAAATATCGGCGAGATACATCTGGAGCGGGTCGGCTAATTTTTCGCCGAGCTTGAACGCCACCGTCGGCGTCGTCGGCGAAACGAGTGCATCCACTTTTTCGAAAGCGTCGCGGAAGTCACGGCGAATCATCTCGCGCATTTTTTGCGCGCGACCATAGAACGCGTCGTGATAGCCGGAACTCAGCGCATACGTTCCCAAAATAATGCGCCGTTTCACTTCCGCGCCGAAACCTTCGCCGCGCGTGCGCTCGTAGTGATCGCGCAAATCACGCGCCTGTTCCGCGCGGAAACCATAGCGCACGCCATCGAAACGCGCGAGATTCGCCGATGCCTCTGCCGTCGCGATGAGATAATAGGCCGCGACCGCGTACTCGGTGTGCGGCAAGGAAACTTCGCTCACTTCCGCTCCGAGCGATTCGAATCTTTTGATCGCCGCCGTCACCGCGTCGCGCATGGCCGGCTCGATGCCATCAGCGAAATACTCCTTGGGAGCTCCGAGTCGCACGCGCTTTAAATCGCGTCCGAGATTCGCGGTGTAATCCGGCGGCGCGTCCGGCAGCGAAGTCGAATCGCGCGCATCGTGGCCGGCGATCGCGTTCAGCAACAGCGCCGCGTCCTCGACCGTGCGCGTGAGCGGGCCGATTTGATCGAGCGAGGATGCGAACGCGACCAAACCGTAGCGCGAGACGCGTCCGTAAGTTGGCTTCAATCCGACCACGCCGCAGAACGCCGCCGGTTGTCGAATCGAGCCGCCTGTATCGGAACCGAGCGCGCCGAACGCCGTCTCCACTGCGACTGCCGCCGCCGAGCCGCCACTCGAGCCACCCGGCACGCGCGTGCGATCCCAGGGATTTCGCGTGATTTGGATCGCGGAGTTCTCCGTCGACGAACCCATCGCGAATTCGTCCATGTTAGTGCGGCCAAATGGAATCGCGCCATGAGCGCGCAGCCTGTCGATCACCGTCGCGCTGTAGGGCGCGCGATAATTTTGCAAAATGCGCGACGCGCAGCCGCACGGCTGACCTTCGACGCTGATCAAATCCTTCACGGCGATCGGCACGCCGCCAAGCGGCAGCGAAACGTCGGCGCGCTCCGCTTCCCGCGCGGCGCTCTCGAAGTCGCGCGAGAGATAGGCGCCGATCGCGCTGTCTGTGTTCGTAATCTGCGTCTCCAACGCGACGAGCACTTCCCGCGGCGAAATTTCCTGGCGGCGCAAGCGGCGTTGCAGCGCGGCGATCGTCCACGCCGGCAGCTCGGTCATTCGATCACTTTCGGAACGATGAAAAGATGACGCGCGGTTTGCGGCGCATTGGCGAGGGCCTGTTCGCTCGTGAAACCCGGTCGCGCCTCGTCTTCGCGCCCGACGTTCTCGCGCATCGCCACGCCCGCATCCGTCGCTGGCAAATCGATTTCGCTCAGCTTCTCGACGTAACGCAGCACGTCGCGCAGTTGGTCTTTAAACAGCGCGCTCTCCTCCTCGCTCAGGCGTAGGCGCGCGAGATTCGCGACGTAAGCGACGTCGATCGGCTCGCCCATTCTAGAAATGAAAATGCGTGAGCAGCCAGATCACCGCCGCCGCCAGCACGATCACCAGCACGAGAAAAATGAGGCGGCCTTCCTTGCGCTCCTTGCGCAATGATCCGCGCCGGCGCCCACCTGAATCGCCGTCGTCCCAGCGACGGTCGCGCAAGGAAATCGAGGCATCGAGCCGGCTGCCGCCGCGATTGGCGCGCTCGAGCAGTTCCTCGCGTTGCTTGCGCGATTGCTCTTCGGCTTTGCGCGGCGCTTCCGCGATCATGCGTTCGAGTTTGCGCATGTTCTCGCGCAATTCCGCCTCGCGTTGTTTCAATTGCTCCTGCTGCTGATTGAGCGGCGAATCTTTTTTTGAGGAACGGCGCAGCATGTGATGGCTAGCCTTTCGCCATCACCAGAACGACAAGCAGCGCGATCAGGCCAAAGGCGATCAGCGGCAGCGAGAGTGCGAAACCGATCGTGACCCATTGCAGGAATGGACGCTCCCCGGATTCGCCGATGCCCGGCGCGACTTCCGGCAGTGGCACACCGTTCTCATCCGTGGTCGCGACCGCCTGTAGCCGGCTCTTTTGCTGGCTGAACTCCGCGCGCGCGTCGTCCACCGTGCTCAAGGCGCGGCTCAAGTCGCGATGCAGCTCGCCCGGATTCCATTTCTTCGGATCGATCGACTCCAGCGCTTCGAGGTGCTGGCCGAAACTTTCGCGGGTGGCGCGCATCTGCTCGAGCTTCTTCTGCGTGTCGTAGGCTTCGCGCTCGAGAATAACGAGCGAACGCGTGAGCTTGTCCGACATCTCCGCGCGGCCGCGCTCGAGTTCCTCCTGCTTGCGACTCAGCTCTTCGAGTTCGCGTTTTTGCTTCTCGATTTTTTCCTGCTGGCTCTTGAGCTGCAGCAGTTGTTCCTGCGCGCGCTGCACCTGCGAGTCGAGCAACTCGGGCGTCACCGCTTCATCGTCGTTGAGTTCCAGCATTTGTTCGATGGGACGAATTCGTTCAGCCATTTCGTTTCGCGGGGCGCGCTGATTGGCTCGACAGTAATTCCTGCGTTTTAGAATTCCACCTTTTTCGTTTTCAAATCGACGGCTTCATTTCCAGCAGCACGCCTTTGAAATATTCCGTCTCCGGCAACGTCGGCAGCACCGGGTGATCGAGCGCCTGTTCGAATCGGCCGAGCCGCCGCGCGGAGCGGCGCCCATCGACCAGCGCGGCCGAGATCGTGTCGGCTAAGATCGCTTCGCTGACGTGGTGCGAGCAGGAAAACGTCGCCAGCACGCCGTCGGCCGCGAGCAATTTAAAAACGCGCACGTGCAATTCTCGATAACCGCGGATGGCATCCCGCAAACCGCCTTTCGTTTTCGTGAACGACGGCGGATCGAGCACGATGAGATCGAATTGCGCGCCGGCTTTTTCCGCTCCGCGCAAATAGGCGAAGGCATCCTGCTCGACCCAGCGCACCGTGAGCGCGTTTTTCTTCGCGTGTTCGCGCGCGGCGGCGATGGCATTCGCCTGGATTTCGACGCCGACAACTTCGCTCGCGCCCGCCTTCGCGCAGGTGAGCGAGAACGCGCCTTGGTTCGCGAAGCAATCGAGCACGCGCCGGCCATTGGCAAAACGCGCGACGGTTTCGTAATGCGGCAATTGATCGAGATAAAAACCGGTCTTCTGCGCGCTCAGCAGATCGACGGAAAATTTCACGCCGCCGATTTCGAATTCCGCGGCATGCGCCTCGCCACGCAACACGCCCGTCACCGGCTCGAGTCCTTCCGCTTTGCGCGACGAGCTATCGCTGCGCTCAAGCAACGTCTTGGCACCGAGCGTGCTGCAGATCGCGTCGGCTATGATCTCCTTGCGCTGCTCCATCGCGCGCGTGGTAATTTGCAGCACGAACTGGTCTCCGTAGCGATCGACGATTACGCCCGGCAAGCCGTCGCTTTCGCTCCAGACGACGCGATGCAGTTGCGGATTTACGCCGCGCCGCTCGCGGTATTGCGCCGCCTGTGCGAGGCGGCGCTGGAAAAAATTGGCGTCGAGATCCTGCCGACGGTGCGAGAAGCGGCGCGCGACGATTTGCGATTTCGAATTCCAGATCGCGCTGCCTAACATCCGGTCGCGCCCATCCTTGATCGAGATGACGTCGCCATCCGCCGGCTCGCCGAACACTTTCAGCACTTCGCTGGTGAAGACCCAATCGTGCCCGTGCAAAATCCGCGCGCGCGGTCGAATGATAATGCCAGCCATGAAGCGGGAAGCTTATCTCTGAGGAAAGCAGGAAAGCAGGAATTTATTTTCGGGTTTCGCACGAAGGCAGCTTTCGCCTCAGAAAGCGGGATAGCGCAGGAATTCCTTCGTGGACTTCGTGCGAGGAAATCTTCCTGGGTTCCCGCTTTCTTTAGCCGTTCGCTCGAGTTTAGAGATGGAATTTCCTGCTTTCCTGCTTTCCTTAGCTGCTGCATGCAAACGCTGCGTGACATCGAGCTGCCCAGCATCAAAAAACTCCGCAGCGGAAAAGTGCGCGAGGTCTTCGATCTCGGCGACACGCTCCTTTTCGTCGCCACCGACCGGCTCTCCGCTTTCGACGTTATCCTGCCCGATCCGATTCCCGGCAAAGGCGCGGTACTGAATCAAATCTCCGCGTTCTGGTTTAAGAAATTCGATTTCGCGAAGAACCATTTCATCACCGCGAATTTCGATGAGTTTCCGCCGGAGCTGCGCGCGTTCCGCGATCAACTCGATGGCCGCTCGATGCTGGTGAAGAAATCGCAGCCGCTGCCGATCGAATGCGTCGTGCGCGGATACCTCGCCGGTTCCGGTTGGAAGGATTACCAGCGCACCGGCGAAATCTGCGGCGTGAAATTGCCCGATGGCTTGCAGCTCGGTTCGAAGTTAGCCGACCCGATCTTCACGCCGTCGACCAAGAACGATTCCGGCCACGACTTGAACATCAGCCAGGACGAAGCGCGTGAACTCGCTGGCCAAGGGCACGCCGATCGCGCGCGCGAACTCAGCCTGCAAATTTATTCCGCCGGTCGGGACTATGCCGCCGAGCGCGGCATCATCGTCGCCGACACCAAGTTCGAATTCGGCGTGAGCGACGGCGAACTACTCCTCATCGACGAATGCCTCACGCCCGACTCCTCCCGCTTCTGGCCCGCCGCTAGTTATCGCGTCGGCACCAGCTTGCCTAGCTTCGACAAACAATTCGTGCGCGACTACCTCGAAACGCTCGACTGGGACAAAACGCCGCCAGGACCTAAGCTGCCGGGCGAGATTATCGAAAAGACAGCATCGAAGTACGCAGACGTATTCGAGCGCCTGACTGGTAGAGGTCTGACGGATTAGGCCAAGCACCATCCTACAGAGCCGCCTGATTATGGACGATAGGACTGCGCTGCTTTCCGCAACCCGAAAACTGCTCGTCGCCATTTCAAAGTGGAAAGACAGCGTTTCGATTCTTTCCTGGAATGGATCCGATGGATATTTCCCAATATTGCGTCGTAGTATTCTTTGTCGTCAGATTGATTCTCTTGGAGCGTCGGTTGACTTGGTCGCGTCGCATAAAGGTTTTGTCGGCGTGTCACTGCTCAGGCCAGCATGCGAAGAGCTAATGTGGCTTCGCTATTTCAATAGTTTGTCGTCAAGCGATGCACGAGTTCTCGCTAACGGCTTGATAAAAACGGGCATGTTGAAAGACCTCGAAGCTCAAGCGGGCGAAGTTGGCGAGACAGAGATGTCCGCGATGGGATTGCATCAGGCGCTGGTCCACTTTCGCTCGAGAGAGCATGAGACTCGAAAGGCGCTTATGGAACTCGGCGCTCGGCTGCATTGGCCGAAGCCGACAACAGACAAAGGCGATGTTCGAAGCGCTTGGTTTATCGCCAAGGCCGCTGGTTCTGAGGACTTGTACCGCTTTCTTTATCACGCGACATCTCGGTACGTCCACTTCAGTCCAGTTGAGCTAGCTCGCCGTGGATGGGGCCGTCCCGGCCGGCTCGAAATTGGGAGCAATCGTTATGAACCAATATGGGCTCAGTTCACTTTATCGTGGGGAACGAGGCTTTTCGTTTGGACTTTGAACGCATCATTGGAAGCCCTTTCGTCCGAGGGAGTGCCAGAGCCGCCTTATCAAGAACTACAGCACGCTATTAATGCTATAGCCGAGATACCCTTGATCCCGTTAATCACATCGGACGAAATGGTATGGAACGCGGAAAGCTGAACACTACAGATTGCGTCGCGACAAGCTAACCCAGCATCGCCTTCACCAGATCGCGCTCTTCTTTCAACTCGTTCACGCTGGCGTTGATTTGGTGCGGCTGAATTCGTTGAGCAGTGAATCGACCTTCACTCATCTGCGCTCAACGGCTTGGGACCAAGGCATTGAAACGCACATGTCGTCGATAGGTGTGATTCGGGACACCGAATCGACGTCCCATAATTTTGCTGGTAATTTCGTCCTTCACGTATTGCGGGACGCGGTTGAGGAACTCAACCTTTTCCACTGAACCCGTTTTGTCCGTGGTGATGTCAAGATAGACGGCGCCCTCTTCGCGATGTGGTTTTGGGGTCGGCGAGGTGCGGGGAGCCGGACTGCCATGGTCTTCCGCAAAAAGTGGAACGGCAGCGAGACAGAGAACGCTTGCGATAGCGACCAGCCGAAGCATGGAAGGATTTGTTGCAAACGAAGCTTCACAGGTCAACGAATTTGCGCCGCCAACGGAAGCCATTGTTGCTAGCGACACCGGTGACGCCTTGGCTTGGCCGTTTTTCGCGCGGACCGGAAACGGCGCGCGTCCGGCCCGATCTTGTTGCTCCGGTTGGCGCATATCCTCGCTAATTAGTGATCCGATTTCATCGGATCGCGCTCTGCTCTTAGCTCATTCACGCTGGCGCTGATCTTGCAGCGACCGACGCCTGTCGTGCTGAGCCACGCAGACGGCGAAGCATCTCGCTTCGGCGACATCCTACTGAAAAATGGGAGATCCCTCGCCGTCTGCGCGGCTCGGGATGACAACAAGGCGCGACGGTTGACGGAGAGCCGCGGCCAGCGACCGCGGCTACAGCTAACCCAGCATTCCTTTCACTAACTCGTGCTCTTCTTTTAGCTCGTTCACGCTGGCGTCGATTTTGGTGCGGCTGAATTCGTTGATGGGGACGCCGGTGACGACTTCGGCTTTGCCGCTTTTGGTGCGGACGGGAAACGACGCGATCAGGTTTTTCTCGATGTCGTAGTCACCTTGCGAGCAGAGCGCGACGCTGTGCCAGTCGCCGGAGATCGTGTCGGTTGTGAGCGAGCGCACGGTGTCGACCACCGCGTTGGCCGCAGAAGCGGCCGAGGAAAGTCCGCGCGCTTTGATGATGGCTGCGCCGCGCTGCTGCACCGTTTTGATGAAATCGTTCTGCAACCAATTCTCGTCTTTGATCACTTCGTTGGCGGCTTTGCCGTTGATCTTCGCGTTGTAAAAATCGGGATACTGCGTGGCGGAATGGTTGCCCCAGATGGCCATGTTCGTGACCGCGGTGATATCGACTCCGGCCTTCTGCGCGAGTTGCGCTTTGGCGCGATTCTCGTCGAGCCGCGTCATGGCAAACCAACGATCGTGCGGAATGCCTTTCGCGTTATTCATGGCGATGAGGCAATTGGTGTTGCACGGATTTCCCACCACCAGCACACGGACGTTAGACGACGCGTTCTGCTCGATGGCCTGGCCTTGCCCAATGAAAATCTTGCCGTTGATGCCGAGCAAATCGCCGCGTTCCATCCCCGCTTTGCGCGGCACGCTGCCGACCAGCAACGCCCAGTTCACGTCGCGAAATCCTTCGTGCAAGTCCGCCGTCGGCGTGATCGATTTCAGCAACGGGAACGCGCAATCCTGCAATTCCATCACCACGCCTTCGAGCGCGCCGAGCGCGGGCGGGATTTCGATGAGCGAGAGTGCGACCGGTTGCTCGGGGCCGAACATGGCGCCCGAAGCGATGCGAAAAAGGAGCGAGTAACCGATCTGCCCGGCTGCACCGGTAACTGCGACTTTGATGGGTAAAGGCATGATTTACTTAGCCACGGATGAACACGGAGGAAACACGGATTTTTTTGTCGGGGCTAACGCGCTCCGTCATTCCGAGCGAAGCCGACGCATCCCGTGGAAGCTACGTTTAAGCTTCCGCGGCGGGATCCTTCGGCTTCGCTCAGGATGACTGGTTTTCGTGCGCCACTCATCGCCCAAGAGAATTATTCTTGCGTGGCGCAGACGCGTGCCGCAGGTCTTTGGTCGCATGCCGGCCACATTGCCATTCGACCAGCGCGCCTGTTTCGTCGCGGGCCAGGCGAAATCGGGCACGACGCTGCTGGTCGCGCTGCTCGACAGTCATCCGCAGTTGCTCGTGCTGCCGGAGGAGACGGCGTATTTCCCCACCGTGCTGGCGAAATTCGGGCGGAGTTCGCGGCGCACGCAGTTCGATTATCTGACGCGCGATTCGCTCTCCAACGTCGTCTTCGGCGGCCCGTGCAAATGGGGCAAGCGCGATTACTCGTATTTTCCCACCGCGGAATTTCTCTCGCGCTTCGAAAAAACGGCGTTCGCGCCGGCGAACGCGCACAAGGATCTGCTCGTGATCATGCTCGAATGCTACGCCGCGGTGGTCGGGCGCCCGCTCGATTCGATCGCGCGCTGGGTGGAAAAGACGCCAGCCAATCGCCGCTTCCTGCCGCAAATCCGCGCGCGTTTTCCACAGACGAAAATCTTGCTCACCATGCGCGATCCACGCGCCATCCTCGCCGCGCAAATCGCGCTCGAAAAAACGCGGCAACTCCGCCGCTTTTCCGTTTACTACTGCATCAGCCACTGGCGCGAAGCGGCTACGATCGCGTTGCAGGCGATGAAGACGAACGATCTGCAGGCGCTCGTGGTCCTCTACGAGCAACTCGTGCTCGAGACCGCGGAGAGTATGCGAAAAATCTGTGAATTTCTCGAGATCGAATTCGATCCCGCAACGGTACTGACGCCGACGAAAGCGGGAAAGTTTTGGGAAGGCAATTCCGCCGCCGAAACGCAGTTCACGCAGATCAGCCGCGACCCGCTCACGCGTTGGGAGAACGAACTCAAAGACGACGAGATCGGCTGGGTGGAATGGCATTGCCGCGACCTGATGCCGGCATTCGGTTACGCGCCGCGACTTGCGCGACGGCGCTGGCGGCATTGGCTGCGCCCGATCCCCGGCGAAACACCGCGCGAATATTTGAAGTCGCGTCTCTATTCTTTGCGCGATGCGCTGAAACCCCGTGCTGCGCTATAACTTCAGCAGCCGGGCGGCGTCCCTTCGCGGAGGCGACGCGCTGGTGATTTCCATTCCGAAAAGCGGCCGCACCTGGCTACGCGCGTTTCTCTGCGATTATTTCTGCAAAGCTCGCGGGCATCCGTTCAGTTTGCAGCCGGAGCAGTACAGCGATCCGCAAATTCCTCGCATCATCTATTCGCACGATCGTTTTGAAGAACGCACCAAGGCCGATTTCTGGGCGCGCCTGCGCGGGAAATATCGAGTGCCAGCCGACGCGATCACAAACGCGCGCGTCATCCTGCTCGCGCGCGATCCGCGCGACGCGTTCGTCTCGCATTACGTGCAACTCACACGTCGCTCCGAGGACACCCCGGCCGATGTGAAACAGCAAAGCATCGGCGAACTCCTGCGCGACGACGCGCACGGCATTGTCTCCATCGTCGAAATTATGAATGCGTGGCTGGCGGAATTCGCCGGTCGCGAAAACTTCCATCTCGCGCGCTACGAATCGCTGCGCGCCGCGCCGAAGGAAAACTTCGCGCGCCTGCTCGCCGCCGTCAGCCGACACGATCTGGATGCCGACGCCTTTGCGCACGCGCTCGCGTTTTCCGAATTCGGCAACATGAAAAAGATGGAAGCGGCGGGCGCATTCGATTCGAAAATTCTCAAGCCGGGCGATGCCTCCGATCCGGAATCATTCAAAGTGCGGCGCGGGAAGGTCGGCGGCTACCGCGAATATCTCGCGCCCGACGACCAGCAATACGCAGCCGACGCGATCACGCAGTTGAACGCGCGCTTTGGTTATTCGCCTTAACGCGCTCTACGATTCCGGCGCGGGCGTGCGTCCGCTTTTCGCCAATAACTCGCGCAGGACGCGCATGCGATGACGCACGCTGCGGCTGTGCTGCATTTGCGAAACTGATTTCGGCAGGCGCCGCGTCCAATTTTCATGGCCGGCAACGCCGGGCACGTTGAAGCGATCGCGGCGTGCGAGCGCGTCGGTGATCATCACCACCGCGATCCATGAATTGCTCATAAACAGCGCGCTCATGATCGCGGGGAAAAAATCGCGCTCGTATTCCAGTCCTTCGCGCGGCGCGAATCCCGCAAACGCCGCGATGGTGCGCAATTCCTCGCGCGCCTGATCGCGCGTTGGCGAATTCTCGTCGTAAGCCTCGGCCCAGACTTCGCGCAGCGGTTTGTGATCGTGCGTCGCATACGTCGCCACCGAGAGCCGCTCGTATTCATTCCCCGGCGTGAGCCAGCCGCCGGGCGTTTCCCATTGCGGAATCTTGAATCCCGCGATGCCGAGCTGGCGCAAACTGGGTCGCACATAATCCGGCACCGTGCCGAGATCTTCGCCGACGACGCCGGCGTGCTCGGTCACGATCATGCGCAGGTATTCTTCACCGGCGCGCTGATTCTCGGCGCAGTTCTCGTAAGAATCATCGGCACGCGGGATGAAATGCGGAGCGCGTCCTCCCGTCACCTGGAGCATCTGCTCCCAGTCGAGCGGCAGGAAGTCGGCGTTCTCCGCCGGCCGCCACGGGAACGAGTAGATGCGGTAAAACCCGAGCACGTGATCGATGCGGAAGAGATGCGTTTTGCGTTGCACGCCCCGCACGCGCCGCCGCCACCAGGCAAAATCTTCCGCGCGCAACGCGTCCCAGTTGTAAATCGGAATGCCCCAGTTCTGCCCCCATTTTTGCGTGAAGGCGTCGTCTTTGAAATACGGTTCCGGCGGCGCGCCGCCTGACCATTCGAGATGGAAAATCTCGCGGTGGGTGTAAACGTCGGCGCTGCAAAAACTGACGCCGAACGGGATGTCGCCCATGAGCGCCACGCCTTTTTGCCCGGCAAATTCTTTCATCGCGCGCCATTGCTCGTCCGCCACGAACTGCACGTAGGCGAAGAATTTTTCGCGCGTGGCGAACTCGGCGCGAATCTCCGGCGGCTGCGCCTCGAGCCATGAGCGTGCTGTCTGTGGATGGCGCTGCTCCTCCGGCCAGGCGGGCCACGCCTCGCTGTCGTTGTTCAACTCCATCAGCGCGCGAAAAAATGTGTAGGGCGCAAGCCATTCGGCGGCGCGATTGAGGAAGTCATCGAACTTTTGCCAACGCGCGGCGCTGCCATGAATCTCGAAATGCGAACAGGCGCGCTCCAGCAGCGAGCGCTTTAATTTTCGGACGCGATTGTATTTCACCCCGCCACGCCGCAACGCGCCGAGATCAACGTCAGCCGTCACGCTCTGGTAATCGGCGTGCGTGAGTTCCGGCGGAGAGCCGGGTTCGAGCAGCAGCGTCGTCGGCTCCAGCGCCATCGAGCTGATCGCGTTGTAGGGCGAATTATCGTGGCCGACTTCGTTCGTCGGCAACATTTGCACCAGCCGGAATCCATTCTCGTGCGCCCATTGGATAAACTCACGCAGCGCGCCGACATCGCCGATGCCGAGATCGTGCTCGCGCCGCAGTGCGAACAACGGCGTGAGCAAGCCGGCGATTTTTGTTTCAGGCGAAAGATTCATGCTCACACGAAGGTCACAAAGGACTCAAAGGGGAGACCACTAGCAAGAGGCATACTGTTTTCCGGCCCGGCTCTGACGCGCACTCATTTAACCATCGTGTCTCGCGCAGCCGAAGCGTCGAAGATTCTTCTTCACCAAAGCTTCCACGACGAGTCACCCCGAATGCCTCTACCTATCCTTTGCGTCCTTCGTGTGAAGCCAACGGCGAAATTTGTCGACGCCTAGTCTCGCCGCACACTCCGGCAGCTTGTCATGTCGAGCGCAGCCGAGACATCCGCAAAGCGAAGAGGCACCGATTCCTCAACTTCGCTCGGAATGACAATCAGCGCGATGAAGCGCGAGCAAAGAGTAAAATCCGCATCGCATCTTTTGTGTTCCGTTGTGTCCTTCGTGTGAGGCCTTCATCCTTCTTCAATCCGCGAAATCTACGGACGAATCATCCCCGTCTCACGTTCCAGTCTTCGACGAGATTCGTCGGAATCTCTTTGAGAAAACGCGAGGGCCGCTGAAAAACATCGCCATAACCGGCGCCCAAACGCATGTGCGGATAAGTGAGATAAAGCCCATCGCGCGCGCGCGTGACCGCGACGTAAAACAAGCGCCGCTCTTCCTCGATGGCGTCGCGCGATTCGAACGATCGCGTACTCGGGAACATGCCGTCGGTGAGCCAGATGACGAAAACGGTGTGGAACTCGAGCCCTTTAGCCTGGTGCACCGACGACAGGTTCACCGCTTCGTTGTCAGCCGACGCGTTCGGCGCCGCTTCCGCATCGACATTGCTGATGAGCGCGAGTTGCGAAAGAAATTCCTGCACGTCGGTAAACTGGCGCGCGAAATTCGCGAGCTGATTCAAATCTTCCTTGCGCAGCTCGTAATTCGAGAAATTCGCCTTCGCGTAATCTTCGTAAATCGCTTCCACGATCGATGTGATCATCTCGCTCGGCGGATTCGGCTTTCCGCCCGGCGCAATCTCGTCAAGCGTGGCCGCTAGTTGTTCCCACGATTTTTTGGTGCGCGCGCCGACGCTGATCTGCAACAGACGCTCGCCGATGTTGTAGCCGCGGTCGCCGGCCGCGGTCACGGGGTTTTCGGTCGTCGTGTCGGCTACTGAGCGATCATCGTCGATCGGCGAATCGGGGGCTGAGTCTTCCGACGACGCGAGGTCCGCGCTGCCGCCGGCGACCGCGGCTACAACGGCTTCGCTCGCCGGCAAACCTTTCAGCCACGCGTTCCAATAATTTTCCGCGCTTTTGCCGCCGACGCCGGGGAGCAGGCGCACCATGCGTTTGAACGCGACTTCATCGCGCGGATTCGCAACGAAGCGGATGAAGGCGGCGACGTCCTTGATGTGCGCCTGTTCGAAAAAGCGAATACCGCTCGTGATTTGATACGGAATGCCGCGGCGCGAGAGTTCGAGCTGCAACTCGACCGCGTGATAATGCGAGCGATAAAGCACGGCGACATCGTTGAGTTCGACGCCTTCGTCGCGCAATTCGAGCAACCGCTGCGCGACGAACTGCGCCTGCTCGCTACCGTCGTTGAGCGCGACCATGGCCGGTCGCATCGATTTGGATTCGCGCGTGGCGGCGAGATTCTTTTTGAACTGCTGCACGTTAGCCGCAATCGCGCTGTTTGCGACCCGCAAAATTTCCGGCACGCTGCGATAATTCAGCTCAATCTTGAAGACCTGCGCGGTCGGATAACGCTTTGGGAATTCGAGAATGTTTTGGAAATTCGCGCCGCGCCAGGAGTAGATCGACTGCGCATCGTCGCCCACGACCATGACGTTTTTGTGCTCGGCCGCGAGGGTGTCGATGAAGTCCGCCTGGATTTTATTCGTGTCCTGATACTCGTCGACGAGGATGAACTGGAACTGCCGCCGGTAAAATTGCGCGATGTGTTCGTGCTCGAGCAGCATGCGCAGCGTTTTTTCGAGCAGATCGTCGAAATCGAGCGAGTTGGTCTGCTTCTTTTTTTTCTCGTAACGCGCGTGGACGTCTTTGATCTGCTCGAGCAAGGGGATGAAATACGGAAACTTTTCCTCGAGCAATTCCTCCATCGGATGCTCGGTGTTGACCACGAAACTGAAAATGTCCGCGAGCACGTCCGCTTTTGGAAAACGGATTTCCTTCGGATCGATGCCGGCGTTGGTGATGACGGTCGCGATCAAATCCTTCTGGTCTTCGCGATCCATGATCGTGAAGGCTGACGAATAACCGAGGGCGCTGCCGTGGCGGCGGAGCATGCGATTCCCGATCGAGTGAAAAGTGCCGCCCCAAATGCCGTTCGCATCCATCGGCAACAGATTCGAGACGCGCTCGAGCATTTGCCGCGCGGCTTTATTGGTGAAGGTGAGCAGCAGGATGTTGCGCGCGTCGACGCCGTTCTCGAGCAAATAGGCGACGCGATAGATGAGCGTGCGCGTTTTGCCGGAGCCCGCGCCGGCGATGACGAGCAACGGTCCGGGCGCGGCGGTGACGGCGGCGTGCTGCTGCTCGTTGAGTTCCGCCGCGTAATCGATGGTGTGGCCCGCGACCTTTGCTGGTCGTTGCAGAGTATATTCGCGGGACATCCGGACGGCTACGCTCCGGCGGGCGCCAGCGCGCTTCAAATGAAAATCTCTTCGATCTTGAATGCGGGGCGCGCGCTCCTAAGCTTCGCACATGGAAGAAGCCGAAATTCCGCTGGAGCATTTGCACGAACAGGTCGAGCACGCGGCGGAACACAGCGGCGCGAAATGGATTTCGGGCGTGGCGTTGAGCACGGCGATCCTGGCCGTGCTGGCGGCGCTGGCCGGGCTGCTCTCCGGCGAACATGCAAACGAAGCGATGATGAGCCAGATCGAATCGTCCGATCAGTGGGCCTATTATCAGGCGAAGGGAATCAAAGCTGCCGTGCTCGACGCGAAAATGTCGCTGAGCGGGTCGGTCAACGACGCCGACCAGGAAAAGGCGAAGAAATACCAGGAAGAGCAGGCGGAGATTCAAAAGGAAGCAAAAGCAAAAGAGAGGGACGCCAAAGCGAATTTTCGCCAGCACGA
Organism: Verrucomicrobiota bacterium; assembly: GCA_030854105.1. Lineage (GTDB taxonomy): Bacteria > Verrucomicrobiota > Verrucomicrobiia > Chthoniobacterales > UBA10450 > AV69. The sequence goes on along the minus strand of JALYTV010000001.1, from coordinate 37,066 downwards.
GACGTTCGCGAAAGGGGTGACGCTGTTTCAAATCGCCATCGCCGTCGCCGCGATTTCCGCGCTTACCCGGAAGCCAGCCTATTGGATGTTCAGCATGCTGCTCGGCGCGGGCGGTCTCATTTTTCTCGCGTTCGGCTTCATGGCACATTGAGGCATGCGTGTCCTCGCGATCGATGCTTCGCTCCGGCGTAGCGGCGTCGCTGTGATCGATGGCACGAGCACGCAGGCGCGCGCACTTTTTTACGGAACGATTCCCAACGATCGCGCGCTGCCGTTTTCGAGTTGTCTCGTCGCCATCCGTGAACGCCTCGCCGCTTTGATTCGCGAACACGAGCCCGATTGCTGCGCACTCGAATCCGTGATTTTTGTGCAAAGCCACAAGACCGCGATCATTCTCGGCGCCGCGCGCGGCGCGGCCATTCTGGCGGCGGCGGAGAACGGGCTGCCTGTCTTCGAATATTCGCCGACGCGCATCAAGCAATCGACCGTCGGCACCGGAGCGGCGGGAAAAAACCAGGTCGCATTCATGGTGCGCGCGCTACTGGGCTTAACCGAAACGCCGGATGCCGACGCGGCCGACGCGCTCGCCATCGGCCTCACGCATCTGCGCGCGCACGAAGCAGCGCGCATCGGCCTTCCCGCCGGCGCGCAGATATGAACACGCGCTGGCTCGGTCGCGTGAGTTACGGCGACGCATTCGCATTACAGGAAAAAATCGTGGGCGACAAACGCGGCGATCGATCGTTAGACGACACGATCTTGCTGCTCGAGCACGACGCCGTTTATACGATCGGTCGCACGCCGGATCGCAGCAGCCTGCGCGACGCGGAGCAATTGCCGCATCCGCTATTTCAAATCAATCGCGGCGGGCAAGCGACGTATCACGGACCCGGCCAGCTCATAGGCTACCCGATCATCGATCTGCGCAATTACACGCAGGACCTGCATCGTTATCTGCGCTGGATCGAAGAACTATTGATCGCGTTCGTCGGCAAATTCGGCATCGCCGGCCGGCGCCGCGAAGGATTAACCGGCGTCTGGATCGAAGATCGCAAGATCGCTTCCATCGGCGTGGGCGTGCGGCATTGGATCACCATGCACGGTTTCGCACTCAACGTGTGCGGCGATCTCGCGCCCTTCGCGCAAATCACTCCCTGCGGCATCGCCAACGTCACCATGACCTCGATTGAAAATGAGAGCGGCAAAAGCGTGACGGTGCGCGAGGCAGCTGCCATGATGGCAGACCTCATGTTGCCGACATCGACCAAACTGATGCCGGCAGCGAACGCGCTGTGAAAGGAAACCCCATGATTCCACTCGAAGACAATTTCGCCGACGTGATTAGCAAAGCGCAGCGCGGGCTCAACATTTCCGACGGCGAACTTTCCGAAAAAGCGCGCCTCGATATAAACGTGCTCCGCAAATTGCGCGATGGCCATTACAATGAGCTCGCGCTCTTGCGCGTGGCCCCAGTGCTCGGTCTCGGAGCGCGCGCTCTTCTGGCGTTGGCCAAAGGCGCCTATCGGCCGTCAACCAGCGCGATCGCGGGATTGGCCACGTTTAATATGCCGTATCACGACATGACCGTGAACGCGTACCTGATGTGGGATATCGATTCGCACGAGGCCGTCGTTTTCGATACCGGCGCCGATTGCGCGGCCATCCTGGCGCGAATCGAAGGCGAGAAGCTCTCCGTGAAATTGATTCTGCTCACGCACGCGCACCCTGATCACATCGCGGATTTGGAAAAACTGCGCGCCGCGACCACGGCGCCGATTTTTATTTCGTCGCGCGAGAGCGCTGCCGGGGCGGAACCGATCGAGGAAGGCAAAACATTTCAGATTGGCGAGCTGCAAATTCGCGCGCTGCTGACCTGGGGACATTCGCGCGGCGGCATCACCTATTTCGTCACCGGACTCAAGCGCCCGGTCGCGATCGTAGGCGACTCGATGTTTGCCGGCTCGATGGGCGGGGGCGCCGTCTCCTACCAGGATGCATTGCAAAATAATCTCGAAAAAATTCTCACGCTGCCAGACGACACGATCATCTGTCCCGGCCACGGTCCGCTCACCAGCGTCGCCGAAGAGAAGCACCACAATCCGTTCTTCGCCGCCGTAACGGGCGACGAGTGAGATCAGCCAGGTAAAGGCATGAACCGGTTTGATCGCGTTCTTTGGCGAGTAAACGGCGTCATTCTATTTCTCATCCTGGCGTTCGCTGTGTTGAACCTGGTACTATCGCCCTGGTGGTGGCGGATTCGGCATACGCCCAGGCCGCAGAATAAAACCGGCGTCTCCAGCGGAAAGCCAAGCGCGTCGTCACCGGGAAAAGAAAATGCGCATCTCGTTCTGGACCAAGCCGAGCGCATCGGAGGCACGACGTTTCTGCGTTTCCGCGCGCGTGAAAAATATGACGACCCGCGCTTTTATCTCAGCTCCAAAGGATCGCGCAGTTCTCTTGTGAACTACCTCTATCTCAACACCGCGGATTTAGCATCGCATTGGCTGTTCGATGGCTCGGATCGCTTGATCACGCAGGTCCACGATTTGCGCGCGGAGGGCAATAAAGATCGTCCGGTCGTCGCTTCGCTTTACGAAGTCGTCGCCAGCGATACAGATGGCGATCACGAGTTGACTACTGGAGATCGGGAGGCTGTTTACTTCGCCACTCTCGACGGCGAGAAGCCGGTAGAGATCGTTCCGTCGACCGATGGCGTGCTGGCGTGCGAACAGCCGAGCGCTTCGCAATTTCTCATCGTTTACCGGCACGATGGCAAAGTGACATCCGCACTCTTCGATTTGCGCGACGGGGCGAGGGCGCGAGAGGCCGATCTGCCGGTGTCAGATCAGCGCTGATCCGGCATCGCGTCGACCTTCGCAAATGCGGGAGATGCGCTAGATTTCGCGCATGAACATTGGCTTCGTGGGCGTCGGGCGCATGGGTGCGAATATGGCGCGCCGATTGGTGGATTGCGGCATGCACGTGACGGCGATTTACGATTCGGGGCGCGGCGCGGCGACGAAATTGGCGAGCGAATTGCATGGCGCGGCCTGCCAGGATTTGTCGCAGGTGACGGCAGAAGCGGATGTGATCATCACGGTGGTGAGCGATGACGCGGCGATGCGAAAAATTTTTGCGGAGAGCGGCGACAGCTTGCTCGTCGGCGCGACGGGAAAATTATTTATCAACTGCGCGACGATCTCTCCCGCGACGCACATCGAAGTGGAAGCGCGCGCCGAGAAGGTGGGCGCGAAAACACTGGAAGCGTCCATGGCGTCGAGCATCACGCAGGCGCGCGAGGGTTCGCTCTATTTGATGTGCGCCGGGAATCGCGACGCGTTTGCGTTAGCCGACCCGATCTTGCAAAAGCTGGCCACGAAAGTGCGTTACATCGGCGCGGCGGGCGAAGCGGCGAAAGTGAAAGCGCTGGTAAACATGGTGATGAATAGCAACACCGCCGGCCTCGCGGAAGGTCTCGGACTGGGCGACGCGCTCGGGCTTGACCTCGCGATGTTGCGCGAAGTTTTTGGCGAGACCGGCGCGGCCTCGCGCGTTTTGCAAACCGACGGCGAAGACATGCAGAATCGCGAGCACAGCGTTTTCTTTTCCGCCACGCACGCGGCCAAGGACAGCGGCATCGCGCTCGAACTCGCGCGTGAACTTGGCCTTGATCTCCCGCTCGCGCGCGCGACCAAGCAGCAATACGACGCGATGATCGCGGAAGGTCTCGGCGAGTTGGACAAGTCGGGAGTCGCCGAACTCACCTTCAAAAATCGCCATCGGCGCGGTGGCGATCATGTGTGACCGGAGCCTGCGCGATCCCCGGAGGTGAGGAGACGCGCACGCGCCCTGCACGCTTTACGCGAAGGCGGACGCTGAAGGAATTCCAGCCGCGCACGTCTCACCCGCGTCGGATCGCGTATATTGAGCACAGCAGCGATGGCAGCAGGCGCGAAGAAAGCTAGCATGGGCACGGTGTGGCGAGTTTTTCGCTACCTCCGTCGCTACCCGCTGCTCGCGTTGACGACCTTGGCCTGCGCGATCGTCGGTACGCTCATGGTGCTGGTTTTCCCCGCGGTGACGAAAGTCGTGATCGACCAAGTCATCAATCAGCATCGGCCGGAGCGACTGATGCCGTTGGTTTATCTCGCCGCGCTGGCGTTTATTCTCCAGAACGGATTGAACACCGTCCGCATCATTCTCAACAATACTTTCGAGCAGAAAGTGATCTTCGATCTGCGCAGCGATCTGTATTCGCACATTCAATTGCTGCCGCTGAAGTGGTTCGACAATCGCGCCACGGGCGACCTGATGACGCGCATCCTGGAAGACGTAAACTCGGTCGAACGCGTGCTGATCGACGGCATCGAACAAGGCGTCACTGCCGCCCTCCAGGTCATCATCGTTTTCGGAATGATGCTTTGTTGGAACGCAAAGCTCACCCTGATCGCGATTGCGTCGTTGCCATTTCTGGTTGTCGGCACGCTTTGGTACACCCTTACGGCGCATCGACGTTATCGCCAACAGCGCGTCGCGTCCTCCGCCATGAACTCGATTTTGCACGACAATCTTTCCGGCATTCGCCAGATCAAAAGTTTCGCACGGGAGAAAGAAGAGCACGGGCGCTTCGATGGCGTGAGCGATCAATTGCGCCGCGCCACGCTCGTCGTGATGCGCGTGTGGGCCTTTTACAATCCGTCGATGTATCTCTTCGGCTCGCTCGGCGTGGTCGTCGTGGTGGCGGTCGGCGCGAAGGCGGTGCTTAGCGGCACGATGCAGCTCGGCGACCTCATCGCTTTCCTCATGCTGACCGGTTATCTCTACGAACCGATCGGCAAATTGCATCAGCTCAATCAACTCGTGCAGGCCGGTCGCGCCGCCGGCGAGCGCGTTTTCGAAATCATCGACGAACCGATTGAGCCCGGCTGGTCGTCGCGCGGTGGCACTGTCACCAAAATGATCGGCGACATTCGCTACGACGATGTCGGGTTCAGCTACGGGCAGGATCTGATCGCGCTGCATCACATTACGTTTCATGCGCGACCGGGTGAGACGATCGCGCTGGTTGGCGCAACGGGCGCGGGCAAGACGACGCTGGTGAATTTGCTGGTGCGTTTTTACGAATTCACCGCCGGCGCGATCGCCATCGACGGACATCCGGTGCGCTCTTACAGCCTGCACGCTCTGCGCGAAAACATCGGCATGGTGACGCAGGAAAGTTTTCTGTTTAACGGCACGATCCGCGAAAATCTTCTGATGGGACGGCCGGACGCGACGGACACAGAACTGCTGCGCGCGACCGACGCCGCGAACGCGCGGGAGTTTATCGATCGGCTGCCGGAGGGATTGAGCAGCATCGTCGGCGAGCGCGGCGTGAAATTAAGCGTCGGCGAAAAACAACGCCTTTCTATTGCGCGCGCCATTCTGAAGGATCCGCCGATTCTCATTCTCGATGAAGCCACCGCCAGCGTGGACACCGCGACGGAGCGTCTCATTCAGGAAGCGCTCGAACATTTGATGGAACAGCGCACGTCGATCGTGATCGCGCATCGCCTCTCCACCGTGGTGCGCGCCGATCAAATTCTTGTGCTGGAACGCGGCCGCATTATCGAACGCGGCAGGCACGACGAACTCATCGCGCTTGGCGGCAAATACGCGCGCTTATGCGAGGAAAGTTTGCTCGATGTGCCGGCAGCGGATCAACCGTTCGCGCCATTGGACGCGAGCAAGCGCTGATACTTTGCTTCGAGCTCGCGGTTGCGCGCTTCTGCTTCCTGCAAACTGCGTCGCTCTTCCCGAAGCGTGCGTTCGAGATCGCGAATGCGTTCCTCAAAATCGATCGCCATCCCGCTCGGCGCCGGGCTTTGCGCGATCGTTTCATCGACCTCCGGCGCGGGGAAAAACGCCGTGATCTGGTGAATTTGCCGACGCGATCCGTCGCAGGCATTGATCACATGAGTCTCGTGCGTGATTTCGCCGAGACGCAAAAATTCCTGCACCGCGCCGAGCGTGGTCGGCCCGTAAAACCGCTCGGTCGTGACTTCGACCAGCCAATCCATCCCGAGCTCGCTCAGCATTGGCGCTTTCATCCACGCCTCTTGATCGTCGGAAACGAAATCCTGCGGTGCGATGCGCGCGAGATTCGCCCAGCGCGTGAGCTGTGCCAGCGTGAGCGGCCCGAAAATGCCGCCGTCGTCGTGCTTGCGCAGGTACCAGCCCGCTTCCATCGCTAGGGCGTCGGAGACGCGGCCGGGCTCGGCGCGGGCGTCGCCGCCGTGCCGGGAATCAGAATCGTCTGTCCCGCTTGCAATTTCCGGCCGTCCTCAATGTGGTTGAATTTCTGCAGCTCATCGACGCCAACTTTGTAAGCCTTCGCGATCGACGTCAGCGTCTCGCCGCGAGCGACGGTGTGCGTGCTGCCGGCGGGCGCGATGCTCACGGCAGGGGACACCGTGGGCACCGGCGTCGCTTCGCCGATCATCGTGCCGGGACGCATGACGTGCTGTTCGAGCTTCAACATTTCCTGCGAAAGCGCGTCGAGTTTCACGTTTATCTCGTCGATCTTTTTCGAGAGCGTTTCCATTTGTCCCGGCGAGGCTTCGGGCGTTTGCGCGAGCGCTCCGGAGAGCGCGAGAAAGGGAAGCACGAGGACTGCGCGTAGCATCATGAGGCAAAGCTGGCATCGCCTTCCGCGCGAGGCAAGCGGCGCGCGCAGGTTGCGAGTCGCGCGGTATGTCTTAGCTTTTCTCCAATGCCAGAGCGCATTCAGAAGCCGCCGACACCGTGGGGTCCGAAACAAGGGGACGGTGACGGACCACGCGCGCCCGATGTCTCCCGCCCCGACACGAACGACTTGCTCAAGAAAATGAGGAAGGTCGATCCCAACCAGTCGCAGCGTTACCGGCAGCGCACCGGACAATAAGTATGGAGACGCGCGGGCAACCGCACGAGTTCACCATCGGCGGCGCAGACGAATTCCCCGCTCTTCTGCGCCGGCACGGTTTGCTGCCGGCTTTGCCCCAGATCGTGTCGGCTAATAGCCAGCACGCTCTCGCGCAGACGGAGTCGACGACCATTCTCGCGTTCAAGTTTGCCGGCGGCGTGCTCGTGGCGGGCGATCGGCGCGCCACCGCGGGCAATACCGTGGTCTATGATCGCGCTGATAAAGTTCTCGAAATCGATCCGCACTCGATCATGGCGATCGCGGGCGTGCCGGCGACGGCGTGGGAAATGGCGCGGGTGCTCGAGCATTCCTTCCAGTATTTTCGCCGCACGCAATTGCAGGAGATGAGCGTGGACGGCAAAGTGCGCGCGCTCTCGAAATTGCTGCGCGATAATCTCGGCGCCGTGCTGCAAGGCGTCGGCATCGTGGTGCCTATCTTCGCGACTTACGATGCGAAAGCGAAGCCGTCCGCGCGCTTGTATTTTTACGACGCGATGGGCGCGCAGTTCGAAGCCGCGGATTTTGCCGCCACCGGTTCCGGCTCGCCCGCGGTGCGCGGTATCCTCTATTACGAAAATACGTGGGGCAAAAAGCCGCTGCAGAAATTGGAGGTGAACGACGCGATTGTCGTCGCCTTGCGCGCGCTCGACACGGCGGCCGAATCGGATACGGCAACCGGCGGCGTCGATCGCAACGCGCGCATTTTTCCGGTGATGAAGATCGTGTCGGCTGACGGCATCACGTCGATCGCGGAGGAGAAAATTTCCGCGATTTTTCACCAGCGCGTCGCATGATGGAAGAGCCGTATCGCTGGGTGGAGGCGATCGCGACGCGGCGCGATTACATAGAGACGCAACTGGCCACAGGCAGCGCGATCGTGGCGGTGAGCTGCGCGGATGGAATTCTCTTGCTCACCGTCGGCAAACAAAAGCTTTTTGAAATTTACGATCGCATCGCGCTCGGCGCGATCGGTCACCCGGGCGACATCGAACGTTTGCGCATGGCCGCAATCGAATTGGCCAGCACGGAGGGATTCACGCGCGCCGCGGCGGATGTTTCGCTGCGGCGGCTTGCTTACTATTCGCTGAGCCCGCTGCTTAAGAACGCGTTCGAGCAAATTTACGGCGCGCCGTTTCTCGCGCGTCTGCTGTTTGCCGAAATCGGCGCGACGCCGGCCGAAGATTTATTTTTGTGCGTGGAATACGACGGATCGATTGCCGCAACCGACGCGACGACCGCACATCCCGGTTTCGCCATTATCGCGGGCAAGCGCAAGAGCAGCGAGGCGATGGCAGCGTTTCTGCAGCGCGAGCATCGCGGGAAGGAAACGCTGGCCAAAGCGATCGAGCTCGCGCTCGACGCCTGGATCGCCGGGCAACTCGCGGAGGGAAGTGGCGAGCTCTCCCGTGCGGAATTAAAGAAAAGACGCGAGGAATTTCTCAAAAAGAACGCGCCGAAAGCGGTCTTGCTCGAGCGTCATTCCGCCGCCGCCATTCGCTATCGCGCGCTTGATCTCGATTCGTCGACGCGCACTTAGCCCGATGAAGCGCCGGCATCTCAGCAAGCACGCCGCGAGGGTGGTGACGTGGCTGGGGCTCGCGTTGATCACCGCTTCCCTGCTGGTGATGATTTTGACTTCGCCGCCGGCGAGCGTGCCGTCCGCAGTGAACAAGACATCCGGCGAGTTCAACCTCGTCGTCCTCGATCCCGGCCACGGCGGTGATGATTCCGGCGCGATGACGGGCGGGATGGTGGAAAAGGATCTCACGCTGGACGTCGCGCAACGCGTCGATCGCAAACTGCACGAGAACGGTCTTTCGACGATGCTGACGCGCTCGTCGGACGCGTACGTTTCACTGGCCGAGCGCGCGGCCATTTCGAACCGCGCGGAAAGCGCGATCTTCGTGAGCATTCATTTCAACGATGGAGCGCGACCGGAGGCGAGCGGGGTCGAAACGTATTTCGCGGAACGACAGGCGGCGCCGGGTTTGAAACTTGCGACCTGGTTTCCATTCCTGCGCACGACACCGAGTGCGCCGCGCCGGCAGAGTCAAAGTCTGGCCGCATTCATTCAGCAGGAAGTGGTGAAGGAAACGCAGGCACCGGATCGCGGCACCAAAGCGGAGCAATTTTTCGTGCTCGCAAATACGAAACACGCAGCCGCGCTGGTGGAAGGCGGTTTTCTTACTAACAAGGACGATGCGCAAAAACTGGGAAGCGCCGACTATCGCGAGCATCTGGCCGGCGCGATCGCCAAAGGCATCGTCGATTATCGAGAAACGCTGAAACACGAGGCGCTGCCGCTGGCGGACGCCGCGCCGGCACTTGAATAATCTTCGCGATGAGGCGTCCATTATGCCCAAGATGAAAGCATGGCTTCCGCTGGGAATTTCGTTCCTCCTGCTGCAGAGCGCGCTGGCTGACGACGGATTGCGCGAGGCACAAGGGTCGTTGAAGTCGCAGGGATTTTACTACGGTGAAGTGAGCGGCGAGACCAACCCGGCCACGACGGCAGCGATTCGACGTTTTCAAATTCGCAACGGGCTGCAGGTGACGGGCGAATTAAATAACGAGACCGCTTCCGTGCTCAAGCTATCGCACGCGCCCGCGCCTAGCGTTGCGCCGGCGACGCAGCCCACGCCATCGCGGCAGATGGCAGCGCGTCCGCTCCCCTCTCCCACTCCTGCGGTCGCGACGAACAGCGGCGTTTTCGACAACACGCCTTACGCGCAAGCACCGGCTGATGCGCAGCGCCGCGTCATCGTTGATGCGCAAGGCCTGTTGCGCGAGCGCGGACTTTATCGCGCGGAGATCGATGGCGTTTACGGTCCGTCGCTCGAGTTTTCTCTGCGCGCTTATCAATCGCAGGCGGGCCTGGAGCCGAGTGGTCGGCTCGATCTGGAAACGCTTTCCGCGCTCGGCCTGCTTCCCGGCGCACGCGTGGCGCGGCCTCGCCGCCATCCGGAGCCGACACCATTCCGGCGCGTCGTGCGCGGCGAGTGGATTCACTGACCCGCTATTTGTCCGGCGCTCCGAATTGGATGGATTGCAATTCAGCGGCGACGGTGCCAACGAATATTTGTGCTTCGGCGCGCAGCAGGATGCGGTCGGAGTCATCCGATAACCACACGCTGGCGCGTTTGAATTTCTTGTGCGGCACGAGCTCGTCCTTCTTGGTTATTTTTTCCAGACGCAGATCCATTTTGATCGCCCGGTAATTTCCGGCGTGCGATTTGAATGATTCGCGACCGAGCACAGTGATGGTGGCGAGGTAAGGGGTGGTCTCGGGATAGACAATGAGCCGATAGACATCCCGATCTGCCAACGGCTGGCTGCGGACATAGAGCAAGGCGGAAAAAAGATCGTTGAGTCCGTTGCACAGATACGTCGTGTGCTTCGGAGATTTTTTGCCTTCCACTCGCGTGGTTTCAACGCCGGCGTCGGTGAACTGTTGGTCGGTCCGCGTGAACTTCCGCCGCTCCGTTTGCGTTTGCTGCATTCCCACCGGGCGCAAGGTGTCGGCGCGGACGCAGGAATGATAACTGAAGTCGAATTTCCACAGCACACGCGCGACTCCGAAGGTGTGCCCCTGGCCATCCAGGGTGAGGTAATCAGCGGGCTCGCGCTGGCACCGAATATCAGCCGACGCGGCGCTGATTCCGCTCCAGGAGAAATTGTAGGTTGCCTCGAACGGCCGGACTTGTGCGAAGTCGCCGCGCGGCAGGCGGGTGATCGTTGCGCGCCATTCGCCGGCGGCCGCGGCGGTGTCGAGCGCAACGATCATAGCCAGCGCGATCACGGCCTGCGCGAGAGCGCGCCACGCGGCGGAAAAGAAAGGCGCACGCGAACTCCCGTCCGCGTGCGCTCTCAAAAACAACAATCCAGTTTAGGGCTTCTTCGTCGGCGCCGGGGTCGCGGCCGCCTTCGTGTCCATGCTGCTGACGCGGCCCGGCTTGTTCAGCGCAGTCACCACGTCGGTGGTGAAATCAAAGCTGTCGCGCGCATACATCACCAGCGGCACGCCGTTAAAGCTCAAGCCCGACTTATCGAAGACCAAATCCATGTTCTGGCTTTTCACCCGATCCATCACGATGTCGGTGATCTCTTTGACGATGCCTTCGCGCATGCGCAAAGCCTGCTCCTGTAGCTGGCGCTCGCGCGTCTGGCGAAATTCGTTGATCTCGCGCTCCATGTTTTTGATGTTGGTAATCTTTTCGTCGCGCTCTTTCGCCTTTGCTGCTTTCGCATCGGCACTGAGGGCGGGGGCATCGAGCTGCTTGTTCAGCGCGTTGATTTCTTCGAGCGCTTTTTTGTAGGCGTCCGCGCGGTCCTCGAATTCTTTTTTGGCCGCGTCGCGAGCCTGATTGATCTTAGCTTCGGCATCTTTCGTCTTGCCGTATTCCTTGAAGGCGCGGTTCATGTCGACCGTGCCGATTTTAAGGGTGCCCTGACCAAATGCGGGCAGCGCCAGCAGGGTCGCGCAGATTGCGATGAGAAATTTTTTCATAGAGAACGAGTAATTCGCTTGGTTGAGTTGGCTTTAGACTTCTAAAGGGCCGTCGCGTTCAAAATTGATACCCGACGTTGAAGTTAAACTTGCCACCACCCGAGGTGCCTTCTTTTTGAATCGGGAAGCCGTAATCAATACGCAGTGGCCCAATGGGCAAATCCAAACGAACACCGATGCCGAAGTCCGAGGCAATATAAGTGGTGCCGAAATCGAAGGCGGCAGAGTGGACGTAGCCCGCGTCATAAAAAAAGGCACCGCGCACTTTTTCGATGATGGGAAAAGTAAGCTCGACGGTGCCGCGGGCGAGCGTGCGCCCACCCAGCGGCTGGCCGTTGTGATCCCTCGGTCCGACGTCGCGGAAATCAAAACCGCGCAGATTGTTCGAGCCTCCCAGGAAAAGCAAATCGTAGATGCCCACCCGGTCGTACTTGCCCCAGCCATCAACCGACGCGATCTCGCTGTTAATCAACAAGACCATGTCGAGTGGAAGCCGGTAGTATTTCGCCGCCTCCAGGTCGAATCCATAAACTTGAGAGCTGCCCCCGAGTGGCCCGCCCGAGACATAAGTGGTCAGGCTGAAACGCTCGCCTTGATGAGTGAAAAACGGATTATCGCGCCGGTCAAAGACGAAGCCCAGGGTGAATTGGCTCTTCGAGGAATTACCCAGCTCGCTCGTCAGAAGTTGCGAAATACCTCCTGCAATGTTGTAAATTTCGATGCCTTCGACGCGATAACCGAGGCTCGCGTAAGTGTAAGCCCCGATGCTTTTCCGCAACTCCCAGGAGGCGCCGTAGTTTCGTTGATCGTAAACGGAACTCAGATAATTCGACTCGTGGTAAAAGATCGAGCCGCCCAGCGAAATCGGGCGATCGAGAAACCAGGGTTCGGTAAGAGAAACTTCCGCGTCCTTGCGCTGGGTGCCCAACTGAATACGGATGCGGAATTTTTGGCCGCCTCCGATGAAGCTCGGGTAGTTTGCGATGTCGAAATTACCCTGCGTCAGCTCCACGAATGCGAGCAGACTATCGACCGTACTAAATCCGCCGCCGAAGTTTAGGGAACCGGTGCGTTTTTCTTCGACCTGAATTTCCAGATCTTTCCGGCCCTCGACGCCGGTGTCGATCGGATAGGTGTCGACCTTGGCGAAGAAGCCCAGGTTATCGAGGCGCTTCTTGCTCACGTCGACCCGGACGGTGTTATAAATGTCGCCGGGAGCGATCAGCACTTCGCGGCGAATGACTTTGTCTTTCGTGCGCGTGTTCCCGTTGATCAGCACTCGCTGCACGAACGCCCGCTGCCCCTCTTCGATCTTGTAGGTGACATCGATGGTGTTGTTTTTCCCCGCCGAAGTCTGCGGAATAATATTCAGATCAACGAAACCGCCGACTCCATAGGAGTCGCTGATTAATTTGCCGTCCGCCTTGATCTTTTCCGGCGAATAAATGTCACCCGACCGCAACTTCACCAGACCGCGTATCTTTGCGTCGGTCGTCGATTTGTAGCCGACGTAATCTATTTTGCCCAGGTGATAGATCGGGCCCTCATCGATCACGATGACCAATTGCAACCGTCCGCTGCTGGTCCGATCACGGCGCGCATCGCGAATCACCACGTCGGCATAGCCGTGATTCTGGTAATATGCGCGAATCTTATCGAGGTCTTCCTGTAGCTGCGTCTCGTCGACGCGCCCGGTCTTGTCGAGAAAGGAAATCAGCGTCTTTTTGCGCGTCTTCATTTGCTTCCGCAAAACCGACGCCTTGATGTGCTCGTTGCCCTCGAAGCGCACCTCGGAGAGCGCGCCTTTCGCTCCTTCGTTCACAGTGTAAACCGCGCGCACCTCCGCTTTGGAACCCGGCATCGGCTCGATCCGGAACTGCACATCGATGTCGTTAAACCCGTGGGCGCGATAACTGGTTACGATTTCCTGGCGACCCAGCTCGAGCTTTTTCTCGTCCACCGGTGTGTTCAGCTTCACCTCGATTTTTTTGCGGATCGCGCCGGAACTGAATTTGTGGACGCCGTCGACTTCGATCTCGCGCAGGATGGGGCGCGTCTGCAGCGCGACGATCACGCGCACGCCGCCGTTGTCTTCCACCTGGCCATACATGCGCACGTTCCCGACCGCGCCGCTCTCGTACAGGCTTTTGACATCCTGTTCCGCCACCGTCTCGGAATAGGGATCGCCCACGTGCGTGCGCAGGAGCGAGAGCACTTTGTCGCGGCTCATCGTCGCCGGCCCGGAGAACTGCACATCGATCGCGCGAATAATCGGCGGCGATGTCGGCTGCCCTTCCGGCTGCGATTGTGCCTGCGCCGACAACGCGGTCACCAGCACCAGAAAGAATTGCGTGAAGCGGCGGCGCGCGGATCCGAAAGAGTTGGACATAGGAATTGAAAGACGGCGAGTCGCGAGGCGGAACGGCAGTATTACTTGGACAGGGAGACGATTATCGTCAAGGGGCGTCTCTGATGCAAGCGCCAGAGCGCGCTGGCTAATTTAGCAGCTCATACCAGTTGTTGCGCCGGCGCGGCTCGTAACCGGCTTCGCGGATGAGATCCTCGATCTGCGGCGCATTCAAACGAAACGTCGTCCCCGCGCTGCTCACCACATTTTCCTCCATCATCACGCTGCCAAAATCATTCGCGCCAAATTTCAGCGCCACCTGCCCGATCGCTGGCCCTTGCGTCACCCACGAGCTCTGGATGTTCTCGATGTTGTCCAAATAAATCCGCGCGATCGCTTGCATGCGCAGATATTCCGCGACGCCGGTTTTGCGTTTCACTTTTAATGCCGCGTTCTCCGGCTGGAACGTCCAGCAGATGAACGCCGTGAAACCGCCGCTCTTATCCTGCTGCGCGCGGATGCGCTGCAAATGCTCGATGCGTTCCGCCACCGTCTCCACGTGACCGAACATCATCGTCGCGCTCGATTTCAATCCCAGCTCGTGCGCGATCTGCATCACCTCGAGCCACGCGTCGCTGTCGCATTTGAGCGGCGAGATGCGTTTGCGCACGCGATCGACCAGAATCTCGCCGCCGCCGCCGGGGATGGAACCCAGCCCCGCCTCCTTAAACGACGCGATCACCTCGCGCAGCGGCATTCCAAAAACTTCCGCGAAATGCTGGAACTCCGGCGGACTAAAACCGTGGATATTAATGTGCGGATATTTTTCGTGAATGTGCCGCAACCAATTCACGTACCAGTCGAAATTCAATTTCGGATGATGGCCGCCTTGCATCAGGATTTGAACTCCGCCGACGGCGCTGAGTTCGTCTAATTTTTTATCGAGCTCCTCGAACGAGAGCACGTAATGGTCCGCGTCCTTCTCCGTGCGATAAAACGCGCAGAACTTGCAGTAGACGTTGCAGACGTTCGTGTAATTGATGTTGCGATCGATGATATAGGTCACGATCTCGCGGCCGTGATTTCCGTAGCGCGCGGCCTTCGCCAGATCGCGTCGGCTATTAGCCAGCGCGCCCAGCTCCTCGAGCGGCAACGCATACAGCGCCATCGCGTCCTCGGCGGTGATGCGTTCACCCGCGAGAATTTTTTCCGTCAGCGCGTCCTGTTTCAGCGAAACCACAGAGCGAGATTACAGCCGACGCGATCTGGTGCAAAGACGCGGCGCCCGCCCCCAACACTCAGCCGACGTGAATGCCGCTGAAATCGAAAGGGATGATGTCGTTGCAAATCGGCAGCCGATATTTATCGGGGTCGGCGTGTTGATACGCGCGGCTCGGCATGTTCACGAAATAGGCGTCGCGCGTGCCGACATTTTTTACCGCGTGAAAGACGCCACGCGGAATGGTGAATAACGTCCGCGTCTTTTCGCTGAAGGTGTATTGCGTAAGCATTTTGCAGGTGGGCGAATCCTCGCGGTAATCGAAGAACGCCCAATGCATGATGCCGTTAAAAATCGCGATACGATCTTCCTGCTGCCGATGCATAATCCAGCCTTTGATCGCGCTGGGCCGCACGCCTGTTCCATAGACCAGCGGATCGGGGTGCACGCCCCATTCGGGTCGATAAAATTCGATAATTTCACCGCGCGCATCCTCCAGCGTGGTGAGGGGGCGAATGACCATGCCATGAATGAGCGGTGCGATGCGTTCCCCGGCAGGCGTCACGGTTTGCGAATCTTTTTTCATTCGGGTGGCGTCAGCTCGCCGCGCCATTGCGCGAGCTGCGGGTGCTCGTGATATTTCTCGCGGAAGGCTTCGAGCAAATCGAGATAGATCTCGATCGCGCGATTCATCCGGCGCACTGAAAGCTCGGCGTCTTTCTTTTTGTAATTGAGCAGCGCCGCGCGGATGTCGGCGATTTCTTCGAGCGTGATCGCGAAGTCTGGCAGCTCGTAAGCGATGGCGCGCCGCGCAATGGCTGCGCCGTTATCGACAAAGGGATCGCGCCGCACCCGCGAGGTGTTATTCGGATGCTTGCGATACTGCCCGAGCGTTTCCGGCAAATTCGTCGCGCGGAATGAACGCACTGCGCGGCTGATGAGATCGTAATCGGAATTGCTCGCGATGCTTTCGTCGTAGCGCAGCGCCTGGAACATTTCCGCGCGACTCATCAGCACCGATTGGCGCACGGGACAATCAAACAGCGCCATCCAGCGAATTTCCAATTCGTTCACCGGCATCGGTATCGAGTTTATGCAGGCGCCGCGCTCGTCGACATTGTCGATCGCGCAGCCGACGAAATCGATCTCGGGGTTCGCGTGCAGAAACGAGAGCTGGCGCGCGAAGCGCTCCGGCATCGCGATGTCGTCATGATTCAGGAACGCGAAAAACTCGCCGCGCATGTGATCGAGCGCATGATTCCGAGTCGCCGGGATGCCCCGATTTTCTTTTTGGAAAATCGGGCACACGCGTTCGTCGATCTTCGCAAATTTCCGCAGCACCTCAGGGGAGTGGTCACGAGAGCCGTCGTCGATCGCGGTCAACTCCCAATCGCCAAACGTCTGCGCGCGCAGACTCGCGAGCGCCGGCTCCAGAAAAGCGCCGGCGTTGAACACCGGCATCATCACGCTGATCGCCGGCAAAACTACAGGGCCTTACGCCGCTTTGGCCGCGCGGCGACGACGCGCCGCACGCAAGGCCAGCAATCCGACAGCACCGCTCGCCGCCAGCATTGCCACCGACGGCTCGGGCACGGGTGCGGCGAAATTCGAAATCGTGACGCTGCCAGTTGAGCCGTAATTGGCCACCAACCGGAAGCCAAACGTCTGGCCTGCGGTCACCGAAAATGTTGCTGTGCTGGTGGCCGTCGCATTCGCAAGCTGTGTGAACATTCCGTTCACCAGATAACCGAAGGTCAGCGTGCTAAAACCCGTCGACGAAAAATTGTAGTCCAGGGAAACGTTGCCTGTGCCCGCGGCAAGCGTGACCAGATCGAAGTTGTCCGCCCCGGCGGTGATCCCGGTGTCGGAGATGGAAAGACCAACCGACGTGGGCTGGTTCGTCGTCAATGAATCGCCCCCGGTCGGGACCAAAGTCAGCGAGGAGGTCCAATCTCCGAAGGTGCCGGCGGCCATCGCGCCAGAGAAAGTATTATTGGGCGGCGGATTCAGCGCGTAGGGCGACGTGAAGTCAGCCTTTGCCGTCGCTGCAACTCCGATGGTGCCGAGCGCGCTGGCTGCGAGCGCGTAGCGTGAGAAATCGATCTTGGATCGCGTCATTGCGGCGAATTCAAGCGAAGATAGTCGCAAAGGGCAAGTCGATTCCCGCGTTGCAAGTTATTTCCCTGCGCGACGGCGCTTTAGTTCCTGCGCTGTGCGTCGGTGCAAATCGGCAATCGCGGCGTGCATCGGCGATTTGCGATAAATCATCGCCAGCGCGCGATGCGCGAGTACGAGGGTGCCGTCACGTTGCAACGCGTGATGGAGCGCGACGACGGCCGATTCATCGTTCCCCAGATGCGCGAGCGAAAGGCCGAGCACGAGATGCGCGCGCGCATTGTCCGGCACCGGTCCCGCCGCTTGCATGCTGTACTCCGCCGCGCGCTGAAACTCGCGGCGCCGATAAAGTAAAAGCGAGAGCGCGAAATTCGCGTCGGCGTTATCGGGATCGATCTCCAGCGCGCGCACGAACGCATGCTCGGCTTCGCGCCGCCGTCGCAATCCCGCGTAGACGCGTCCGAGCTGCAAATGCATGCCGGGCAATTGCGGCTGCGCGGCCTGCGCTTGTTCGAGATGCGTGAGCGCGCTGGCAAATTTTCCTTCGGCCAGATCGAGCAGGCCGCGCATCAAATCCCATTGCGGAATAAATTTCGAGCGTTTGCCCTCGTGCGGCGTCATGCCGGCGTCGGGCAATTGCGCGCGCGCTTCCAGGAGTTCGCGCGCCTGCGCGATGTGGCCGAGAGCGTGATGGCAACTGATCAGATTCAGCACCGGACTCGTGCGCTGCGGTTGCGCGCGTACCATTTGTTCGAGCAACGGCATCGCTTCACTCGCCCGGTTCGACATCAACAAACAGACGCCAAGATTGTAATCGATCTCCTCCTGCGCCGCGCGCGCTGGATCGTCAAGCAGCGCGATCTGAGGACGCGCCGCACTTTTCCGCGGAAGCCGCGCCTCCCACGATTCGATCACGTCGATTTTTTCCGGCGCATTCTCCAACGCTTGCACCCACGGCCGCCCCCGCATGTCCGCTCCGATGGGCAAACCGAGCAGCGTGAATATCGTCGGCGTCACGCCGAGAATATCTGCGCCGTAAAACCATTCGTCGCGCCGAATGCCCGGCCCACGCATGATCGCGAAGCCGCGCGGACGCTGCGTGATTGCACCCGAGCCGTGCTCGTCGTCGCGCAAAACCGGACGTTCCTCGCCCGTAAAATATCCGGACGCGGAACAAACGATGACGGTCGCATCGTTGCCCGCCAGCTCGAGTAGCTTGCCGAGCATCTGATCGTAGAGCCGATACGTTTCGCGCACGACGTTTTGGAATAATTCGGACTTGGCCGGCGCGATGTGCGCGAGTCGCGGCGGCGCGAATTGCAGGAAATCGCGACAGATCGGATCGAGCGCATCAAAATAAACGGCCGCGAAATCCCACGGCTGATTATCCAGTGCGTAGGTCGCGGCGAACTGCGTGCTGCTGCATTCGGCGAGGTGATGCGCGAGCGCCCACACCAGCGGGTCGTCGATCGCCGTGTTAATGCCGGGCACAAATTCCTTTAGTTGTTCCGTCGAAAATTCTGTCGGGTGCAATCGCAGCTCGGCGAAATCTTCCGCCAATTTTTCCGGCGACACCGCGCCGCGTGGCAACGGCCAGTCGTCAGCCGACGCGCTCGCCTTGTTAAAAATATCCGACACGATCACGCCGTTGCTTGGCTCAGCCGGCGCAGTCGCGGGCCAGCCGATGACGTGCGCACGCAGATTTTCCGCGCGCAAAATATTCCAGAGCGCATTCGTCCTGCGGCTCTCGCTCGCAAACGGGCGCACGCCGCGTCCGCTCGGATCCGGCTCGAACGACGCCAGCACGCCATGTTCCTGCGGCAATTTTCCAGTCGCGACGGAAGTCCAAAGCAACGGCGCGAAGAGCGGCTGAATCGTGTTCAAACTCCCGATCGCGCCGTCATTCATCAACCGCTCCAGCTGCGGCATCTCGCCCGCATCGATCATCGGCATGATGATGCTCAATTCGGCCGCGTCCCAGCCGACGAGGAGAATTTTCGAAGCGCGGCCCTCAGACATTCGGCAACTCTCATCGCGCCAGGCGTCCTCCGCGCAAACGAAATTGATTGCGCCGCGCTCCACGCACGAACGTTAGCCGACGCGATCTGCGGTTCGCCGCTTGCCTCGTTTGGGAGCGCGATTTAGTTGTTGGCCTCCGCGCCGCCTCGGCCGGAAGCGGTTCAACAACTCCAAGCAAGCATATTTCCTATGGCAAATTACGGCATCAACGGTTTCGGGCGCATCGGACGCAATGTCCTGCGCGCCATGTCGCAGCAAGAAGTCGAGCGCGTGCGCGCGATCAACGATCTCACCGACACGCATACACTGGCGCATTTGCTGAAGTGGGATTCGGTCCATGGAAAATTCGACGGCGAGGTGAGCTACGACGACGAAAACATCATCGTGCGCGGCCACAAGATTCGCATTTTCAAAGAGCGCGATCCGGCTGCGTTGAAGTGGAAAGAGCTCGGCGTCGATGTCGTTTTAGAATCGACCGGCTTCTTCACCGAGCGCGCGAAAGCCGAGGTGCACATCAGCAAAGGCGGCGCGAAGAAAGTGCTGATCAGCGCGCCGGCCAAAAATCCCGACATCACGATTTGCCTCGGGATTAACGACAACCTCTACGACGCAGCGAAAGACAACATCGTCTCGAACGCGAGCTGCACGACCAATTGTCTCGCGCCCATGGCGAAGGTATTGAACGACAATTTCGGCATCGAGTCGGGCTTTATGAGCACGATTCACAGTTACACCAACGACCAGCGCATCCTCGATCTGCCGCACGAAGATTTGCGCCGCGCGCGCGCGGCGGCGGTGAACATCGTGCCCTCCAGTACCGGCGCGGCGAAAGCAATCGGCGAAGTGATTCCGGAGTTAAAAGGGAAGCTGAACGGCGGCGCGTTCCGCGTGCCGACGCCGGACGGCTCGGTCACCGATTTCACCGCGATCCTGAAAAAGCCGGCCACGCTCGAAGGAGTGATAGCCGCGTTCAAAGCCGCCGCCAGCGACGAAAGCTACAAGGGCGTGCTCGAATTTTCAGACGACCCGCTCGTTCTTTCCGACATCGTCGGCAACCCGCACTCGTGCATTTACGATTCCAAGCTCACGCTCATGCTCGGCGACAAATTCGTGAAAGTCGTCGGCTGGTACGACAACGAATGGGGCTACAGCAATCGCTGCGTGCAGATGCTGGAGTTGCTGGGCGGAAAATGATGAAACTTTCCCTGCGCGATCTCGACGTGCGCGGCAAGCGCGTGCTCGTCCGCGTCGACTTCAACGTGCCGACGGAAGAGCGCGACGGTAAAATTGCGATCGCCGACGACACGCGCATGCGTGAATCGCTGCCGACGATCAACTGGCTGCGTGAGCACGGCGCGAAAGTGATTCTGCTGGCGCATTTCGGGCGGCCGAAAGGCCGGCGCGTCGAGAAGTATTCGCTGCGGCCGGTGGCGGATCATTTGCACACGCTCATCGGGCGCCCGGTGATTTTCAGTCATGACACCACCGGCGAAGTGCCGGAGAAAATTATCGCGCACATGCACGACGGCGACGTGGCGTTGCTCGAAAATGTGCGCTTCCAGGCGGAGGAAGAAGCGAACGATCCGCAGTTTGCCGAAGCGCTGGCGAAACTCGGCGATGCTTACGTGAACGACGCGTTCGGCGCAGCGCATCGCGCGCACGCCAGCACCGCCGGCATCACGAGATTCGTCAAGCAATCGGCGATGGGATTGCTCATGGAAAAAGAGCTTCGCTATTTGCACGAGGAACTCGATCGCCCGGCGAAACCGTTCGTCGTCATCATGGGCGGCGCGAAAGTTTCCGACAAAATCGGTGTGCTGAAAAAGCTGATGGAGAAGGCGGACGCGATCCTGATCGGCGGCGCGATGGCGAATACTTTTTTCGAGGCGGAAGGCATTGCCATTGGCGCGAGCCGCGTGGAAACGGACAAGGTTGATCTCGCGCAGGAGCTGATCGCGCTGGCTAAAATGCGCGGCGTGAAATTGGTGTTGCCGGTCGACGCCATCATCGCGCAGGAAATAAAGCCGGGCGCGGAAACGCGCCGATCGGGTCGGCTAACATCCGATCGTGGAATTCCCGACGGCTGGCAGAATCTCGATGCCGGCCCGGAAACGATCGCGCTGTTTGAGCGCGAGATCGCGTCGGCTAAAACGGTTTTGTGGAATGGGCCGCTGGGCGTTTTCGAAATTCCGGAGTTCACCGAGGGCACGTTCGCGATCTCGCGCGCGCTCGCGCAAACCAATGCGACCACCATCATCGGCGGCGGCGATTCGGTCACCGCGGTGAAGCAGGCGGGCGTGGCCGACAAAATGACTTTCATTTCCACCGGCGGCGGCGCGTCGCTCGAATTACTCGAAGGCAAAGAGCTTCCGGGCGTGGCGACATTGACGGAGAAGTGATGTCATCCCGAGCGGAGCGCAGCGCAGTCGAGGGATCCCGTTGTGTTTGCTGCAAGTTTCGCTGCGGGATTCCTCGGCTGCGCTCGGAATGACAGGAGAAACATGAGAAAGAAAATCGTCGCGGCCAATTGGAAGATGAACATGACGCAGGCCGAGTCGGTCGAGTTCGTGAAGGATTTGCTGCTCGATCTCGGCGACATCTCCGACGTCGAAGTCGTGATCGTGCCGCCTTTCACCGCTATCGCAAAAGTCGTGGAGGCGCTCGACAAAGCGCAGAACATCAAGGTCGGCGCGCAAAACATGTATTGGGAACGAAATGGCGCGTTCACCGGCGAAATCTCCGCCGGCATGCTGCGCGATCTTTTCGTGCGTTACGTCGTGCTCGGCCACAGCGAACGGCGCGCGCTCTTCGGCGAAACGGACGAGATCGTGAATCGCAAAGTGCGCGCGGCGCACGAGGCGTCGTTGCGCCCGATCGTCTGCGTCGGCGAAACGCTCGCGCAACGCGAATGCGGCGAGGTGGAGAAAATTCTCCGCACACAACTGCGCGGCAGTCTCGCCGGCCTCGATGCCAAAGAAATGCACGAAACGGTGGTCGCCTACGAACCGGTCTGGGCCATCGGCACGGGCAAGGCGGCGACGACGGCGGAAGCGCAGGAAGCGCACGCGTTCATTCGCAAAACGCTGGCTGAACTGGCCGACGCCGGCACGGCCGAGCGCATGCGCATTCAATACGGCGGCAGCGTGAAACCGGACAATGCACGCACGCTCATGTCGGAGCCCGACATCGACGGCGCGCTCGTGGGCGGCGCGAGTCTCGATCCGCGCAGTTTCGCACAGATCGTGCTGGCTGCGCGCGAAGAAGACGCCGCTACGAACTAATCTCGAGATACGTGCGCGAGAGCACGCGGCCGGTCGGCGGATCGAGCGCCTCGACCCGCATCTGTTTCAGGAACCAGCGCCCGGCGATTTTCTGCACCGACACGATCTCGAATCTCTTCACGAGCTGGCCGGCCATGTTAAATCCCTGCAGCTGCATCAGCGTGCCGCTCTTTTTTTCAATCCAGAGCCAGACGGTGCCGTATTGCGATTTTCCGCGCGGCGCCGAGACCTGCACCCGCCAGCATTCTCGCGTCTGGATGGAATCGCTCGCGATCACTTTCGCATTCGGCCAATACAAGAAATCGAGCGCGAGATCTTCGTAGCTGATGCCGGTGCCGCGGATTTTTTCGCTTAACTCCGAGCCTTTGATGTCGTTGCTGCCGCTGCGCGTGATTTCACTCAGGCTCGAGCCGTTATCGCCGAGTTTGAGCAGCAGTGTTTCGCTCGGATTCGCGAAGACGTAGCGAATGGTGTTGCCATTCTGGATGAGGCGAAAGGGCACGACCTTCGCGTCCTGGCGCAGTTGTCCCTTGAGATCGATCTGCTGCTGCGATTGCTGCAAACGCGCCTGCGTCAGCACGACCTGCGCGGGCGGGAATTCCGACTGCGCGCTCACAGACGACCCGATCATAAGCAGCGCGATCAGGGAAATCCGTTGTTTCAGGGCGGTCGCGTCTTTATTCTGCGCCAACGACGAAGCCAAGCGATGGACCAAACAATTTTTCATTTTGTGAACGAAGGATGGACGAATTCGTCACTCGACTTGTTCATGGCGGCGATCAGTCGCGCGGAAATCTGGAGTCCGATTTTTCTCATCATCGCTATCCTGCTGCTTATCTTCGGCGGTTTTCGCGGGCGCGCATTTGTTGTTTGCACGGCGCTGGCGCTGTGTCTTTCCAATTCGTTCGTCGGCCCGCTCAAAAGCGCGATCAATCGCCCGCGCCCGAAACAAATCGAACGCGTGCGCATGGTCGAGATGCAACACACGCGGCCGGAGTTCCTCTCGCTCTTTCGTCCCGTCAAAATCAAATATTCCGACGAGAAAGAGCGCGAACGTTCGCGTGCCTCCTTCCCTTCCGGGCACACCAGCAATAACACCGTGATCGCGCTGTGCTGCACGCTCTTCTTCCGTCGCTGGGGCAAGCTTTACTGGATCATCACCGCGCTCGTCGGTTACTCGCGACTTTATCTCGGCGCGCATTGGCCCAGCGATGTCATCGCGACCGTTTTCCTCGCCGTCGGCGAAACCATGATCGTGCTGGTTGTGTGCGAGATCGCATGGGAGAAAATCGGCGCGCGTTTCTGGCCGCAGCTTTTGGAAAATCATTTGCGCCTGCTACCGGCGTTGCGGCCATGAAAATCGAACGCGCGGTCTGGCTTTTTCTCGGCGCGCTCACGCTGGTGCGCTTGTCCATGCTCTGGACGAGCGACCTCAATTTCGACGAGGCGCATTACTGGCTCTGGTCCGGCCGGCTCGCGCCCGCTTATTTCAGCAAAGGTCCCGGCGTCGCCTTCGCCATTCGCGCCACGACGATGCTTTTCGGCGCGAACGAATTCGGCGTGCGCTTCTTCAGTCCGTTCCTGAGCGCGGGCTCGAGTATCATTTTTTTCTATCTCGCGCGACGTTTGTTCGACGCGCGCGCGGCGTTGTGGAGCGTGATCGCGCTTAATGTCACGCCGCTCTTCAACGTCGGTTCCGTGCTCATGACGATCGATCCGCTCTCGCTTTTTTTCTGGCTGGCGATGATGTGGTCGTTTTGGCGCGTGACGGAAAATAGTCCGCGTTCATTCTTATATTGGCTGCTTACCGGGCTCGCGCTCGGGCTCGGATTTCTCTGTAAATACACCAACGCGTTCGCGCTCGTCTCCATCGTCGTCGTGCTCGCGCTCATCCCGCGGTTGCGGGTCGAATTCCGGCGCCCGGGATTCTATCTCTGCCTTATTCTCTTCGCCCTCGCCTGCGTGCCGCCGTGGCAATGGAACGCGCAACACGCGTGGGCGACCGTCGGGCATCTGCGCGCGCGCGGCGAAATCGACGGCGGCTTCGGCTTGCATCCGACGGAGCTATTGAAATTTCTCAGCGTGCACTTCGTTACTTACTCGCCGCTGCTTTTTCTCGCCATCGCCATCGCTGCCATCGCTTCCTGGCAGCGCGCGAAGATGCAACCGCGTCGCCTGTTTTTGATGTGGTTCGGGCTGCCGGTCTTCGCGTTCTACACCATTCTTTCGCTGCACAAAACGGCGGCGCCAAATTGGGACGCGCTGGCATTGCCCGGCTTCGCGTTGCTCGCGGTCGCGTTCTGGCAGGAACGGATAAGAGAGAGCGCTGGCTGGCGTTTCATGGGCGCGACGGCGCTCGCGCTCGGCCTCCTCTTTAGCGCCGTCTTTCTCAATACCGACAGCATCCGTGCGATCGGTTTCAAAATTAACCGGCACGATCCGTCCGATACGACGTGGGGCTGGCACAACGCGACCACCGCGCTCGAAAACATTCGCGGCGAGGCCGAACAGCAAACCGGCGAGAAACTTTTTCTCATCGCCGATGCGCGCGATCGCGCCTCGGAGATTTCGTTTTATTTGCGCGACAAACGCGTGGAAGGCCCCGGCCATCCGCCCTGCTACATCGTGGAATCACAGGCGATCGAGAATCAGTTTTCGTTCTGGCCGCGCTACGATGAATTCGTTGCGCGCCCGCCGGGAACGCCGAAGCCCGACGACCAAACCTACACCGAAGAGAGCGGCGTGGAGCCTTTCGCAGGCCGCAGCGCGTTGTTCGTGCAGGACGCCGGCCGCAAAAATGTGCCGCACAATATTAGCGCTGCGTTTTCTTCAATCACGCCGCTGCGCCGCATCGCAGTGAGCCACTACGGAAAAATCGTGCGCGCCTGGGACGTTTACTTGTGCCGCACTTATCGCACCCTGCCGCTATGAACGTGTCGGTTGTGATCCCGCTCTATAACGAAGAGGAGAACATTGCGATCTTGCAGCGCGAATTGAACGACGCGCTCAAGGGACTCGATTACGAAATCATTTTCGTCGACGACGGCTCGACCGATCGCACTGTCGGGCAAGTGGTGGAGGACGCGCGCGTGCGGCTTTTGCAATTCGAACAGAACGCCGGCCAGAGCGCGGCGATGTATGCCGGCTTGCACGCCGCGCGCGGCAAAGTCGCGGTCCTGCTCGATGGCGATCTGCAAAACGATCCCGCCGACATTCCGCGCCTCTTGGCGGAGATTGAGCGCGGCGCCGATCTCGTCTGTGGTTACCGCGCGAAACGCAAGGACACCGTCGTCAAACGCATCACCAGCCGCGTCGCGAATCTCGTGCGCAGCCGTTTCACGCGCGACTGCGTGCGCGACACCGGTTGCACGCTCAAGGCGATGCGGCGCGAATGCGTGCGCACGCTCGTGCCCTTCAAAGGCATGCATCGTTTCATCCCCGCGCTGGTGAAAGGCGGCGGCTACAAGCTCGTCGAGATTCCCGTCAATCACCGGCCGCGGCGTTACGGCACCAGTAAATACGGGCTTGGCAATCGCGCCATCCGCGCCACCGTCGACATGTTCGGCGTGCGCTGGCTGCTCTCGCGGCAGTTGAACTATCATGTGCGCGATCGCAAGCGCACGTCTTGAATCGGCTTGTCATGCGATGAGTGGACAGTAAGCTTCCGCCCCACGAGGACCCCATGGCGCTCGCCGATCTTCTCTCTGCCGACGACATCATTCCCGAAATGAAGGCGACCGAACGCTGGGACGCCATCGTCGAGCTGATGGATCTGCTCGTCGCGCGTGGAAAAATTCGCCAGCAGGATCGCGAAAGCATTCTCGCTTCGCTCAAACAACGCGAGGAAACCATGAGCACCGGCATCGGCTTCGGCATCGCCATTCCGCATTGCTCGGCCGATTGTCTGGAGGACGTCGTCGCCGCTTTCGGTCGCTCCAGCAAAGGCATCGAATTCGACGCGCTCGATAATGCGCCGGTGAAATTCGTCGTCCTTTTCGTGGTGCCGAAGAATCAATTTCAAACGCATCTGCGCACGCTCGCTTCCATCGCGAAATTTTTGAACGATCGCGCCGTGCGCGAACAATTGGCGCAGGCCACCACAGCCGACGCGATCATCGAGATTTTCCGCGCCCGCGCCGCGTAGCCGCAGGATGCAGACGTTCGCGTCGCAGCTTACGCGCCGACTTTCCGACGCGTTGCAAGCAGCCGGTTTCGAGAGCAACGCCGAAGTTACGCCCGCGACCGACGCACGCTTTGGCGATTATCAGACGAACGCCGCGTTGCCGCTGGCGAAAAAGCGCGGCGAGAATCCGCGCAAAATAGCCGACGCGATCATCACGCAGCTCGACGTCGCTGGTTTGAGCGAAACGCCGACCGTCGCTGGCGCTGGCTTCATTAATTTTCGACTTACGCGCGATGCGGTGGAGAAAGCGGTGTCGACGATTTCACGCGATGAACGGCTCGGCGTCGTGAAAATCGCGCAGCCGAAAAAGATCGTCGTCGATTTCGGTTCGCCAAATGTCGCGAAGCCGATGCATGTCGGCCACATTCGCAGCACGTTTTTAGGCGACGCGTTGGCGCGCATCGCGGAATTCCTCGGCCACGAAGTCGTGCGCGATAATCATCTCGGCGACTGGGGCACGCAGTTCGGCATGGTGATTTACGGCTGGAAGAATTTGCTCAACCGCGAAGCGCTCATAGCCGACCCGATCTCGGAACTGGTGCGCATTTACAAAGAGACGAACGCGCTCGCGACCAGCGACGAAGCCGTGCGCGAACAATGCCGCGCTGAGCTGGTGAAATTGCAGGCGGGCGACGCGGAAAATTTCGCGATCTGGCAACAATGCGTCGATCTTTCGCTGTGCGAATTCAATCGCGTCTACGCGCAGCTCGACATTCGCTACGACATGATATGCGGCGAAAGTTTCTACAACGACAGACTACCCGCTCTCGTGGAAAAATTGCTCAAGAACGGGCTGGCTGAGATCAGCGAAGGCGCGGTCTGCGCTTTCTTCCGCGACCTTCCCGAGCTCGCCGACAAGCCGTGCATTATTCGCAAAAGCGACGGCGGCTACAATTACGCGACGACAGATATCGCGACAGTGAATTATCGCGCGGACGATCTCGGCGCGGACGCTGTCTGGTACGTGGTCGGCGCGCCGCAGATTCTGCACTTCAAACAGATCTTCGCCATCGCGCGCCGCGAAGGTTACACGACCGATTTCCGCCACATCACCTTCGGCAGCATTCTCGGCGAAGATCGCAAGCTGATGAAAACCCGCTCGGGCGAGAATGTCGCGCTGACTGATTTGCTCGACGAAGCGGTGAAACGCGCTGGCAAAATTGTCGCCGAAAAAAATCCGGAACTGAGCGAAAAGGAACGCGACGAAATCGCGGAGGCGATCGGCCTCGGCGCGATCAAATATTCTGATCTCTCGCAGTATCGCATGACCGGTTACATTTTTTCGTTCGACCGCATGCTGTCGTTTCAAGGCAACACCGCGCCGTATTTGCAGAATGCGTACGTGCGAATTCGTTCCATCTTCCGGAAATTAGACGACACGTTCACGCCGCCGTCGCAGATCGCGCTGGCTGACGATGCAGAGCTGGCGCTGGGAAAGAAGCTCTGCCAGTTCGCCGAGATCGTGCCGCAAGTGCTGAACGATTTTCGCCCGAACGTGCTGGCTAATTATTTATTCGAACTCGCCAATAGCTTCCACGCTTTCTACGAAGCGTGCCCGGTGTTGAAGGCGGAGGAGCCGACGCGTTCGTCGCGGCTCGCGCTCTCTGAATTGACCGGGCGCGTGCTGCAATGCGGTCTGCAATTGCTTGGCATTAAAGTGCCGGAGCGAATGTAAAGAATAGACAGGATTAACGGGATTATCAGGATTTAGATTTCTGTAATCCTGTCCATCCTGTCTAAACTTCTTCTCTGCTGTGAAGACCGAACACCCGCGCATTCCGAATTGCACCTACCGATTGCAATTCAATCGCGAGACATTAGCGCGTTGCGGTTCGTGCCCGACGGCGATCATTGGCGAGTCAGGCAATACAGCAGCCCGGGATCCCCATCGCGCGCGAGAAGTCTATTTCCTGAATCGCGAACCTCTCCGTTTTCGACAGTGCCGATGAGGAGATTGTTTGGGGCGATGATTTCGTGGCCGCGCACCCTGTAGAGCAAATGTCCGGCGGGGTCTCTGCACTCGCGTATGACTCCCTGAGATCCAGCTGCGAGATAGCTTAGAGAGGCGATCGATGCGACAAAGCCAGTGAGAATAAAGTAGCGGATTGTTTTCATTGCGTGATTTCGATGACGTAAAATTTGCTACAGCGGCTGCTCGCTATTGTCAGCCAAATTATCGCTGACATCGCGCACGGGGAATGATATTTTTAACCGGGTAAAATGAATGCAGATCACGGTGAGCACGGGCTGAACTCGGCTTTTCTACGGGAACAAACATCCGTTCCGACGCTGGGGCGGGCGCCATTGTGGACGGCACCCCATTTCAAGATGTGATTCTGTCTCAGATCCCAACGTACTTTTCGCTCCCGCTTAAGCGAGGTGTTCCGGCGAATGTCATGTATCTCGTCACGGCCGGCCGCGGTGGGAAAGGCGTCGCGTTTGAAGTTATGTCGCCGACGCGGGAACTCACCACCCGCCGGCGGATGGTCGGCGAAAAGGTCAGCGAGACCGTGCTGTTACAGTGAGTGGTATGGCATTCATAAAGCCGGGCACCAATAACCTCGAGCCCATGTTCTTGGTAATGGTCGCGATAATGATCGGCGGCGCGCTGTATGGGTTAAATAAAGTCAACATATGGTTTGCGCCCGCCATTCTTGTTTTTTGCTGCGCCGCGATGATGACCATTTGGTTCGTGCATCGGCGCGAGGAAAAGCGAGCTGAGCTTCAAATTCGATCAATCGACTATGACAACATTGCCCAGCGCGATCTCGCCAAGTATGGGCCGTGGTTAAAAGAGAACGTGCGTGGCCAGGATCAAGTGATTGATGAAATCATCGCAGCTCTTGAGCAGCGATTCGCCCTCGCGAAGCCGGGCCGCACCTTGGGAAATTTTCTGTTGGTCGGGCCTACTGGAACGGGAAAAACCTTTCTCTCCCAGCTAATCGGCCAAGCAGTCTTCCCTGACTCGCCTCCAGTGATTCTGCGAATGAATCAGTACAAACACGCCGACGATGTGTTCACGCTTAACGGGCCGCCACCCGGCAGTCCGGGTTACGAGGTCGGCGGCGCATTAACCCGACCGGTCCTCGAAAATCCGAAGCGAGTGGTGATTCTTGATGAATTAGAAAAAGCTCACAAAGATTTGCAGCATTGTCTCTACGACATTCTCGATGTCGCCGTGTGTCGCGAAAAAAGTTCTGGCCGGATGGTCGATTTCAGCGGTTGCATATTCTTTGCGACCTGCAATGCCGCAGTGGATGAACTGCGGAACATCCGCAGCCAAACGTCTGACCCTTCCGCATGGTTCGGTCGCAGCCGTGATGCGTTGGTCGGTAACGCCGGGTTTGACAAAGCATTTCTATCACGATGGAACGGGATCTACTTAATGGATGAACTTGCGCCGATCCATATCGCCGAGGTCGCGTGTTTACAGCTTGCCAGGCAATGGAGAGAATACGGCATTGAGGTGAGTTACGCTTCACCGGGGGTGCTTCTGGACGCGGTGCAGCGTAACGAAGATTTCAAAGAGTACGGCGTGCGACAACTTGGCGCCTACATCCAGGAAAAGCTCGGCCCCTTGATCCGGCGCGCGAAAAGAAACGGGCGTTACTCACGTCGCGATCGAAATAGACAGCGCGGGAGAACTGACGCTGGCGAATCGATAGGATGCAGCGGCAACCGATTCTCCAAAATTCCTGGTTTCAACTTTTTAAGATCAGTGCTGCGATTTCTGCCAGTCTGATCGCTTACAACATCATTTCCCGCCATCCGAACTTGCAGTTAGCCAGTCATGAACGTGCGCGCCCCACTTCGGAACTAAATCCCGGCTCGTCCGCTCCGATTATATCTGCTTCGCCGTCTCCATTTATCAGTTCGCAAACGTCGGCCGAACCAAATCTCACGAGCGAAAACGCAGCGCCTCCATCACCCAATGCTCCAGAGCTCGCCGCTATGGCACGGGTTGGTATTAGCATCGACCACGCGCAAGCTAACGAACTTGCTGGTCCTAGTTTCATACTGACCGTTAGCGGCTGGGAGGCGAACGCAAAGCTGGAAATATACTTGGTGGGACCTAGAGGTGAGACCATACTCGTCGCCGGGGATAAGGCAGTTCACGCCTTGCCTGATGGCCACATCAGTATTGCGATTCCGTATCAATTACGAGGACTGTATCCTGGAATTTGGTTAATCATGGTCGGTGGGCGTCCGGGCGTTCATGAAGCGAAGGTCGAGATTCCCAAAATACTTCCGAAAGACGCCGAGCATCCGAAAGAACGGCTCGTCTTCACTATACCCAATACCTTATCGTCTGGAATGCCGTACCAATACGGCGTGTACGAACCGCCCGCTGGCGGCGCTGCGACTGAGGCGAGCGACAACATTGGACAATCGCCCATCGCTCCGCCGTCCCCGCGCAGCGGCGGCGGCGCTTATCACGTGACGAAAGATGGCGGTACACTTGTTTGGAATAATCACCCACGGCCGGGTGACGAAGCTTCGTGGTCGGGCGATTGTGACGCCAATGGGTATGCTACCGGGGCGGGCACATTGACGTGGTCCAAGCGGGGAGCTGTCATCAGCCGCTACACGGGAAAGATGATTCGGGGAAAACTGGATGGCCCAGTAACGAACATAGATGCTGACGGAAAAAGGTTTCACGGCACGTTCGTTAACGGAAGCAAGTCTGCCGATTGGAGCCGCGATTAGCGCTAATGAGATGCTCAAGAAAGGCTCGAACAAGCAAACCGGAGAGCTGTCGCTAGCGAATCGATAAGATGCAGCGGCAACCGATTCTCCAAAATTCCTGGTTTCAGCTTTTTGCAATCAGTGCCGCAATTTCTGCTGGTCTCACCGCTTACAATGTGTTGTCTCGCCCGAGCTCGCACTCGCGAAGTCGCGCGAAGTCGGAAGATTCTGACCTGATTGCTGCAATGGTAAATTCCTTCTACGAGAAATATCAAGTCCCCGATCACGCTACCGTCGAAGCGCAATTGCGTTCCGAGTTCCTAAGCGAGGGGTTCCAAAGGGAAATCGCGATAGGGGGCCGTGATGGCGACCCGTACATCTTGACCGACGCCGCTGCACCGCAGGATATTGATCCTATCCGAGTCGTCGATGTGCATATTAAAGGAGCTGATCGTGCAGACGCCATAGTCAATCGAGGGATGGCCGTGTCGGTAATAAAACGAAACGGGAAGTGGCTGATTGACAATATTGACTTTCCATCTCAATCGGGCCCAAATGACGCGCCAGTCAACTCAGCGTCGCCTGATAAATCAACGCCCGGATCGAGTTCTGTGTCTGGAAATACTTTTGAGAGCTACCGCGCAGCGGCAGAGAGGGGAGATTCAGATGCGCAATTGCACTTAGCGGAAATGTATTTCAACGGGACTGG
This sequence comes from Verrucomicrobiota bacterium, assembly GCA_030854105.1. Taxonomy (GTDB): domain Bacteria; phylum Verrucomicrobiota; class Verrucomicrobiia; order Chthoniobacterales; family UBA10450; genus AV69. The sequence continues at coordinate 5,057 of JALYTV010000001.1, read as the reverse complement.
AATTAATAAGGATCATTTAGAAGCTGCTAAATGGCTCAAGAAGGCAGCTGAACAGAAAAATACGGAAGCGCAGTTTCATTTAGGGGCCATGTATTTGCTAGGCGATGGTGTCCCACAAAACTTTGGGGAGGCTGTCAGATGGATTCAAATGTCAGCTGACAAGGGAAATCCACACGGACAGTTCTTCTTAGGAAGTATGTTTTATCAAGGCGGTCAGGGTGTCCGACAGGATTTCACCGAAGCAGCAAAATGGTTTCGGAAGGCTGCTGCGCAAGGCAACAAGGGGTCTGAGTTCTATCTAGGCAATATGTATTATGGAGGACATGGAGTTCCAACCGATCGTGTTGAAGCAGCAAAATGGTTTCGGAAAGCTGCCGACCATGGCGACGTAGAAGCCCAGCTCCAGCTAGGACATCTGTATTTCGGAGGGAACGGAGTTCAAAAAAATGCTGCTGAAGCTGCTAAATGGTTTCAGAAATCCGCTGAACAAGGCAATGCTGAGGCCCAAATGCATTTAGGAACTATGTACTTACTGGGCGAGGGGGTTGAACGAGATCCTTTTCAAGCTGCAAAATGGTTTAAAAAAGCCGTTGAGCAAGGTGACGATCAAGCAGCGAATAACTTGGGGATTATGTACCTCGAAGGAAATGGAGTTGAGAACGATATTCAGAAAGCTACTGATTTGTTGAAGAAGGCTGCTGCACACGGCAACGCCGACGCCCAAGCCAACCTAGGATTCGTGTTTTGGCAAGGCGTTGGAGTCAGGAAGGACGGCGCGGAGGCAGTTAAGTGGTGGACGAAAGCAGCGGCGCAGGGTAACGAAAAGGCAACTAACGCCTTACAAAACATGCGGAAGAAGCGATAATCGTTGGAAAGAGCGTGAATACTCATCGGTTAAGAATAGAATGCGACAAGGGATTTCCAGACGGTTCGGATCTTCGAAAACTAGCATCTGATATTACTTCTTTGGAATGGGCAGAGGCTAAACAACATGGGTTGCTGACCGCCAACCCTGCCCCATACAATCTTTTGGCGAACGGCGAAACCGGGTCGGGATGGATATGTCCTGCTCAGATTTCGTCGAATGATCTTATAGCGTGGAAGAAAGCAGCAAACGGCTTTGCGGGATCAACTCATCGCGGTCTCTCGTTACTTTTTGATCCTTTCGTTGATGCATGTCTGTTGAACGTCTCAATTAAAGACGACAACGGAGAAGGGACGTTTCCTCAATCGACGAAAGTTTTGGTCTTAACAGACTATTATCCATTAAAGCACGTCGTCGGTGAAATGTCGGCGCTGCCGGGTCAAGACTGGGCTGCCGTGGAAACCGAAAACTTTCAAAACGCACGGAATCTTGGGCTGACCGGCAACAACCTTTTCAAAGCTCTTTTCGCTGATCAACGCTCTATTAAGGAAGTCAGGATGCTGGGACAAGAAGGAATCATCAAGAAATTTGCCGACGAGCGTTTGTTGATCTGGAATTATTTTCCCTTTATGCGCGGCGGCAGCGACTGCGAAGGAATGAGCGGTTTGCCTAAGCCTTCCGACTGTTCTTGGATTTCTTATTGCGATAATTTGCTCCTCCAGCTTTTGCACTTTGTTAACGCATCACATGTCCTGTTCGCGATGAACCAACAGGTGAAGGAAGCGCGAAGTAATTGTCAGTGCGTGCCAAATACAAATGATGTTCTGAAGTCGGAGGGGATCAGTGTTCACAGTATTGCGCATCCAAGATCATGGCTTGATCGGCTAGGAGACGAAGCGGAGAAATTCAGAAATTTTGTAAAAGGCTAATCCATGTCCAACCTCACCGGAATGACCGATTGGGACCAGCTCAAGACGATGCTGGCCAAGCGTCAATCCGAGAGCGTGGGCAGTAAGGTTGATGAACAAGCATCTCCAATCGAGAGTGAAAGGACAGGATGGGATCGTAGCGGATGTCGCAAAGCTGATCCGGTTGCAGATGGCTAAACAACAAAAATCTCGTCCGATTTGTAAACTCTTGTTCTCGGACCGACGGGTACCGGTAAAACCGAGCTTGCGAAGGCAATCGCTGAGTTCTCTTCGGGAGCGAAGACGCGATTGATTGGAACACCGACAGCTTCCGCGTTTTCTATGAAGCGTGCTGACGGCGCAGTATCGCGCTGAGGCCGGACGTGCCATGAAGAAACGGGAGGTCCCTCGCCGTCTGCGCGGCTCGGAATGACAAGACGCGCGCGGCGGGATGCCGAAGCGCGCGCGGATCGGGATGACGCACGCGGTTCGGAGTGCGGGTGGCTCGGAATGACACGCTGGTTTAGGTTCGGGCCGTCTCTTCGGTGCGCCGCGCCCTGTGGAAAGCCGTTTGCGTTTGCGGACAGGTTGCGCCACGGGATGTCTCGGCTGTGCTCGACATGACAGAAAAAAAACCGCGCATTCCCACAGCCACATACCGGTTGCAGTTCAACCGGCATTTCACCTTTGCGCAGGCGCGCGAGATCGTGCCGTATTTGCACGAGCTCGGGATCAGCGACTGCTATGCGTCGCCCTATTTCCAGGCGCGCGCGGATAGTTTGCACGGCTATGACATTACCGATCACAACAAGCTGAACGAAGCGATCGGTACGCGCGAGGAATACGACGCGTGGGCGGAAACGCTGCGCACGCACGGCATGGGCCAGCTCGTCGATTTCGTGCCGAACCACATGGGACTCGGCGATCCGCGCAATGCGTGGTGGCAGGATGTGCTCGAGAACGGGCCGAGCTCGCTTTACGCGCCGTACTTCGATATCGATTGGAAACCGCTCAAGACCGATCTGCACGATAAAGTGCTCCTGCCGGTCCTCGGCGATCAATACGGACGCGTGCTGGAGCGGGGCGAGCTGAAGGTGCGTTACGACGCGGGCTCGTTTCGCCTCGAATATTACGAGCACATTTTCCCGCTCGCGCCCAGCACCTACCGGCACATTCTCGATCTCGCGCTCGGCATTTTGCATCCGCAAAAGGCGGAGGAGTATTACGGCGAGCTGCAAAGCATTCGGACTGCGCTGGAATATTTGCCATCGCGCTCGGAGACGAATCCCGATCGCATTTCCGAGCGCGCGCGCGAGAAGGAAGTGATCAAGCGCCGGCTGGATCGCCGCTGCGCGGAAGCGCCGCCGGTGCTGGCCGCGATCGAGCAAGCGGTCGAGCAAATCAATGGCACGCCGGGCGATGCGCGCAGTTTTGATCGCCTCGACGAATTACTGAACGAGCAATCGTACCGGCTGGCGTTCTGGCGCGTGGCGGCGGAGGAAATTAATTACCGGCGCTTCTTCGACGTGAACGATCTCGTCGCCATCCGCATGGAATTACCGGAGGTGTTCGACGCCGCGCACGCGTTACTGCTCGAGCTGGTTCAGCGCGGCGAGATCACCGGCCTGCGCATCGATCATCCGGACGGCCTCTACCAGCCGCGCGAGTATTTCGAGAAACTCCAACGTCGTTGCGCGGCAGCGCTGGATGTTAGCCAGCCCGATCATGGGCGCGCGATCTATCTCGTCGTCGAAAAAATTCTCACCGGCGACGAGAAATTGCGCAGCGACTGGCCGGTGCACGGCACCACCGGCTACGACTTCACCAACAACGTCGCCGGCGTCCTGGTCGATCGCAGCGGGGAACCGGAGATCACAAAAATCTTCAAGCGTTTCATCGGTCACTCAATGCCGTACGGCCATCTCGTTTATGCGAAGAAGCGGCTCATTATGCGCCTCTCGCTCGCGAGCGAAGTGAACGTGCTCGGCAATCTGGTCGATCGTTTGTCGGAGCAGAATCGCTGGTTCCGCGATTTCACGCTCGAAGCGCTGGCGCGCGCGGTGCGCGAGACGATCGCGTGCTTTCCCGTTTACCGCACTTATGTGGAACCGGGAAAGCCGGTGCACGATTCCGATCGTGCGGTAATCGAACGCGCGGTCGCGGCGGCGAAACGCCGCAATCCCGCGCTCGAAGAATCGGTCTTCAATTTCGTGCGCGATCTTTTGCTGCAACGTTTTCCAGAAAACCTGACCGAAGAGCAGCGCGCCGCGCACGCGAATTTCCTGCTCAAATTCCAACAGGCAACCGGCCCGATCACGGCGAAAGGCGTCGAGGACACCGCCTTCTACATTTACAATCGGCTGGCGGCCTTGAACGAAGTCGGCGGCGAGCCGCAGCAATTCGGTCTTACGGTGGACGACTTTCACGCGCGTAATCAATACCGACAACGCGAGTGGCCGGCGACGTTGCTCACCACTTCCACGCACGACACCAAGCGCAGCGAAGACGTGCGCGCGCGCATGCTCGCCATCTCGGAGATTCCGCAACGGTGGGGACGCGCGCTGTCGAAATGGCGCGTGCTCAATCGCCGATACAAGACGCGCGTCGATGACGCGGAAGCGCCGGACGCAAACGAAGAATATCTGCTCTACCAAACACTGCTCGGCGCGTGGCCTCTCGCTTCATTTCGATCTCTCAGCGACGAGTCGCGGCGAATTTTCGTGGAGCGCATCCAGCAATACATGGGCAAGGCGCTGAAAGAAGCGAAGCTGAATTCCAGTTGGATTCAGCCAAATGAGGCGTGGGATCGAGCGACCGCGGACTTCGTCGAAAAAGTCCTGGACCCATCACCGCGCAATCGTTTTCTCGAAAGCTTCATTCCCTTTGCAGAGGAAATCGCGAGTCTGGGAGCGACGAATTCTCTCTCACAGACGTTGCTCAAGCTGACGGCGCCAGGCGTGCCGGATTTGTATCAAGGAAGCGAAATCTGGGACTTCAGCTTGGTCGATCCGGATAACCGGCGACCGGTCGATTACCAGCACCGGCGGAATCTGCTCACGGGATTGCAAGCCGTGTCGCCGGAAGATTTGCTGGCGAATTGGAGGGACGGTCGGATCAAACTTTTTCTAACGCAGCGGTTACTGCGATTCCGGCGCGAGCACGCGGGATTATTCCGGAGCGGCGATTATGTTCCGCTCACGTTGACGGGAGCGTTCGCCGATTGTGCGATCGCTTTTGCCCGCGAATGGGAAGGGATGCGACTCATCGTCGTCGCTCCGCGATTC
>JALYTV010000130.1 GCA_030854105.1 Verrucomicrobiota bacterium | reverse complement strand
CCGCCGAGCTGCTCGCGTTTCATGGCCGCAACGGCTCCAGCGAATGCACGGTGACGACGAGCGGAATGCCGTAATTCAGTTTCGCGAGAATGCCTCCCCAATGCGCATACCAAGTGTGACAATGCACGATCTGCGCATCGATGCCGGCGGTGTTGAAATCGACGCCACGCTGCACCGCGCCAAAGGTCGATCGCAACGGCTGCGGACATTTCCATCCGCTGGTATCGAGACCGAAGCCGCGCGCCGTCAGGTTACCCGCTCTCACGTCTTGATGGCCGAAACAGCGCACTTCCACCGGCATCAATTTCGCCAGTTCGCGCGCCAGATATTCCACGTGCACACCGGCGCCGCCGTAGTTATTCGGCGGATATTCGTTCGTCAGCAGCAGCGCTTTCAAAATTCAGAGTGGGGCAAGTCTCTGACTTGCCGCGTTCAAATTCGCAAGTTGGAACCTTGCGCCACTTTAACGCGCCGCGCGCACAAGCAACAACGGCACCGCCGTTTTGTGCCGCACTTCGTTGATGGTGCTGCCGTGCAAAATATCACCAATGAGCCGGTGGCCATGCGACGCCATGGCAATGAGATCGCAATTTTCCGCGCTCGCGATTTTTACAATCTGCATCGCCGGATCGCCGAGCTCGAGCTTCGCGTGCACCGTCGCGCCTTGCGCGCGCAATTTTTCCGCCGCCTTCTCCAAATACGCGCGATCAGCTTTCATCTCGTCCGATTCCACCAGCTTGAGCTGATCGAAATTGCGCGCGGCAAATCCGTCCGCGACGTGCACGAGCAACAGTTCGGCGCCGTGCAATTTCGCGAGCGCGGCGACATGCGGCATGACCGCTTCGTCGGCATTGCTGTTTTCGAGAGCGACGAGAATTTTGCGATACATAATTTTAGAGCGCGCGTGCCGCCGGATCAATCAGCCCACTCCAATCGAGCAAATATTTCACGTTCAGGATATGGCCCGCGAGCGTGCCGGTGAGCTTGGAGTCTTGGCCAGACGCGAGCAGCTTGCAAAACAATCCAGCCTCGTTGACGGCAACGGCGCGATGCGCTTCCGGCAACGACACGGACGTGCGCCTTCGCGCCAGGCTTGCTCGATCACCGGATCCGACATGCGGAGAGCGTCGTTAGAAACGTGAGCCGCGCCAGTGCAAAAAAAATCGCGCATGATCGCGTCGGCTGACATTCGCGCGCGGCGCTGGCACCGCATCCGCGCAACAGACCGGCGCTCCGTAATGGTAAGCCGCGCGCGCCTTTTCAGCGCGAGCCGCGCGTCCTTTGTCATTCCGAGCCGCGCAGACGGCGAGGAATCCCCCAATGCTCCCACGCCTTCGAACATTGGAAGATCCCTCGCCCGCGCTCGGGATGACAGGCGGCGGCGCGACTAACGGCGCGTGCCGCAAATCAGCGGCACCTCCATTTCAACGCACCCCTACCGCCATAACCCAGTCGCGTTGCCGCGCGTTTATGCGAATCTACCGGGTTGTCTCCGTGAAAAGCGTCCTCTTCGTCTGCACCGGAAATATTTGCCGCAGTCCTATCGCGGAAGGGCTGTTCCGTCGCATGGTCGGCAATCGCAAAGACATCGAAGTCGCGTCGGCGGGTTTGCATGCTGTGCGCGGGCAACCACCGAGCGCGCACGCCGTGGAAGTTTGCGCGGAGGAGGGCGTCGATTTGCGCGGGCAACGCAGCCAGCCGCTAACCAGCGCGCTCATCGAACGCGCCACCCATATTTTTGGAATGACGGGCTCGCACCTGGAAGCGATCGCGCTGCTGTTTCCAAGCGCGGCCGACAAGACTTTTTTGTTGCGCGAATTCGAGCAGCCCGGCGCGACGTCCTGGCTCGATGTCCCCGATCCGATCGGCATGGGACGCCAGACCTACAATGTTTGCGCGCAGACGATTGAAAACGCTTTGCCAAGCGTGCTGGCATTTGTAGAAGAGAGCAAAATCACCGTGCCCGCCTCCGTGCGCGGCGGCGGTCTGCCTTCCCAAGCCATGAGCCAATCACAACCAGCCCGATCTGAATTTGCCGCGCCCAGCGGCGGCCTGCGCAAAACCGATCCGGAAATTGCCGACGCCATCGCGGCCGAAGAGAAACGACAGCGCGAAAACATCGAGCTGATTGCATCGGAAAATTTCACCAGCCGCGCGGTGATGGAAGCGCAAGGCAGTTGCCTGACGAATAAGTACGCGGAAGGCTATCCGGGAAAACGCTGGTACGGCGGCTGCGAAAATGTCGACGTCGTCGAGCAGCTCGCGATCGATCGCGCCAAACGTCTCTTCGGCGCCGACCATGCGAACGTGCAGCCGCACAGCGGCGCGCAGGCCAATATGGCCGTCTATTTTTCCGTGCTCAAAGTCGGCGACAAAATTCTAGCCATGAATCTCGCGCACGGCGGTCATCTTACCCACGGACATCCGGCGAATTTCTCCGGTAAATTTTACGAAGTCGCTGCCTACGGCGTAAGCGAGAAATCGGAGCTGATCGATTACGACGCGCTGCAAAAACAGGCCGAGGAAACGAAACCAGCGATGATCACGGCCGGCGCGTCGGCTTACCCGCGCATCATCGATTTTCCGCGCCTGCGCCAGATCGCGGATTCCGTCGGCGCGCTGCTGTTCGTCGACATGGCGCACATCGCTGGGCTCGTCGCTGGCGGTCAGCATCCGAGCCCGATTCCGCACGCGCATTTCGTCACCACGACGACGCACAAAAGTTTGCGTGGCCCGCGCGGCGGCATCGTGCTGTGCGAGGAAAAGTTCGCGAAACAAATCGACGGCACCGTTTTCCCCGGCGTGCAGGGCGGCCCGCTCATGCACGTCATCGCGGCCAAGGCCGTTTGTTTCCACGAAGCGTTGCAACCCGCCTTTGGCGATTATCAGCGACAGGTCGTTGTGAATGCGAAGGCGCTCGCTGCGGGCCTGTCGAAGCATGGCTACCGCATCGTTTCCGGCGGCACCGACAATCACCTCATGCTGGTTGATCTGCGGCCGAAAGAGATCAACGGCAAAGTCGCGCAGGAAGTGCTCGATCGCGCCGGCATTACCGTCAACAAAAACGGCATCCCGTTCGATACCTACCCGATCTTCAAGCCCGGCGGCATCCGCGTCGGCACGCCCGCCGTCACCACGCGCGGCATGAAAGAAGAAGAGATGCTCGAAATCGCCGACTTGATCGCGGAAGCGTTACAGGAACGCGAGAGCGACGCCGGCCTCGAACGCGTGCGCGCGAAAGTGCGCGATCTCACGCGGCGCTTTCCGTTGCCGTCATGAAAACGAAGACTGTCGGAAATCGGCCAGTTCCGAAAACGCCGGCGGAATTTCATGCGTTAGGCGCGCGACTCGATCGTGAGATTGAGATCGTGCGGCCCTTTATCCGCAAGAGAGGTTTCGTGGTGGAGGCGCGCACATGGAATGAAATGGCCGAATGGGAAAATCGCCGCGCCGCGGAGGAAGTGAACGCTGTAGCGGCGGTCTATGACCGCCGGCCTGAACGCGATCCACGGCGGTCATAGAC
>JALYTV010000071.1 GCA_030854105.1 Verrucomicrobiota bacterium | reverse complement strand
AGGGTATCGATGTCCGGCTTGAATTTGTGCGCGTCGACGGCGGCGCCGATCGCTTCGCGCCAGAGCTCGACCGTGATTTCATCCGGCACGAGCTGGCCTTTGCTGGAATGCTCGAGAAACGATTTGCCGACCGCGGTACGTGTGTCCATCGAGCGAAAGACGTCGCCGCAGGCGCAATGGAAGAAGCGCGGAATGGTGCCGAGGGTTTTGCCCTGCGTGCCTTTGCCGCTCCCGGGAGCGCCGAACAGAAGATACGTCTTATATTTCACGCTTCGACTCTACCGCAACGGACGCGCCGTTGTTAAGCTCGGAAAAACTTACTTCGTCGCGGTGGGCACGACGTTCACGCGACGACCGCCGCGATCGAAACGCACGTTGCCGTCGGTCAGGGCAAAAATGGTGTAATCGCGACCGAGCCCGACGTTTTTGCCGGGCGTGAATTTCGTCCCGCGCTGGCGAATGATGATGTTGCCCGCGACCACGACCTGGTCGCCAAATTTTTTTACGCCCAGGCGTTTGCTGACGCTATCGCGGCCGTTCTTAACGCTGCCCTGTCCTTTTTTGTGTGCCATGACTAGGAGGCCTTTTCCTTCTTCGCTTTCGAGCCGCCCACGCTGATCGATTTAATTTTTACCCGCGTGAGTTTGCGGCGGTGGCCGACGGTGCGGTGATACCCTTTCCGGCGGCGAAATTTGTAAGCGATGACTTTTTTGTCTTTGCGCTGTTCGACGACCTCGGCCGTGACTTTCGCGCCCTCGATCGGCGCACCGTGCGTGATGTGGTCGCCATCGGCGTGCATCAGCACGTCAGCCAGCACGATCTGCTTGCCCGCCTCGCCCTCGAGGAGATCCACGTCGATCGTGTCGCCCTCCGCCACACGATATTGGCGGCCACCGGTCTTGATAATTGCGTAAGCCATACGAATAAAAGTTTGCTCTGGGGAAAAGCCGCGCACCATTCCACACCGCGTGCGCTTTGGCAAACGCAAAGCGCCTGCTCGGCAGGGCGACGCTCCGCAGAGCCGCGCCTCTACCGGAGAGACCAGCCGTGCAACGGAGTTTCGCTCTGCGGGAAAGATGCGCTCACCGCGGCGAGGGCGTGCCCGCAGGATTCGGCGGTGGGCACAACCGCCGCTCCAAATCTCGGCTCGACGGAGTCTCGCCATACCTCGAGGTTGGTAGGCGACGCTCTGCGGAACCGCCGCTACCGGGGCGCGACCAGCAGCACGATCTCGCCTTTTGGTGGATGCGCGGCGTAATGCGCCAACAGTTCAGCTGGTAACCCGCGGCGGAATTCCTCGAATTTTTTCGTCAACTCGCGCGCCACACAGACGACGCGATCTGGCGCGAACTCCGCGAGTACGGCGAGGCTTTTCACCAAGCGATACGGCGACTCGAAGAAAATCGTCGTTTCTTCGCACGCGATCGAGGCGCGCAATTCCCGCTCGCGCTGCCCGCTCTTCACCGGCAGAAAACCGCGGAAGCAGAACCGATCCAAATCGAATCCAGATCCAACGAGTGCGGTCAAAATCGACGATGCGCCGGGCAGAACCGTGTAGGGAATCGAGCGCGCGATGCATTCGTTGATCAGTCGCGCGCCGGGATCGGAAAGGCCAGGCATGCCCGCATCGGTAATCAGCGCGATCGTTTCGCCCGCTGCGAGCCGCTCGATCAACTGCGCCGTGCGCATCGCTTCGTTGTGCTCGTGAAAGCTGACGAACGGCTTCTTGATCTCGAAATGTTTCAGCAACACGCCCGAGTGCCGCGTATCTTCCGCCGCGATCACATCCGCCGCGCGCAAAACCTCCAGCGCCCGCAAGGTGATGTCGCCCAAATTCCCGATTGGCGTGGGGACAACGTAAAGCATCGCGCCTAAGGCAACTTCTCGACGTCGTCGAGATCCTGCAGCCGTCCGCTCGCACGTTTGTTCGCCTTCAGGTCAGCGAGGCTGATGATATCGACGGTTTCCCGGCGGGAGTAACATTCGCCGAATTCCGCGCCGTCGATCCCAGTGAGCAACTCGATCCGTACCGGCGGCACGCCCATCCGAATGACTCGTTTCGTTTGGAGAACAAGTTCGGCTTTCAGTTCGGGGACATCGAAGCCGAACGCGCGAACGGCTTCGCACAAAGCCAACGCATTTCGTTCATCCAATGCGACCCAAAGATCCAGATCCCCCGTGGCGCGAGGATGGCCATAGTGAGCGACGGCGTATCCGCCGACCAGGAGATACTCAATCTTCGCCGAGCGAAGCAATTGTAAGAACTCTTTGAAGTCGGGTGCGAGTCGGATCGTAGCCATACATACTTTGGCGCATCAATTCGAGAGCCGCGAGCCTCTCCGCCGGCGTCTTGTTCCACCAGTAATGTTCCTCGTCGGCCCGGTGTAATTCCGACACGGAAAAATGCTTGCGATCGAGCTGCGGAGATTCGCTCATCTTCTGGAATCTTAGCTTACCCCTGCGGCCAAAGCGAGGGATAGGAGTCGATCTGGTTTTAGCCGACGCGCTCAGCTTGGCAGAAATTCGCGGCGATGTTGCGGTGTCTCCTCCGGCGCGAAGCCGTGGCGCATGATGTTTTCGGTGACGACGCGCGGGATGAGGAAGTTGAGCAAATAATCGATGCCGCCGGCTTTGGTGCCGCCGCCGCTCATTTTGAAGCCGCCGAATGGATGGCGGCCGACGATCGCGCCGGTGCAGGAGCGATTGATGTAAACGTTGCCAGCGACGAGCTCGGCTTTGGCGCGCTCGATGTTCGCCGGGCTGCGCGAGAAAAATCCCGCGGTGAGCGCGTAGTCTGTGGAATTTGCGACAGCGAAGGCTTCGTCGAGATCGCGCGCTTTAATGACGCTCAGCACCGGGCCGAAAATCTCGCTCTGCGCGAGTTTCAAATCCGGGCGCACGTCGGTAAAAATCGTCAGCGGAATAAAATAGCCGGTCGGCGGCAAACGATCGGATTGGAATGCGAGCGTCGCTTCTTTTTTGCCTTCTTCGATCGTCCGCAAAATGCGGCGATACGCAGTCTCGTCGATCACCGGCCCGACGATGACGCCGGGCTCTTCCGGATTGCCGACGCGCACGCTGCCAGCCGCCGCAATCAGACGCGAGACGACGCGCTCATAATTGTTAGCCAGCACGATGAGGCGCGAGCAGGCGGAGCATTTCTGGCCCTGATAACCGAAGGCGGAATAAATGGTGTCGACGATGGTTTCATCGAGGTCGGCGTCGGCGTCGACGACAATGGCATTTTTGCCGCCCATCTCACAGACGACGCGCTTCAATTCGCGCTGGCCCGGTCGGGTGCGCCCCGACGTTTCCCAAATTTTCAAACCGACTTCGCGCGAGCCGGTGAAGGCGATGAGATCGACGTCGGGATGTTCCACCAAATGCGCTCCGATGATTGCGCCGTCGCCCATGAGGCAATTCAGCACGCCCGCCGGCACGCCGGCTTCCTCGAAAACTTCCATGAGCAGCGCGCCGCACACCGCAGATTGCTCGGCTGGTTTCATGATCACGGTGTTGCCGGTGACGACCGCGGCGGAAACCATGCCGCACAGAATGGCGATCGGGAAATTCCACGGTGCGATGACGAGCGCGACGCCGCGTGGCCAGTAATGCTGGTAGCTCTCTTCGCCGGAGACGTGCTGCGTCAGGCGCGGCGAACCGATGCGACGCATTTCGTGCGCATAGAAATTGCAGAAATCGATCGCTTCGCGCAGGTCGCCGTCGACTTCGATCCACGGCTTGCCCACTTCGAAAACTTCCCAGGCGCAAAGTTCGGCGCGACGGCGTTCCATCACGGCAGCAACGCGCTCCAAGAGTCTCGCGCGCTGTGCGAACGGCGCGCTGCTCCAGCCTGGGAACGCGGCGCGCGCGGCGGCGATGGCGCGATCGGCGTCGCGCACATCGGCATCCGCGGTATAGCCGACGATTTCGTCGGGAATGCTCGGATTCACCGAGGGCGCCCAGCGATCGCCCGGCAATTTCTCGCCGTTGATCGTGAGCGGAAACTTGCGGCCGAACTGCTGTCGGACGGCGCGCAGCGATGCGCGCATTTCTTCCTGGTTTTCCTGATGCACGAAGTTCACCATGTGCGAGTTCTCGAAATTTTGTGAGGCGACCGGAGTGGCACCGTTGCGTCTGGTACCCTCATCCCGAGCGAAGCCGAGGGATCCCGTCGCGTCGCGAGAAGCCAACCTGCCGGTGGCCCTCGGCGATTCCTCGGCTTCGCTCGGAATGACAACGGGCTTGGCGCGACGGGAGCTCGGGATGACAACGCGATTTTCGCCGCGGAATTCCGCGATGAAGGCGGGTTTGGCGCCGTTGGTCATCGTCGCCGGATCGCGCAATAAAAGCGAAGCCGACGCGTTGTCAGAAAATTTCGCGCGCAAAAATCCTTCGTTGGAAGTGTTCTCGAGCAGGCGGCGCACGAGATATGCCATGCCGGGAAGCAACTCACCGACCGGCGAATATTCGCGCACGCGGTAACCCATTTCGACGAGCGCGCGCTTGATGGGACCGGCCATGCCGTAGAGCAGTTGGAACTCGAACCGGCTTTTTTCGATGCCGCGTTCTTCGGCGAACGCCATCGCGTGCGCGATGCTGCGCACGTTGTGCGAACCGAACGCAGACGTCGCGATCGACTCGTTCTCGAGCAGGATGCGCGTGAGTTTTTCGAAGTTGGCGTCGCTCTCCGGCTTTTGCAGCCACACCGGAATGACCCAGCCGTTCTGCATCGATTTAATTTTTTCGTAATCCCAATACGCGCCTTTCACCAGGCGCACGGTGAAACGCGTGCCGCGCTGGCGTCCCCACGCGATCAGATCGCGCAGATCTTTCTCGGCATCGCGCAGATAGGCCTGCACCACGATGCCGGCATGCGGCCAATTCCGGAATTCGCTTTCCATAAAGAGCGTGCGGAAAAGCTCGAACGTCGCGTTTTTGTGCGCGTAACTTTCCATGTCGAAATTAATGAAAGCGCCGAGCTCCTTGGCGCGGCGCAGGATCGGGCGCAGCTTCGGCGCGAGATGCGCGATCGCGTCTGCGGGATCGGCGGAATTCATTTGCGAATAGAGCGCCGAGATTTTAACCGACACGTTCACCACTGGGAAAAGATCGGCGCCGTCGCCGAGCGGATCGGTCCAGCCCTTGGTTTCGTGCGCGAGATAGTCGAGTAACTCTCCGCAACGCGCGGTGTATTCGTTCGCCTCTTCTTCGCTCACCACCGCTTCACCGAGCAGATCGACGGTGAAGCCAATTTTCTCGCGGCGCTTTTTGCGCAGCGTCTTCATCACATCCTGCGGATTGCGACCGGCGATGAATTGCCGCGCCATGCCGGAGACGTTCCAGCGCAGGAAAGGTCCGCTCAAAAACGGCACGATGCGCGCGAGACTCACGCCGGTGCGCACCAGCGGAGCGAAGCTGCTCTGCAAATCGGCAAAATATTCGTCGAGATGGCGGACGATGTCGGTGCCGCGCCGGAGCGAAGCGAGCACATCGACGAAGCGGAACATTTGCACTTTGAAATGCTCGTCGCGCATAGAGAGCGCCATCATGCGCTGGTAAAATCCGGCTTTGGTGAAAATCGATTCCGGATATTTGTCGACGAGATCGAAAATGCGCAGGCCGCGCGCTTCGACCTCTGCCTGCAGACAACTCATGACGGATTGTAGTCGGCGCGCTTCGCTTGGCAACGCAGGGCCGAGAGCGCGCTGTCTATGATCCGATCGTCGCCGGGAAAAATGTGACGTCGCCGAACACTCGGAAAGCGCGCTGGCTGCGAATCCCAAGCGGAGGCACCTATGAAAATTTCAAACAAAATCAAAGAAGCCGGGGCGATGGGTTACATTCTCGCGTGGTTGATCGGAATTCCGATTCCAATTTTGCTGATCATCTTTCTGCTGCGCGGTTGCAGCTGACTCAGGCGCTGGCTCGGGAGTGGACGGGCAACGCACTGTTGCCGCGAGCGGCGATGTCCGTTACAGAATCGCGATGCCGCTGGCGCAACCCCGCTACGATTTTGCGAGTGATAACACGGCCGGCATTTGCCCGGTCGCGCTGGATGCGATTAACGCGGCGAACGACGAGCGCGCGGTTTCCTACGGCGAAGATGAATGGACGCGGCGGCTGTGCGATCGCGTGCGCGAAATTTTCGAGACGAACTGCGACGTTTACGTGGTCTTCAACGGCACCGCGGCCAACGCGCTCTCGCTCGCGCACCTTGGCGCGCCCTTCGGGAGCGTGCTCTGCCACGAGCATGCGCACATTTACAACGATGAATGTGGCGCGTGCGAGATGTTCGGCCACGGCGCGAAATTGATCCCCACCCCAGGCGCGTCCGGCAAAATCGATCTGCGCCAAATCGATGCGGCGCTGCAACGGCAGAATAAATTACACTCGCATCTGCCGCGTCTTCTCAGCGTCACGCAAACGACCGAACTCGGCACGGTTTACACCGGCGACGAGGTGCGCGAGATCGCGGCCTTCACGAGAAAACGCCAGTTGCTTTTGCACATGGACGGCGCGCGCTTCGCGAATTCGGTCGCGCAGCTGAATTGCGCGCCGGCGGAACTTACCTGGCGGGCCGGGGTTTCTGCCCTTGCCTTGGGCGGCACCAAGAACGGGCTCGCCGCAGGGGAACTCGTGGTTTTCTTCGATCGCACGCAAAGCGCCAATTTCGATTATCGCGCGAAACAAGCGGGGCAACTCGCATCGAAAATGCGCTTTCTCAGCGCGCCGTGGCTGGCGCTGTTGAGTGATGGCGTTTGGCTGAAGAACGCGGCGCATGCGAATGCCAGCGCCCGGAAATTAGCCGACGCGATCAGGGACGCGGGCGGCGAAATCGTTTTCCCGGTGGAAGGGAGCGCGGTTTTTATCCGGTTGCCCGACGAAAACTTTCGCAAACTAGAGAAGCGCGGCTGGCGTTTTTACAAATTTCTCCAGCCCGATGTTTATCGGCTCATGTGCGCGTGGTCGACTGCAGACGACGCGATCATCGAATTTGCGCGAGACTTTCGTGAATGTTGCGCTGAAGTTTCCGTCTCGGTATGAACATGCCTACGAACCCCGGAGTCCTATTGCTTGGCCTTTGCCTGCTCGGCGGCAGTGGCTGTCGCACCGCGAAAACGGTCGCCGTCACTTCCTTTCGCGTGGTCGACGCGCCCGCGCATTTTGTCCGGCGCAAGATTGATGCGACAGATCAACCCCAGGTCACGACGACCGTGGTCGAGAATCAACCGGCTACGGCAAATCAGCCGCCACCACCGCGCCCGCGAGTGACGCCAACACCAGCGCGTCGGGAGGTGGTGGCGACCAGTAAGCCGAAGCGGCCGACGAGCAGCGCGACCCCGCGTCCGAGCGCGCCCGCGACGCAATATCCGGTCGCGAAATCGGTGCCGGGCAAGCCCGGCTACGTGTTCAGCCCTTTTGACCCCAATGGTGGCTATGTCGATGTCACCGGCTATGCCTCGGGGAGCAAGGTGAAAGACCCATACTCGCAGAAAATTTTCCTCGTTCCCTAGCGAGCGAAGGAGCGCGCCGCTGGAATCCTTCTAGGCGGGAAGTGTCACAAATCGATCACAGCGGCACGACCCCTGCTTTATGGTAATTATGGCACCAAAGGGCTCTGTCACATTATGCACCGCGGCGAATTGGTTCGCGAAGCGCTCCACTTTTGTATTCGTTTCGCTGCTCACTTTCCTCGGTTTCGGCGCCGGAAACGCGCGCGCCTATATCTTGGAAGGACCGAGCTGGCCGGCTGGCACCACCGTTACTTTTCAAATGGGTCTCGGGTCGCCCGGTCGCGCGCTGAGTGATGGCAATACCTCCTGGGACGCGGCCGCTGCTCCCGCCGCTGATGGCTGGAATAATGTCGTTGGCCGCCTGCGTTTCGCCCTGAATCAGGGCGGCTCAGCGGTTGCTTCGAGCGGCGATCACGTGAACTCCATCGTTTTTTCTTCGACGGTCTTCGGGCAGCAATTTGGTTCGGGCACGCTGGCCGTCACTTACTACCGCACCCTCGGCAACTCGATGACGGAGGCGGATATTCTCTTCAACACCGCCCAGACTTGGGATTCCTATCGCGGAGCCTTGCGCTTCGGTTCCAACGGTTACGCCATCGGTGAAATCCGTCGCGTGCTCCTGCACGAAATGGGTCATGCCTTGGGGCTCAATCATCCTGATCAGCACGGACAAAACGTGAATGCCGTCATGAACTCGGTCGTGAGCAACGTGGAGACGACCACGGCCGACGATGTGAGCGGAGCGCAGTCGATCTACGGCGCGCCGTCGGCGAGTCCGACGCCGACGCCGACACCAACACCGACGCCGACACCAACACCGACTCCAACGCCCCCGCCCCCGCCCACGCCCACACCGACGCCAACACCGTCGCCGTCGCCGATACCCACACCAACACCGGTGGTTATTCCTTCGGCCAGCCTCGCCGTATCAACTTATTCGATTGGCCGGTCCGGCAGCGCGGTTTTCACGCTCACACTTTCTAGCCCGGCCACGACGCAGTTGCTTATCGGGACGACGATGAGCGGGACGGCTAAGAAGTCGAACTACGGTCTCAGCGGTTCCACGTTCGTGGTTCCGGTCGGGGCGAGTGCTGCAACGATCACCCTTTACAGCAGCGGGACGGTGAAGAAACAGGCGAAGGCCGCGACCATGGCTCTCCAGGCGGGCGGCGGCTACACGCTCTCCCCGGTTTCGCGCGCCACAGTCACGATTACCAATGCCACTGGCAGTTCGGAGTCGGACCCGCAGCCGGCACCGAGCGCGACTCCTGCACCTCCGTCGAAGGGCGGCCCAACTCCCAGGCAGATCGATCAATAATCAACGCAACACCGCTTCCATGAAAAAACTCGCTTCCATCTTATTTCTCGTCGGCGCCATTGCCACGGCACGGGCGACCACCGTTATCCCGCCGAGCTTCGATCAACTCGTCAGCCAGGCCGAAACCATCTTCGAAGGCAGCGTCACTAATGTCC
The DNA here is from genome assembly GCA_030854105.1 of Verrucomicrobiota bacterium. GTDB lineage: Bacteria > Verrucomicrobiota > Verrucomicrobiia > Chthoniobacterales > UBA10450 > AV69. The sequence continues at coordinate 3,512 of JALYTV010000071.1, read as the reverse complement.
GTTCCGAGTGGACCGGCGAAGGCGCGCAGCGTTACATCGTGAGCTACATCACTTTCAAAGTAGACGACTCGATCAAGGGTGATCCGGGCCAGAATTACGTCATGCGCATGATGGGCGGCACCGTCGGCGAAGAGACGATGGGCGTGAGCGACGCGCCGAAGTTTTCCGTCGGCCAGCACGAGATACTTTTCGTGGAGAACAACGGCACGCAGTTTATTCCGCTCGTCGGGATCATGCATGGTCGCTTCCATCTCGAAGCGGACGACACCGGCACGGAAATCGTGAAATTGAATGACGGCACTCCGCTGGCGAGCGTCGCTCAAGTTGGCAAGGAGCGGACCGCGAAACAAGCGGAACGCCCGATGACGGCGCAGAGTTTTAAGGACAACGTCCGCCAGACTCTCGCGGCCCAGAGCGGGGCCGCGAGATAAATTTTACGGCACCTCGTTGGCTGCCCGCTCGCGTTTCACCTGGCCGGCGACATCGTGGGCACGATCGAGGGTGCTTTTCGCCCAATCGTGTTCGCTGGCCGGTCGCGGAGTGAGAGTGGCTTGAAGTTGCGGGGCGGGGGCCGGCGCCGCCGCGGTGCTGGCTTGTTTTTGCCGGTAAAAGAGAATGCCAAGTGCCAGCAGCGCGATCACGACGACGTATTTCATGCCTTCCTGAGCAGCAGGCTGCTTGCCAGCGCGCGTTGCCTTGTCAACGCCGGATGGTAGCTTTGCCAATGCACGCCGCGCGCTGGTTCGTTTGCCTTGTCCTTTGTCTCGCCGGCACCGCGCGCGCGCAGGTTTTCCAGGGCCAGGAACTCGTCCAAGCGGAGGCGATCGCCAATGTCTCCGCCGTCGTCCCCGGCGAGCCGTTTCTCGTGGGCCTGCGCCTGCACATGGCGCCCGGCTGGCACAGCTATTGGAAATATCCGGGCGACGCCGGCATTCCCACCGAAATCAAATGGGAACTGCCCGCGGGTTGGACGGCCGGCGAAATTCAATGGCCCGTGCCGCTCAAGCTCGATGAGCCCGGCGACATCCAAATCTACGGCTACCGCGACGATGTCCTCCTCCTTCAGCAGATCACGCCGCCGAAAAATATCGCCGGCAAAAATGTGACGCTGCCCGCGAAAGCGAGCTGGCTCGTTTGCGAAAAAATCTGCGTCCCGGGCGACGCGGCCGTGCAGATCGCGCTGCCGGTGAGCACTTCCAATAGCGCGGCGAACACCGAAATGTTCGCGCGTTCTCAGAAGCAACTTCCGCAAGCCGCGCCGGCGAGTTTATCGGCGATTTGGACCCGCGAAGGAAAAGATTTGCTGCTCCAAGTGAGCGGCGCGGAACTGGCAAAGGCAAAGGCGATCGATTTTTTGCCGTCGCCGGCGGAGAGCGTCGCCGTTGGCCATCCGAAACTGGAATCGCACGATGGCGCGAACGCGCTCTTTCGCGTTTCCTTGCCGAGCGCGACCGACGCCACGAAAAGCATTCCCGGCGTACTCGTGCTCGGAGAGGGCGCGGATCGTCGCGCCATCGAAATCGCTCCGCAGATCGCGTCGGCTAAGAACGGATCGTCCTGGCACGAGCTGCTGCAATTTTTGCTCTACGGCTTCGTCGGCGGCGTGATTTTGAATTTGATGCCGTGCGTGTTGCCGGTGATTTCGCTCAAAATTTTCGGCTTCGTCCAGCACGCCGGAGCCAGTCGCGCCCGCATTTTTCGCAGCGGCCTCGCTTTCATCGCCGGCATCTTCGCCTGGTTCCTCGGCCTCGCGCTCGTCCTCGTTTTTCTGAAGTCCGCCGGCCACGAAATCACCTGGGCATTTCAATTTACCAATCCTTATTTCGTGCTCGGGATGAGCGCGATCGTGCTCGTTTTCGCGCTCAATCTTTTTGGCGTTTTCGAAATCACGCTGCCGCAATGGTTGAATCGCGGCGCCGTCGCCGGCTCGTCCGGGGAGGGGGACACTGGCTCATTTTTCCAGGGCGTTTTCGCCACTATTTTCGCCACGCCATGCACCGCGCCGTTTCTGGGCGTGGCGCTCGGCTATTCCTTTACCCAATCGTCGTCCGTCATCATCGCGATGTTTGCCGCCGTCGCACTCGGAATGAGCGCGCCGTATTTCCTGCTTAGCGCGCAGCCCGCGTGGCTCAAATTTTTGCCGAAGCCCGGGCCATGGATGGTACGCGTGAAACAACTGATGGGATTTCTCCTGCTCGCGACGCTGCTCTTCCTGCTTTCCGTGCTCGGCGCGCAACGCGGCGTCAGCGCGCTCATCTGGGCGAGCGCGTTTCTGCTCGCGCTCAGTCTCGCCTGCTGGATCAAAGGCGCGTTTGTCACGCCGCTCGCTTCGTGGTCGAGGAAACTGATCGGGTCGGCTGTGATCGGGCTGGTTGTGATCGGCAGCGCCTACTATTTCGTTGGCGAAAAATTCCGCAGTGCGACGCCCGTCGTGGCCGCGAGTGCGCTCGAAGGCGGCTGGGAAAGATTTACGCCGGATCGTCTCGCCTCGGAACTGGAAGCCGGGCACGCCGTCTTCGTCGATTTCACCGCGGAATGGTGCATCACCTGCAAATTCAACGAGTCGACCGTGCTGGAAACGAGCGCGGTGCGCGACGCCTTCGCGCAGCACAAGATCGTGAAATTGAAGGCGGATTGGACGAACGGCGATCCCGCCATCACAAAATTATTGAAACAATTCGGGCGTCCGGGTGTCCCACTTTATGTGCTGTATCCGGGAGCGTCGGCGACGCCGTATGTTTTTCCGGAATTGCTCACCAAGAACATCGTCTTGGAGAAACTCGAAACCGTTAACCAACAAGTCGCAGCTCAATAACACATGAAAATCTCCTCCCTCGCCTTGGGCCTGCTCGTCCTCACCGCCAGCGCGCTGTTTGCCGCTGATTCACCGGCCGTCGGCAGCGCCGCGCCCAATTTCACTCTGCCTGACACGCACGGCAAAACGCACAAGCTCGCCGATTTCAAAGGCAAATACGTCGTGCTCGAGTGGTTCAATCCCGAGTGTCCGTTTGTGAAAAAGCATTACGGCAGCGGCAACATGCAGAAGCTGCAAAGCGAGTTCACCGGCAAGGGCGTCGTCTGGTTGACGATTGATTCCAACGCGCCGGGCATGGAAGGCAATCTCACTGCCGAGCAAGCGCAGAAGGTGATGAAAGAGTGGAACACGAAGCAGACCGCGTTGTTGCTCGATCCCGCTGGCAAAGTTGGCCAGGAATACGGGGCGCGGAATACGCCGGATATGGTCGTCATCAACCCCGCAGGCCAGGTGATTTACGAAGGCGCCATCGACAGCAAGGCGACGCCGAATCCGGGCGACATTGCGTCGGCGACCAATTACGTGAAAGCGGCGCTGGACGAATCGATGAACGGGAAGCCGGTGACCGACGCGAACACGCGTCCCTACGGCTGCTCCGTGAAATACAAACAATAACGGTTACGCTCGCTTCGCCGTGAGGCGCGCCGCCAGGCGCAAGGCCGCCAGCGGCACCAGTCGAGTCACAGCCATCCCGATC
>JALYTV010000070.1 GCA_030854105.1 Verrucomicrobiota bacterium | reverse complement strand
GTGCGGCGCGCGGCCGGCTCGATCTGGTAATCGTAATACAATTCTTCGCCGGGGAAAATGTCGCGCAGCGCGTAAACATAAATGCGCTTCTTCGCTTCCCCCGTTTCGCAATTTGGCTCGCACGAATGATTGATCCAGCGCGCTTCGTTGCCTTCCTGGCCGGCGTCGATCACCCATTTGTCGTCGAGCGAAAAAAGAAAGGTGTGGTGCGGCTCATCCGGGCGATGCGGCGGCGCCTCCTGCGCGTCCTTCCAGGTCACGCGCTCGCCGGCATACTCGATAATGCGTTTGCCTTTGCGGATGGGCGCGATGGCGAAGACGCCGCGGCCGTGAATGTGCGAGCGCCGCACTTTGACCAAATCGTTGGGCGTTTTCTTCACGTGCAGGGAATTCGTCGGTCGCGGGAAATTTGCGCGTTGCTGCCGGAGATCGCGCTGGCTAACAGCCGAGCGCGTCGCGTTTGAGCTGGGCAGCGAGCGCGCTAACGTAATCGCGCATGACGGATAGTATCATGGGCGCGTTGAAGTGGGGTGCGGTCGGCTTTGTCGTCACGTTCATTCTCATTGCGGTCTACGAAGCGGCCAACGTCCACGCGGATATTCCGCGCCCGGAATTCAAGAAACGGCATGCGCGGCGGCGGGCGCTGGCCTTGTCCGTGTTCGCGGGTCTTCTCTCCGGCGCGGTCTGGTTGCTCGTGCAGGGCTGGGATTAAAGGCTCACGCCGGTAACGGGCGCTTGCCAATTAACACCGCGGCGAGCAATCCCGTTAGCACGAAGCCGACGAGCTGCATGAGGATGTAAGCCGCGGTGTAATCGCCGGGGAAGCCATACCAGTTCCAATATGAAATGTTCGTTGCGATCGCGGCGATGACGCCAACCACGGTGACGAAGAACCAACGCCCGCCGAAAGAATTAATCGCCGTCTGCGCGAGGAGATAAACGGCGAGCAGCGACTCGACGAGTTCGGCGAGGAATTCGATCGAAAGCGAACGGACAAACAGCAGCGGATGCGTATTCGGCGGATGATACACCATGAGGCCGGACGGGTTTTCCTCGAGACGTTTCGGGTCACTCATCGCCGCCTCTTTCTGGGCGCGGGTCGCGTTCGCGCCGAAGCCGGGAAAAAAATAGAGTCCGGGCTTGTTGCCGATGCCGCTATCCATCGCGGCGAGCACCGCTTTTTCATTCGGAATCTCACTCAGCCCGATCGTGCCCAGCGGCAGCAGGTCGTGCGCGACCCAGTTCCAAAAAAACATCACGATGCCTCCGAGAATACCGGCTAGTAAGACGCGTCCTTTCATAAGATGAATTCCTCTCGCGGGGGAGTATGCACGCCAGCGCGCGCGTTTTGGAAGCGCAATCTTCCCGCGCCGGAATCACAAACAGCCCGCTCAGCTTGCAGTCCGCGGCGCGCGCTTTATAGGAAACGCATGTCCGAACACAAAGTCACTCTGCGTTGGGAGCGCGGCGGCGCCGAATTTTCGTATCAAAAATATCCGCGAGATCATCAATGGACCTTCGATGGCGGCCATACCATGACCGCTACGGCCGCGCCCGCGTATCTCGGCAATCCGGCAAACGTCGATCCCGAAGAAGCCTTCGTCGCTTCCCTCTCCAGTTGCCACATGCTCACGTTTCTCGCGCTGGCCTGTAAGCAAAAATTTGTGCTCGATAGCTACGCGGACGATGCCACTGGCCACATGGAAAAAAATGCCGAGGGCAAAATGGCCATCACGCGCGTGGAATTACATCCGAAGATCACCTGGTCGGGCGACAAGACGCCGACGGCGGAGGAGCTGGAAAAGTTGCATCACGCGGCGCACGACAATTGTTTCATCGCCAACTCGGTGAAGACCGAGGTCACGGTCGCGAAATAATTCCTTGCAGCGGCGAACATAGACCGCGGCTACCGTCGGGTTGCTAGCGATCACATAGCAGCGCATCGATCTCGCGCAGATCATCGCATGTGAGCCGACACGATCTGGCCGCAGCGTTGGCGCGCACCTGTTCCGGCGTGCGCGCGCCCGCGATCACCGACGCGACCGAGCGATGCGAGAGCAGCCAGGCAAATGCGAGTTCGAGCAAAGTGCAATCGCGTTTCTCGACGAACGCGATCAGCTTCTCGACGAGCGCGAGGTTGCGCTCGGAGAAAACTTCCGGCCCGAATTTGTCCGCGGCGCGCGAACCCGCCGGCGGCGTTCTGCCCGCGCGATATTTTCCGGTGAGCAGACCATTGGCGAGCGGGAAGTAGGGCAGCAGCGCCATGCCGCTGGCTTCGCAATGCGCGAGCACGCCGTCGCTTTCCGGTGCGCGATGAAACAGGCTGAATTCGTTCTGCACGCTCACGAACTTCGCGCCCAGCGCCACCTCCTCGGATTCGCGCAGCATCGCGTGGGTAAAATTCGAGCAGCCGATCTCGCGCACTTTTCCGGCACGCACCAGCTCATCGAGCGCACCAAGCGTGTCGGCTAACGGCGTCCGCGCATCCGGCTGGTGCAGTTGGTAAAGATCGATGCGATCCGTTTGTAATCGGCGCAAGCTCGCCTCCACCGCCTGCCGGATGTATTTCGGCGCGGCGCCGCCCGTGCCTTCCTCAACTTCCATGCCGAACTTCGTCGCGATGATCACCTGATCGCGCCGGCTGCCGAGCGAGCGCCCGAGATATTCCTCACTCTGCCCGCGTCCGTAACGATCCGCGGTATCGAAAAAATTGATGCCGCATGCGATCGCCGCGTCGACGACGCCCACCGTCGCATCCGCATCGATGCGCCAGCCGAAATTATTGCAGCCAAGTCCAATCGCCGAGACTGCAAGCGAACCGATCGAGCGCATTTCCATCGCTCTCTATTATAGTGCAGAACCTGCGGCTGGCATCAAAGCCCAGGCGACGACGAGAGCAACCGGAAAGCCGAACAAGGTCACCACCACCCCCGCCGTCGTCAGGCTATCGGGGAGACGCAGCGCCGGCACGATCGTGGCCGCGAGTTGCATGACCAGCCAGCCGACCACGGCATAAGCAACCGCCCCTTTGTAAACGTTGCGCCGCTTCAGTTCGGCGAAGAAATTGGGCTTCTCGCTCACGGCCGTTTCTCCTGAGAGAGCTTCTGGCATTACGACGTCCTGCGCGGCCTCGAATATTTCCGCGCGGTGGGCGCTCCTCCCAATCAGATGTTCGGGAGCAGATCGAAATATTCGTCGTCTTCATTTGAGCCGCCTTCGCCCTTGCCGAGTTGTTTCTCCGATTCGATGAACTCGATCCGTTCGATCCATTTCACCATCTTATAGCCGAGCTGGTTTTCGACTCGCAGCCGCAACGGCGCGCCATGGATAGCGGGCAGCGGCTCGCCATTCATGTCGAACGCGAGAATGCATTCGGGCTTGAGCGCGTTCTCCATCTGCTGCGTGTCGTAGTAAGTAGGGGTGAAGAGCGACGGACCGAAGGAGTAGAAGGCAATGACTCTGGCGGATGGAGTGGGTCGTACGTGCTCGATCAGCTTTTTCATTGGCAGCCCGCCCCATTGCGCGATGCCGGTCCAGCCCTGGATGCAATGATGCATGGTGATGAACTCGTCTCCCCCGAGCGCGCGCAGGTCGGTGAGCGAAAGCTCGACGGGATTCTCCACCAACCCCGCGACCTTTAACCTGTAGTCCTTGAAGTTCCCGGCGGCGAGCTGCTTCCAGTCCTCGCGCACCGGCATCTTGCCGTTAGGCCAGAAACGCGGGGAAATCTGATCGTTCCGGTAATGCTGGCTGGGGAGTAGCCGGTCCAGCGTGACCAGTTTCGCTGGTTGCGTCATCGCCTTTTGTGCGTGCTGTAAGTAGCGCGGAAAGAACCATGAGACATAATGAGCCACGATCCAGGAAAGCATCACGACCGCGATCCCCGCCAATCCCAGGATCATTCCCAGCGGACGCAGGTTATCCGTGCCGAGTACGATATGGTTCATGTTCCGGTTAAACCCAGTCATCGCGACCAGCGTCACGTGCACGATGGTGAAACCGACAAAGCCCACCAGCATGAGAAAGTGAATAGAGCGTGCGGTCTGCCGGCCACCAAATAAGCGGGCGTAAACCGGGAAGCGATTCACCAGCGCGGGTGACATGGCCATGCCGGTAAGGATGGAGAGGGGTGCCATGATGAAAATGGTGGCGAAATAAGCCAGCTGTTGAAGGGCGTTGTAGCCGTAGAACCCGTTAGGTTCGGGCGGAAGCCGGAAGTTCGCATAATGAACAAAGGTGTTCCACGCCTGCACCACGATATCGGGCGAAGTCGGCACGAGCCTGCGCCATTGATCGGTCGTCAGCAATCCTATGACAAAGAAGACTCCGGTCAGGACAAAGCCGTAAACGGTGATGAAGTGCCAGGATCGCGCGATCCCTACGGTGTGAGTGTAACCCGGAGTGGCGACCAAAGGGGAGATGTAGCGCCCGTCCTGCTTGGCCGTCCAAATGCGATCCAGCGGCACGCGCAAAGGGGTAAAGCGAATCCATGCCGTGCCCGGTGTGCAGTCATCATTGAGATAGAGCCGCGGATGTTCCATCAGGATGGAAAGGCCGCTGCGCATCAGCATGAAGAGGAAGAAAAGATTCGCAAAATGGCTCCAGCGAATCCAGAACGGAAAGCCATGCGGCCCGCTCGCGGTGCCTTCCTGCGAGGCAGCCGAGGCCGAAATATGGGGCAGGCCGAAGGTAGCATTCTGGACCCAGGCCAGAATGAAGGGACAGAGCGCGAGGATGAGCAGCACAAGCAGGAAGCCTGGCCGGATCCAGATTCGAAAACGTCGGTCCTTTGGATAATAGACCGCGCGATGCGCCTCATCGAAATGAATCATATGAATTCCGGCCCATCATCAATAGTCGAGAAACTACCTCGGCTCACGGCGCCGGCAATGTTGGTGCGACCGCTGACATTTGTAACCTCGCTCACCCCGCTGTGGATGCCCATGCGCACCAGAACTTCTGGGTGTTCCTTAAGCGCCTGCGCCACCTCCAACACGCATTGGACTGGCTCCTCCGGGTTATTGCGAAAGACCAGCGCCATCCCGTCCCCCGGTCGGCAGCCTGACAAGCCGCTCGTTATTCGCCTCGCGCACCTGACTGGTCGCCAGCACGATATCTGTCAGCTCGCGCAGACGTTCCTTTTGCTCATCGAGCAGAAGCTTCGAATAACCGACAATATCGATGAACAGGACATGCCCGATTTCGAACTTCGTATCGGTGTTGGAGTCGGTCATGACTCAAGCTGGGTCGCTCCCCGGGCGCGAGCGAGGCGGCAAAATTTCCGCACAATCGTTTAGGTTCAACCGCTTCCGTTGTGCCATATCGACGGATTTAGAACAAGAGAATGGATTGCGCGTCGGGCCGATGACACATTTGTGCTCGTGAGCACCACGCCCGCGCTTCTGCTGCGCAAACGCCGCCTGAGCGATACCAGCCTCATCGTCTCCTGGTGCACCGAAAATCTTGGCGTCGTGCAAACGGTCGCGCGTGGTGCGCGTCGCCCAAAAAGTCCGTTCGCCGGCCGGCTGGATCTTTTTTTCGAAGCGGAAATCTCCCTCGCCATTAGCCGAAAGACGAACCTACACACCCTGCGCGAAGTGACGGTGACGCATCCGTTCGCGGGCATCCGCGCGCAGCTTGTCCGCACGCAGGCGGCGTCGTATTTCGTCGAGTTGATCGAGCTCTGCACCGAAGGTGAGCATCGCGAGCCCGCCCTCTTCGCGCTCTTGCAGCGCGCCTTTCGCTATCTCGACCAGCGCGATCCCGCGACGAAAGCCGTTTTGCATTTTGAAACGGAACTCGCCCGCATTGCCGGCGTGCACGACGCGACGAAAAACGCGGCGGCGAGCGCGCTGTCCAATTTGTTCGGCAAATTACCGGCGGCGCGCACGCCCTTACTGAAGTCGCTGCGTCAGTTAGACGATCACGCTCGTTCCGCGTAGCCTGCCTCGTGAGCTCGTCGTCCGCGAACATCGCGCCGCTCGGAGATTCGGCGCTGCTGCTCGATTTTGCGGGTGACCCGACGCCGTTGGCGCGCGCGCATGCGACCGCCGACGCCATCCAACGCGCGACAATTTCCGGCGTCATCGACATAGTGCCCGCGTTTCAAAGCGTCGCCGTTTTCTTCGATCTCAATCGCATCGAACCAGAAGAACTGGCGACGCAGCTTCGTGAGCTAAGCGCGTCGGCTAAAATTCAATCGTCGAAATCCGCGCGCGTCGTTGAAATCCCGGTCGCGTTCGACGAGCAGCTCGACCTCGAGCGCGTCGCCAAACATGTCTCGCTCCGGCGCGACGAAATCATCGCGCAATTTTGCGCGACCGAATTCACCGTCGCGTGCCTCGGTTTCCTGCCCGGCTTTGCTTATCTCGACGGCCTGCCGCCGCAGCTGCGCGTCCCGCGCTTGGAGATGCCGCGCACGAAAGTTCCCGCCGGCTCGGTCGCCATCGCCGGCGCGCAGGCCAGCATTTACCCGTTCGATTCGCCTGGAGGCTGGAACGTCATCGGTCGCACCGCGTTCCCCCTTTTCTATCCTCGCCATGATCCGCCTGCGTTCCTCGGGCCGGGCGATCGCGTGCGCTTTCGCGCCGTCGCACCATGATCGTCGTCAGCGCGGGATTCCAAACCACGGTGCAGGATCTCGGCCGTTTTGGTTTTCGAAAATTTGGCGTCGGCGTGACTGGCGCGCTCGATTCCGCGGCGTTGCGTCTGTGCAATTCGCTCGTCGGCAATGACGAAGACGCCGCCGGTCTCGAGATCGGCAGCGGCCGTGTCACCTTGCGCGTCGACGACACCCGGCTCGTCGCCTGGAGCGGCGGCGATTTCGACGTGCGCATCGCCGACAGCGTCATCCCGCGCTTGCACTGCGCACGGCTTACAGCCGACACGATCATGGAATTGCGCGCGAACGAACTCGGCCGCGCCTGGATCGCGATTTCTGGCGGCATCGACGTCGACCAGATTCTGGGCAGTCGCGCCACGGATTTGCGCGCCGGTTTCGGTGGGAATGCCGGACGCATCTTGCGCGACGGCGACCTTCTTCCACTTGGTGAAATGTCGCCGCTCGCGCGCAATCTCGAACGCTCGTTTCCCGGTCGCACCAGCTCATGGAGCGCCCCGATTTTTCCGCGCGGCCACCTGCGCGTCGTGCCGGGGAAAGATTGGACCGACGCCATCGGCGCGAAATTTTTGCGCACACAATTCCGCGTCGCGGCAAACTCCGATCGCATGGGATTGCGCCTGGAAGGCGCGCAGATCGCGTCGGCTGACAGCGGCGAGCTTGTTTCCGAACCCGTCGCGCCCGGCACCGTGCAACTCCCGCGCGGCGGCGGCCCGATCGTATTGCTCGCGGATTGCCAAACCATCGGCGGTTATCCGAAAATCGCGCACGTGATCAGCGTCGATTTGCCCGGCGCGGCGCAACTGCATCCGGGCGATCGCCTCAGCTTCGCGCGCACCACGCTCGAGCACGCACGCGAGTTGTGGCTGGAGCGCGAACGCGACATCGCGCTGTTTCGCGCCGGCCTGCAGGCTCGCTTCGGATGAACACGCTCGATTTGAATTCCGATCTCGGGGAAGGCGCTGGCTGCGACGAGGAAATTCTCGAGCTGGTAAGTTCGGCGAGCATCGCGTGCGGCTTGCATGCGGGCGAGCCGCGCTCGATTTTTGCGTCGATTCTGCTCGCGCAAAAACATGGCGTCGCCGTCGGCGCGCATCCGAGTTTTAACGACCGCGCCAATTTCGGTCGCACCGAAATGCAGATCGGGTCGGCTGACGTTTTTGCGCTGGCGACCTATCAGATCGGCGCGTTTGCCGCGCTCTGCGAAGCCGCCGGCGTGGAGATGAATCACGTGAAGCCGCACGGCGCGCTCTATAATATGGCGGCGCGCGACCGGGCGTTAGCCGACGCGATCACGCACGCGATGCTGGTGGTGGACGCGAGCGCGATTCTTTTCGCGCCGACGGACAGCACGCTCGCACAAGCGGCGCATGCGCAGAAAATTCGCTGTGCCCGCGAAGTTTTTGCCGATCGCAATTATTTGCCGGATGGCGCGCTGATGCCACGCGAGCGCCCGGATGCATTGCTGCACGACACCGGCGAAGCCGCGCAGCGCATCGTGCGCATGTTGCGCGAAGGCAGGATGCGCGCGATCGACGGCAGCGATATTCCGCTCATAGCCGACACGATCTGCGTGCATGGCGACACGCCCGGCGCGGTGAAATTCGTGCGCGAATTGCGCGGCGCGCTCGAGGACAACGGCGTCACCATCGCGGCGCCGTCGAAGCATTGATGAACGCGGAATCGCCGCAGCTCGTTCGCCGCCTCGGTTTGCTCGACGCGACCATGATCGTCGTCGGCTCGATGATCGGGTCGGGTATTTTTATTACGTCGGCGGAATCGGCGCGTTTGAGCGGCGCGCCGGGCTGGCTGGTGCTGGCGTGGATCATCGCGGGCTTGATGACGATTACCGGCGCGCTTTGTTGCGCCGAGCTCGCGACGATGATGCCGCGCGCGGGCGGCGTTTACGTTTTTCTGCGTGAAGCCTTTGGGCCGATGACCGGTTTTCTCTTCGGCTGGACGCTTTTTCTCGTCGTGCAAACGGGAACGATCGCGGCCGTCGCCATCGCGTTTGCAAAATTTCTCGGCGTCTTCGCACCGGCGATTGCGGCCGATCATTTTCTCATCGCGCCGATTCCGCTCGGCGCGCATTACGCCATCGGCCTGTCGAGCGAACAACTCATAGCCAGCGCGCTCATCCTGCTTCTGACCTGGACGAATACACGCGGACTCAAAGTGGGCGCGCTCGTGCAAAACACGTTCACGTTTGCCAAAACCGCGGCGCTCGCCGGCGTGGTCATCGTCGGTCTCGCCTTCGGGTGGGGCGCGACCTCTGCGGCGCGTTTTTCGTATTGGTGGGACTCGTGGGCGAACGGCTGGAGCGCGCAGATCGCGCAGCCTGGCCTCGCGCTCATCGGCGGCGGCGCGCTCGCGGTCCTGTTCGGCAAAGCGATGGTCGGCCCGATTTTCGCGCAGACGGCGTGGACGAACGTGACGTTTATCGGCAGCGAAGTGCGCGAGCCGGGCCGCAATCTTTCGCGCGCGTTGCTCTACGGCTGCGGCCTCGTCGTCGTGCTCTACGTGCTCGCGAACGTCGCGTATCTGGCGGTATTGCCGTTTTCCGAAATCCAACACGCGCCGCAAAATCGCGTGGCGGTGGCGATGATGCGCGCAGTGTTCGGCGCGCCGGGCGCGAGCGCGATGGCGGCAGCGATCATGATCTCGACCTTCGGTTGCAATAACGGACTTATTCTCGCGGGCGCGCGCGTGTCGTATGCGATGGGGCGCGACGGATTATTTTTTCGCGCGATCGGGAAGGTTAATAGACAGCACGTTCCTGCGATGGCGCTGCTGGCGCAGGGAATATGGGCCGCACTACTCACGTTGCCGCGCACGATGACGACGAGTGCAAACGGCGCGATCACGTATGGAAATGTCTACACGCAACTGCTCGAATACATCGTGTCGGCTGATTTGCTTTTCTATCTGCTGCTCGTGCTCGCCGTGATCGTGTTGCGCCGGAAACAACCGGCGAGCGAGCGGCCATATCGCACGTGGGGTTATCCGCTGGTCCCGATCGTGTCGGCTATGATCGCGCTGTCTCTCATTATCGATCTCGCGTTTCTCGCGCCCGCCACCTCCGGCATCGGCATCGCTATCGTCCTCACCGGCGTCCCGATTTATTTTTTTTGGCGGGGACGCGCTAGCGTTTGACCGCGCGCGACGTGAGCAAAACATCGCGGCCGACCAGATAGAGTAGCACGCAGAGGACCGCGAACGGAATGAGCGCGAGCCAGTCGGCATTTGGGCCGGCGAAAAACGGGTTGTGCGCATTCGACCATTTTTCGAATGCATCGAGGCGATTCTTCATCGGGATGGCGAGAAACGCGAAGAGGACGCCGGCGAGCGTGCCGCCGGCGATGTAGCCGGACGCGAGCAGGACGCCGTTGCTCTTATCGCCTTCGGCCACGAGTTGGTCTTCGGTGAGCGCCGCGCGGGCGTATTTGCGCCGGGTGTATTTATCGACCAGCCAGCGCACCATGCCGCCGACGTAAACGGGCGCCGAAGTGGAGATGGGTAAGTAAACACCGACCGCGAAGGCGAGCGCGGAAACGCCGCAAAGTTCGAGCACGATGGCGATAAAAACGCCTAACAAGACCAGGCCCCACGGCAGTTGCCCGCCGAGGATGCCTTTGATGATGTAGGAAACGAGGGTGGCTTTCGGCGCGGTGAATTTTTGCACGCTCGTGCCATCGGGTCGCTTGTCGTAAACGCCGTTGATCCCGGGATCGGCGAGGTAAACTGGCGCGCCGTCGTGGTTCACCAGATAGCGACCGGCTGGGCCGTTGTCGGTGTTGGTTTTGTGGTAAACGAAGTATTCGTTAGGATCGGCGCCGGCTTGCGCGCCGGCCAGGCGTTCGCGTTTCGGCTGGCCGCTGCTGTCGCGCAAGTAATCGGCCGGATTCGCGTGAAAGCTTGAGGGGAAAGCGAAATCCTTATTGCCCGCAACCGGAACGTAAACCGTGCCGGATTGATTCAACTGCAACAGGATCGGACCGAGAATCAGGCAGGAGGCGAGAGTGCCGATGAGGATCGCGATCTGTTGCGATTTCGGCGTGGAGCCCACGATAAAACCCGTCTTGAGATCCTGCGAAATTGTTCCGCCGTTGGACGATGCAATACAAACGATGCCGCCAATGGAAAGCGCCGTCACAAAGTAGGGCGGCGCGGTCCAGCCAATGACGAGAAAGATGAGACAAGTCAGGAGCAGGGTCGCGATCATCATCCCGGAGGTCGGGCAGGACGACGAGCCAACTTCGCCCGTGAGTCGCGAACTGACGGTGACGAAAAGGAACCCAAACGCGACGATCAGCAGCGCGCCTAACAAATTGAAACGCAGGTTCAATTGCGGAGCGATCATGATCGCTCCCATGATCACGATGATTCCGCCGATCACCCATTTCATCGACAAATCCTGCTCTGTACGCAGGACGTCCTCGCGCGCCACACCCGACGCGCGCAGGTCGGCGAGGCCGCCTTTCAAGCCATGCCAAATCAACGGAATCGAACGGAAGAGACTGATGATGCCCGCCGCCGCGACCGCGCCCGCGCCGATGTAGAGGATGTAACCTTTTTGGATTTGCTCGACCGACATGTCGGCAATGCGGTGAGCGGTTTCCGGCGCCAGCGGCAACGTTCCGGCGGAGCCGAAAAATTTGATCGCGGGAATGAGAACGAGATAGGAGAGGACGCCACCACCCATCATGAGCGCGGAGATGCGCGGACCGATAATGTAACCAACGCCGAGGAGCGCGGGATTGTTCTCCAGCGAGATCGACCCGCCATCGAATACCCTCCCGAAAACCTTCTCTGGGATTTCCTTCATCGCTTTAAAGATCTCGAGCAAGCCGTAATAGATGAAGCCGATCGCGAAGCCGCCGATGATAATTTTGCCGCCGCTGACCGCTTCGTCGGCCGCGGCCCGCGCGACAGCGTCGCCGGCATGGGCGGCATCGCGTGATTCGGGCGACGCGGCCGCTTTCAAAACCTCAGCGCACGCTGTGCCCTCCGGGTATTTCAACTGACCGTGCTGCTGCACGATGAGCGCGCGCCGCAGCGGGATCATCATCAGGATTCCAATCAGCCCGCCCAGAATCGCGACCAGCATGACGCGCGTGATTTCGAGATCAAACCCGAGAATCATGATCGCCGGCATTGTTACGCCGAGGCCGAACGCGATCGACTCGCCGGCCGATCCCGCGGTCTGGACGATGTTGTTTTCGAGAATGGTGGAGTCGCGCAACCCGAGTTTCGAGAGCAGACGGAAGATCGTGATCGAGATGACGGCGACAGGAATGGAAGCGCTCACCGTGAGCCCGACTTTGAGCACGAGATAAAGCGACGAGGCGCCAAAGACCATGCCAAGCAGCGTCCCGATGATGAGCGGCAACGGCGTCAGCTCGCGCAGTCGCGCGCCCGGCGGAATGAAGGGACGAAAGCTGGCCAGAATCGGGTTCTCCGGTTTCGGACCGACGATGTCCGGGAACTCGTTGGGCGGATTCCGCGGGTCGATAGAGGCCATGCCGGTGGATCGTGCTGGCTGACGTTCGCTGTGTTTAGGCGGCGCCGGCCGAGCGCGAGCCCATCCGCAGCACCCAGCGATAGAGCACGAAAGCGATGATGGCGAAGGCGAGACCACCGATGATGATGGCGGCGGTTTCGAAGCTGCCGCCGACGAGAGCGAGGGGCGCGGCCACTCCCGAGAAAACGACGATCGCGGAAATGACGACGCCGATGATGCTTTCGCCAACGATCAATCCCGAGGCGAGAAGGACGCCGAGTTGTTTGGTTTTCTCCGGTTTCGGCGTGCGGTTTGCGCGGCGCTCGAAGACCCAGCCGACTACGGCACCGACAACAATCATGAGCGTGCTCGCCGTGGGCAGATATATCCCGAGGC
>JALYTV010000014.1 GCA_030854105.1 Verrucomicrobiota bacterium | reverse complement strand
GTCTCAATGAACGAGGCGCGAGCGAAAACATTCATGGAATTCCTGAAGGATCTCGGTAACTCCATCGCGCATCCGCAAACCAAAGAGCACCCGAAACCGACGCCGTCGCGGAAGCGAACGAATCGCTCGTCCGAGCCATTACCTGCCGTTTCGACAACGCCGATGCCGACCGCGCCGCCTCTGCCGGTGCGTGTGGCCCTAGCCGCCCCGACGACGAAGGGTGTGCGACACGATTATCCTTTCGGCGTGGCCGTTCCGGGCCGGCCCGGCTACGTGACGAGCCCGTACGCGCCGAACGAAGGCATCGTCGACGTGCGCGGATTTCCCTCCGGCGCGGAAGTGAAGGATCCGTTTACGGGCAAGGTATTCCTCATTCCGTAATGAGCGGCCGGTAAGGCCATGGCGCGTTTGCTGCTCGATTTTAGATCGGGCTGTTTGACAGCCACCCATCGCGAACCCTAGTTTTCACCCTCGGAGATATCCCTATGCGTCCCATCTGGAAAGGCAGTATCAGTTTTGGCCTCGTCTACATTCCCATCGCCGTCTACCCCGCGACGCGCGAGGAGAAGCTCAGTTTTCGCCAACTGCGCGCCACCGATCTGAGTCCGATCAAATACAAGAAGGTCGCGGAAGCGGACATGAAGGAAGTCTCCGCGGATCAGATCGTGAAAGGCTACGAATACGAACGCGGTCGTTACGTCGTCCTGAAAGATGAGGACTTCGAGAAGGTCCGCATCGAGTCGACCCACTCCATCGATATTACCGATTTCGTCGAGCTGTCGGATGTCGATCCGAAATTTTTCTACAAGCCATACTTCCTCGAGCCGTCCAAAGGCGGCGAAAAAGCCTACGCGCTTCTGCACAAGGCGCTGGCTGGCACCGGCAAGATCGGCATCGCGAAGGTGGTCATCAGCAACCGCGAGCATCTCGCTTCGGTGAAACCGGATGGCTTGTTCCTCGTCCTCGAGCTCATGCATTTCGCCAGCGAAATTCTGACCCCGGAAGAGTTGACCAAAGGCGCCAATGGCAAGCTCAGCGACAAGGAAGTGCAGATGGCGCATACGCTCATCGACTCGATGTCGTCGAAATGGGAGCCGGATAAGTATCGTGACGAATATCGCGATGCCGTCATGGAAATGATCGAGAGCAAGGCGAACAAACGCGAGATCGCATCGAAACCGGAAGCGAAACCGCGCGCGACCAATGTCGTCGACCTCGTCAAAGTTTTGCAGGAAAGCCTGAATCGCAGCCAGAGCGTGAAAGTGGGGAAGCCCGCAAGTCGCAACGGCAAGCGCACGGCGACGCTGGTGAAGCAGAAACGGCGCGTCGCCGCGTGATGAGCGCGTCGGCTATGAGCCGGCCGCCAGCAGCGCGATCAGTTGTTGCCCGAGCTTCGGCCCCATGCCGCGCTCTTCGTGTTTGAAATACACGAACGTCTCCGACCATTCAGGCGTCCGCGCCTGGATGAATTCCTTCCAGCGCAAGACGTCGCCGTCGGTGTAATCCTCGCGCCGCAGCCGCAGGTAACCCCAGTCCGCCGTCGCAATCTCCGGCGTTTTCAAATCTTCGGTGTCGGCCAGACAGAGCGCGAGATTCCGCCGGCGCAGCGTCTCGTAAGTCTCGTCGTCGAACCAGCTCGCGTGTCGAAACTCAAACGTCGCCTTCATGCTCGCAGGCAGCGCGTTGGTGAAATCCGCCAGCAACGCGGCGTCCTTCTTCAAGTTCGGCGGCAACTGAAATAGAATCGGTCCCAGCCGGTCCCCCAGCGAGCTCGCGACTTCGAAGAAGTAGTCGACGGTATCGGCACAATTCCGCAGCCGCGCGAAGTGGGTCACCTTTTGCGGCGCTTTCAGCGTGAAGCGAAATGCTTCCGGAGTCAGCTTGCGCCAGTTCTCAATCGTCTTCGGCGAAGGAATGCGATGGAACGTGTAGTTGATTTCCGTCGTCGAAAAATGCCCGGCATAATACGGGAGCATTTTCGCTGCCGGCAAATCCTCCGGATAGAAAACGCCTTTCCATTCCGCGTATTGAAAACCGGAAGTGCCGACGTGCGTGGTCATCGCGTTGTCAGCGCGTCGGTAAAGCGCATGAGATCGGCCGCGAGCTGCTCGACTCGCTGCGCGATTTTCTGGTCGATCAATTTGCCGTCCTCGAACGCGTCGCCGGTCGCATAAACGAAGCGCGGAAGAATGACGCAGCGAAAATCGAGGATGAGGCTGCTCGCGAAACTCAGCACCGACATGTAGCTGCTCATGCCGCCGGCCGCGCAAAGGAAGCCGACGATTTTGTCTTCCCACGCGCTGCCGGTTAGTTCGACCAGGTTTTTCGCCGCCGCGCTCACGGCGTAGTTGTAAACCGGCGTACTGAGAATGATGCCCGCCGCAGCGGAGATGATGCGTGAGATTTCGCGCGCTGCGGGTTGGGCGTAGCATTTGTCCGCGTCGCAGAGCGGCAGATCGCGCTGGCTAATATCGAGCCACTCGCAATCGGCCCCATTTTTCTGCAGCCAGGCCAGCGCGAGTTGTCCCATGCGCCGGCTGTTGCTGTCGGAATTGCCGCTGGTGCTGATCACCAAATATTTGGCCATGCGCAAAGAGTAACTGAAAAGATCGCGCTGCCAAAAAGCGGCGCGCGGCCGCCGCGAGAATCAGCGCTTTTTCTCCGCAACAATTTCCAGGACGAGCGGCGTGAGCACGAAAGATTCCGGCGCGCTTTCCGCGGCGGCTGCTTCAGCGCGAATCTCCTCCGTGAACGCGTCGTCTACCATTCCCAGCTCGCGCAAGCGCGCGGGATGCGTGGCGAGGAATTCCTTCGGCCATTGCCAGGCGTAGTCGTTCGGGCGCACGCAAAAAATGTGCGGCGTGGCCGAGCGGACGCTCATGCCGCAGACGTGCAACAATTGCGGCAGCGCCAGCGCGATGTCCGGCTCGCCGCCCTCCGCGCGCCAGCTTTCCATCACCTTGTCCAGAAATTGCGTTTGATACGGACGCGCCGGCAGGTAGCGCCACGTTTGATACGCGGCGTATTCATGAAAAACAGCGATGCCGCCGGGTGAGAGCGCGTCGGCTATTTTACGAATGAGCCGCGCCGGATCCGAAACGAAACAGGCGATCCAACGCGCCCAACTAAAATCAAATCCTTCGGTCGGAAAATCATCGAGCATGACATCGGTCTGCCGGAATTCGACCTGCGGAAACGGGCGACAATGCGCTCGCCCGAAGTCGAGAAATTTTTCCGAGCGCTCCAGCGCGACGACGCGACCGCTCGCGCCGACCATTTCCGCGAGATCGGCGGTGGCGTAGCCCGGACCGGCACCGACATCGAGCACGCGACTGCCGACGGTGATGCCGGCGTGGCGCCAGCATTCGAGCACGCTTGCTCGCCAGACGCGATGCTGCAGGCCGAGCCGCGCCAATTCTTCATCGTGGGTGCCGAGAACGTAATCGTGCTCCATGCGGTGAGGTTGCCGAACTTCCGGCGCGCGCACAACCGAAGATCGCGCTGTTAAACGGTCGCGCGTCCGTCTAGAACTGCGCGCATGAACAAAAACATCGGTATGATCGTGCTGGCTATTTTTCTCATCGTTTACGGGATCGCGACGGCGTTTACCATCGCAATTCCGGTCCTGCTTCTCGGCGTCCTCGCGCTCATCGCGGGCGTTTTAATTTTGATCGGCAGATAAATTCTCGCGGGGGCGCCGAGTCGCCAGGCAGTCAATCCATTCATGAGACGTTTCTTCAAATGGCTCGGCGCGCTCGCGACCCTGGTCGTCGTCGTCCTCGGCGTTTTCGTCGTCAATGTCATCTGGTTCCGGCCGTGGAGCCTGAATGTTTTCTACGAAAAAGTATTCGCGCAGTTCATTTTTCGAGAGCCGGAATTGCTCTCGATGCTCGGCTTGGTCGAGCAATTCGGCGTCACCAGTCACAACGGAAAACTCAGCGACATTTCGCCGGCGCATCAGCAGGCCACCTTCGAGCTGATGAAAAAGGATCTGGCGCAGTTGCGGGAGTATCCGCTCGATAAACAATCGGCCTCGCAAAAACTTTCGACGCAGGTGCTGGCCTGGTTTCTCGAGCGCGGGGTCGAAGGCGAGCGCTGGCAATGGCACGACTATCCGGTCAACCAGCTCTTCGGTGTGCAGAGCGAATTTCCGTCGTTCATGGCGAACACGCATCGGCTGCTGAGCGCGCAGGATTGCGAGTATTACGTGATGCGTTTGCAGGCGCTGCCGAAGAAATTCGATCAACTGCTCGAAGGGCTAAAGATTCGCGAGGAGAAGAAAATTCTGCCGCCGCGTTTCGTGGTCGACGAAACGCTGAAGGAGATGAGCGACTTCATCGCCAAGCCGGTGGCGGAGAATATTCTCGCGACCTCGTTCAAGGAGCGCGCTGGCAAAATTAGCAAACTGAGCGCGCAGGATCGCGCCGACTGGCAGGCGAAAGTGGAGGCGGCGATCACGCGCGATGTTTATCCGGCGTATCAGAAATTGATCGCCTACTTCCAGGGCGTGCTGCCGAAGACAACGACGGACGACGGCGTTTGGAAATTGCCGGATGGCGACGCCTACTACGCTTATTGTTTGCGCGAAAATACCACGACCACGATGCCGCCGGACCAGGTGCATGCGCTCGGCTTGCGCGAAGTGACGCGCATCGAAGGCGAGATGCGCCCGCTGCTCGATGCCAATGGCTACGCTGGCCAGCCGATCGGCGCCGCGATGGACGCGCTGGCGAAGGATCCGCGTTTTCAATTTCCGAACGACGACAAAGGCCGCGCGGATGCGATCGCGGAATACACGCGTTTGATCGACACCGCGACGGAGCGTTCGAAGAAATTGTTTGGCATTATTCCCAAAGCGAAATGCGAAGTGCGCCGCGTGCCGGAGTTCAAGGAAGCGACCGCGCCCGGCGCTTACTACCAACCCGGCGCAATGGATGGCACGCGTCCGGGTATTTTTTTCGCGAACCTGCGCGACATGACCGAGGTGCCGAAGTGGAGCATGCCGACGCTGGCGTATCACGAAGGCGTGCCCGGCCATCACTGGCAAATTTCGATCGCGCAGGAACTCACCGGCGTGCCGCAATTCCGGAAACAGATTCCGTTCACCGCTTACGCCGAAGGCTGGGCGCTGTATGCGGAGTGGCTGGCGAAACAGGCGGGCTGGTACGAAGGCGATCAATTCGGCGATCTCGGCCGGCTGCGCGATGAATTATTTCGCGCGGTGCGATTGGTCGTCGATACCGGTATGCACGCGAAACGCTGGACGCGCGAGCAGGCGATCGTTTACATGCGCGACAAAACCGGCATGGGCGAGAAGGATGTGAAAGCCGAGGTCGAGCGTTACATCGTGAATCCAGGGCAGGCGTGCGCCTACAAGATCGGGATGCTTAAGATTCAGGAGTTGCGCAAGCGCGCGCAGGATCAGCTCGGCGATAAATTCGATCAGCGCGAATTCCACGACGAGGTTTTGAAAAACGGCGCGCTGCCGCTGGAAATCCTCGAGCAGCAGATCAACGCCTGGCTCGCGAGTAAGAAAACATGAGCGCGTCGGATGACGACGGGGCGACTTGCGCCCGTGAATGCCGCGGGGTTGAGTGAGCGCATGAGTTCCGCACTGCGCGCGTTGCTGAGCGGCGCGATCGATTACGCCGGGTTGTTTCCGCCGGCGTCTTTGTCGCTCGACGCGGCGATGAAAAATTACGCGCGCGATGTGCGCACGGACGATGCGTGGATGCTCTCGTCGTTCGTATTGCCGGTCGCGAAATTCGCGGAAGCGCGCCGCTTCTTCGCCGATTTCGACGACGAACATCCGCTGCGCGTCTCGGCGCTGGGACCGAAGACGAAAACGGAAGCGGAATTCCTCGCCGAGCTTGAGAAAATGCGGCCAGCGGATTTGGAGGGCGCGCAAATCGCGCAGCTGGAAATGCCGCTCCCGGGAGATTTCAGCGAGCAGTCGTTGCGTGGCGCGCGCGAAATTCTTGGCGACGTGCCGGCATTTTGGGAAACAACACCGGCCGACAGCGAGCGCACCATCGCGTTGCTGGCGCAGACAAATGACGCGGCGTCAGGTTACAAGCTGCGCACGGGCGGAGTCACCCCCGAGGCGTTCCCGACTTCAGCGCAAATCGCGACCGCGCTGGTCGCATGCGCGAGCACGAATGTGCCGATCAAATTTACCGCGGGCTTGCATCATCCGGTGCGCCTGTTTCGCGAGGAAGTGAAAACCAAAATGCACGGCTTTCTTAACGTACTCGGCGCCGGCGTGCTGGCGCGCGAATGGCAATGGGATGTCGCGCAGACGACGGCGATGCTCGACGACGAGGAGAGCGCGTCGTTTGTGATCGACGGCGACATTTTTCGCTGGCGCGAATTTGAGATCGCTAACATTCAAAAGCAGCGCGCGTTCGTGACTTCGTTCGGCAGCTGCAGTTTCGACGAACCGCGCGCAGATTTACGCGCGCTCCATCTTTTATGAAATCATTTATCGAAGTCGCCGCGGACTCGCATTTTCCCATTCAAAATTTGCCGTTTGGTGTTTTCAAGCCGCGCGACGAAGCCGCGCGGGTCGGTGTCGCCATCGGCGAGCAAGTGCTGGATCTTGCGGCACTCGAAGCCGTCGGACGTTTCCGCGACGCGATGGCGCCGCCCGTTTTCGCGAATGATTCGCTCAACGCGTTCATGGCGCTCGGGCGCCCGGTTTGGGAAAAGACGCGCGCGATTTTGCAGAATTTGCTCTCAGCCGACACGATCACCTTGCGCGACGACGCGGAATTGCGCGCGCGCGCCTTGTTCGCGCAACGTGACGTGACCATGCTGCTGCCGGCGCGCATCGGCGATTACACCGATTTTTATTCGTCGTATCATCATGCGCACAACGTCGGCACCATGTTGCGCGGACCGGAAAACGCGCTGATGCCGAATTGGAAATGGCTGCCGGTGGCGTATCACGGTCGCGCGAGCTCGATCGTGGCGAGCGGCGCGGAAGTGCGACGCCCGTGCGGGCAAACCAAGCCGCCGGATGCGAACGCGCCGGTGTTCGGCCCGACGAAGGCGTTCGATTTTGAACTGGAGACGGCGTTCTTCATCGGGCCGGGAAATCCGATGGGCGGCGCGATTCCGATCGCGCGCGCGGAGGATCACATCTTCGGGCTTGTCCTGATGAACGATTGGAGCGCGCGCGACATTCAGACGTGGGAATACCAGCCGCTCGGCCCGTTTCTGGCGAAGAATTTTTGCACGAGCATTTCGCCGTGGGTGGTGATGCTCGATGCGCTTGAGCCTTTTCGGAAGCCGCTGCCGGCGCAGCAGCCGGAGCCGCTAGCCTATTTGAAACGCGAGAGCGACGCGACCTTCGACATTCAATTGGAAGCGCGCTTGCAGACAAAAAAAATGCGTGAGCCGCATGTCATCACGCGCAGTAATTTTCAGAATTTGTACTGGAGCATCGCGCAACAGGTGGCGCATCACACCGTGAACGGCTGCAATTTGCAAACGGGCGACCTGCTCGCGAGCGGCACCATCAGCGGACCGGCGGAGGACGCGCGCGGCTGCATGCTGGAGCTCACCTGGCGCGGCGCCAATCCGCTGGCGTTGCCCGGCGGCGAAACGCGCAAATGGCTCGAAGATGGCGACACGCTCAGCATTTCCGGCTGGGCGCAGGGCGACGGTTATCGCGTTGGCTTCGGGGAAGTGACGGGAACGATCGTGTCGGCGTGAAACGTTGCGCGTCGCGTTCGTTTTCGCGCGACGGCGGGTTCATAGACAGCGCGTTCATCCCGCTCGCCTGCTTTCGGAATTGGTCACTGCGACGGCGCTGTGTTTTATTCCAGGTCGACGCGGGCCTATAGCTCAGCGGTTAGAGCAGGGGACTCATAATTGAAGAGTATGGATTTGCTTGAGCTTGCGACGTCTTGCGCAGAATGGCCCGATAGAGGGAGAATCGGCCCAGCGGGCTTGCATTCGCCCGAGTTCTTTTGCTCAGCAATGCTCAATAAAAACGCCCGACCGTAGAAAATGACCGTAGAAACGGTCAGCGAATTAAGCCGTGGACCAGCTTCCGGAACAGTCCTTGAGGCGTAGTCTTCGCAGCGCAATGAGCCAATCGGGCGTAAGGCGCGGCTTCCTCCTCGCTCAAGCGATGAAAGCCGCGCGCGATCATAAACTCGTCGCTGGTCACGTCTTCAGTGATTGCAATAGAAGGCGAAATGCTCTGTGTAGTTTTCCGAGAAATCAACGATTGCATGTCTGAAGGCCTCTTCGTTTGAAAGGTTCTCATACCAAACCTTATTTATCAATTTAGCATTTTTCCTGCCCATTCTGTCAAGATGTGGTGCGTCGTGCGCGTTATCATATCGCGCAATGTCTGTCCCGTTACAGAGCAATACGACAACGAAAGTGAGCAAACGTCCGTTTTTGCTTTCGCGCTCAACATAGAGTTCAAAGCCGTCCGGTAAGAAGTTCCTCCATTCTTTCCACGGCATGCGGGAAGATGTGTTAATACGTCGCTGAACAGCAACTTTTTTTCAATGCGGGCGCGGGGTTTAGTCCCGTAGCCCCTTACCAGAGAGCGGCGTTTGTGCGATAAATCGCAACTTTTTTCACTGCCGACAAGGGGGTGAGTCCTTGCGAGGCTCGCGCAAAATACGGGCTTTTCTGAACTTTTTTTGTGCGAGGGCGGGAACGATACCCGCGCGCTTTTTTAGGCTAAAAACATAGGATTTCACCTATGAAAGTTCCAAAATTATCCAGCAAGAAAAGACTTGCCCGATCGCCATTTCGGCCGCGATAGAAGCGGGCATGAAGCAACCCTTTTTTCCTGTTCGCAGGTTTCCGCCTTGCATCTTCGAGCACGCTTTTTCCATTCGTGGACGCGTGCGACCGCCAAACTCAAGTCACAACTTAGTCACAACTCCCTCATTACGAATTGTTTTGACGAGTCACGCGATCGGTTGGTATCGCCGCTAACATGATTAAAACACACATCGAAAAAAAGACCGGCCGACTCGTTGCCACGTTCAGCGGGAAAGACCTGCGGGATCTGGAAACATGCGCCGCCGCAATGGGAGAGCCTGATATTGAAAAGGCGATGAACCGAATCGTGCGCGAGGACAGCGAGATCGCGTGCGGGGTGTCGAAATGATCGTCTACAAAATTGCACGGCGGCAAATGGGCCGAATCAAAAAGGGCGAATCGTATTTTCGCATTAGCGGCCGGGACCTTTCCAGGCTGAAGCTGTGCGCCAAGATAATGGGCACGCGAAGTCTGCAGAACGCGAACGACGCGATTTGCGCGGAGTTTATCAAATCAGAGGAGGCCCGCCTAGGGTTGCCGCGCGCGAAATCCGCGCTCGGAACGCGGACCTAGTTGTCTCCCCAGTATTTGTCCATCTTTTTGCCGAGCTCATCGAGCCCGTGGGTGATGAGCCCGGCCGATTGCAGGCCGCCGTCCAGGGTTCCCGAGGAACGCGAGCCTTGCGATATGGAAACGCTGGACGCCATGATCGGGTCGAATCCGCCGAGTAATTCGCCATTCATGCCAAAATGCGCCGCACGAGTCCGCCCGTGCGCGCCCTGTTAGCGACAAAGGCACGGAAACGCGCCTGCCGCTGCGTTTCTTGCGCGCGTTGCCGGGCCGGTTTGAGCGTTTCGTTAAACTCGCGCTCAAGCTGGTCGTTCTCCAGGCCGTGAATCTCAACGCCTTTGGCGTGGAATTGTTGCTCGGTGAGGTTGCCGCTTTGCTGCTGACTCTTTAACAGCTCGATCTTCTCGCGAATGGCCACAACCGATTGCTTGTCTTTGGTGAGCGAACTATCCTGCAAATCCAAAATGCGATCTTGCAGGGTTAAGTCCTGGTCCGCCATTTCCAGCTTCTTCTTGATGGCGGCGATCTCGGTATCGTGGCCGGCCGTGATCGCTCGCAGGGCCGCCGGGTCTTGGATGCCAGACTCGGCCTGTAGTTTCGCCATCTCGCCGATGCGCTGGTAGTAGGCTACGTCTGACTTTAGTAGCTCAGCCTTTTGTGGCTGGCAAATATCCCATGGCCGCTGGCGAAGAAGCAGCCGCGGGCGGGCGTGGCGGAAAGATTGCTGGCATAGGCCGGTCGCTCACGCTTATCGCCGTCTTTCGCGAGATAATCGGAACGCAAGCGCGCTGCTGCTCAGCAACCTGATCGGCTCGCTACTGCAATCGTCTGAACGGTTCGCCATTCTGCATGGCGAGACGTGTCAACCTGTAGC
Organism: Verrucomicrobiota bacterium; assembly: GCA_030854105.1. Taxonomy (GTDB): domain Bacteria; phylum Verrucomicrobiota; class Verrucomicrobiia; order Chthoniobacterales; family UBA10450; genus AV69. Next base: position 26,112 of record JALYTV010000014.1, on the reverse strand, counting down.
TTGGCGAGTGGTCGCGCCTGAAATTCCGTGGGCAGTTTGAAACCGCGCGGTTTCAAATTCTCGGCGACTTCAGCGGCAGCGGTGAGGCGCCGACTTGTTGTTGCGTCTATGGTGACGTTTCATCTAGAATAGATCGCCGGCCGTTGGAATCTGCGGGGTTGCTTTGGCAGGAGGGACCCGTGAAAGATGGCATGGGCATTCTTCACAATTTCAAAACATCCCATGCCTGCAAAATCTACGCGATCGTTGTAACCTGTGGGACGGCTCTGCCGGGAAGAACCTATCGAAAACCGGCGCGGCGATGAGTCGCCTGGCCCGGCGCGCGCGAAGCAGAATGAGGATTGCTTCGGGTGGTTCATAGGCGGCCTGTCCACGTTTCCTCATGCGATACCTCACCGCCCAGATTGTAACAGACCAATCGGCCAAGCTTATCGGCGCCGCGTGATCGCGCGTGCTCCCGTGCGTGTTCCTCGTCGCGATACCAGAGCGCGTGTGGCAACGTTGGCCCGGTGAGAGTGTAGCCATCGTGAGCGAGACGCGGTCGCACTTCCCAGAGGTTAGGTTCCATTCGTTTTCTTCCTTTCCCAAGGCGGCGTCATCAGCCGCGCGATGGTATTGCCTACGCCCTTGGCTGAGTAGAGCGAATCAAGGCTCACATCGTTACCGTGCCTACGCGCGGCGCTGAGGATCACGCGCAGATGATGCTTGTCGAGGTCGAGTTCCTTCAGCACTTCGCTGTATCGCGTGCTGCCTTGCTGTTTGATTTCCAGCAGCATGGCGCCGGCCTGGCGAGCGGCGTTGAAGCAAGCGACGGATTCTTCCTGTATCGCTTCGGCGCGATCGCGGGCGGACTCCACTAGCGCCTGAATGTCTTCACGGCTCATGGGATTGTTCCTTCTCGATTAGTTTGCGCATCTTCAGCGCGGTCGCGGCCGTGATCGGTCGCACGATGAGGAACGTCTTGTCGGTGCCTTCATCCCAGAAGCCGGCGCGGACCTGACCGGCGAGGATGTTCGGTGTCGCATTGCCGTCGGCGCACTTGACCAATACGGGGCGTAACTTGGCCGCGGTTGACGGTGGAAGTTCGATCTTCATTATGCCGGCATTGCTGGGAGTATCTTGCGGTTCGCCATTCTGAACTTCTCGACCTTCTCAGCCCTTGCCGATTCGTCGCATGGTTCTGGCCCGGGCACGCTGGTTGCCAGGACCGTCTTTTTTTTCAGCCGTCCTAGTTTTGGTCGCGCCAGTTTCATGTATTTTTCAAAACCTTTCGCCGTTGGCTTGAAATCTCGCGTGTCCGCCTGTTTCAGAAAAAGCTCATGCTCATCCCGAGCATTGAGAAGCGGATGTTCGGCCTGCATCCTCTCGGTGAGCTCTTCGGCGGACTCTTCGGCTACGGCAGGCGATGATGATGATGATGAGGAGGAATCCTTTTTCGTTCTTTCCTTATTAGTTAGTGGTCGCTGGCCGGATACTTGATGGCGTTCTGGTTCTCTTTCGATGGTTTTCGGCGTGCGAGCTCGTTGGCTATTTTCATGGCCGGGCTCCTCCAGGTTGATGTCGAACACGAGGGAGAAATCACTTTGGCGATTGTTCCTTTGTTGGTCGCTCGGGTGGTGATTTGTTTCCATTTTTCCAAGCGAAAAGGTCGGGTTCGGTATTCTGCGCGCGTCATCCCGAGCGATTCAAAGTCGCCGGTTTCCGCCTCGCCTAATTCTAGATCGTGGACGCTGAATGCGCTGCGCCAGCGCGCCCGCATAGCGATCTGCGCGAGCAGCGCGAAGGCTAATGGATCTTTCAGGAGTTCGTGCACATCCGCTCCTCGCGGGATCATCACATAGCCGTTCGTCGGCGTCATAGCGTGATGGGTGTTGACTCGCGCCGCCTTTTTGTCTGGGGATTCATTTCCTGAAACGGCGCCGGCTTAGTGGGCTTGGGCGCCGTTTTCTTTAGTTCGTTTCGCCCGTGAATTGCTTCGCCTCGGCGAGAATGCGGTCGACCTCAGATCGTGGGATGAGGCGCCTTCCGAGCGTAGTGATCACTTTCACGTTGCCATTGTAGATTTGGCGATAGCCCCAGACAGTTTGCTTCCCAAAGAGGCTGGCAAATTCGGCCGGAGAAAAGGCCAGCCGCTCGTTGGTCGGTATGGATTTCTTGCGTTGCGAGCGTTGCCTACGTTTTTCGGGCTCGATGAATGTTTGCATAACTTTAGAAAAACTCCTACATTTGCAACATCGCTCACCGGACAACAAAATGGAGGCGCGCCCGCAGAGGGGCCGCGGGCAATCCATGCGATTCGTCTCTTGGGCGCCGCGAATTTCACGCGAACGGGTTTAGGCGTGCCGCAGACCTAGTTGCCCGCCTAACGTGCGCCCAAAAACTCTCGGACAGGGACGGAAGCCGAGTCGACTGGAAGGGCAATCACCCAACGACAAGCCTGTCGCGGAAGCTGTGCGCCTATTTTGCGAAGAAGCATCATCCGCCGGGACTGCTTTTTACTGCGTGCGCCGATGCTCTGCGTCTTCGATCTAGCGAACGGGCAAAGCGCCAAAACTCCACGCCGCGCGAAAGCGAAGCCTTGGCAAAAAAACTCGCGAATCAGCATCGTGTTCCGGTAAGCGAGGCCCGAGCATGGCTCGCCGAGGGCGATTTGGGCTGGGTCGCCATAATCCGAGAAGAATTTGCTCCGTCATCCACTACCGGCCGTCGCGGCAGCGAGCCGGCACGCCCGCGACGGACATGTCCGTCTAAAATTTTCCCCGTGACTAGTCGTATGGTGACCTACTGGAGGAGATCCAACGCCTACATCGGAATCACCACGCTATTGCAGGGGATCGCCTTTTCGCAGGAAAGCGACTCGGCCCATTGCGGCCGCATTACCCGGTTGAGTCGAATGTGACTCGTTTTGCCTGTGCGATGCTGTGCTCGTTACGGAGATGCCCATAGGTCTTCATTGCCAACACGCCTCCGTCTTTGTGATTGAGCCAGCGCGAGACAGTCGGAATATCAACCCCGCTTTCGATACAAACGGTCGCGAAAAGATGCCGCATATCGTGATGAGTGATTCGCTCGATTCCCAGCTTCCTGCAGGCCGAGTCGATCGCTTTTTGTGCCTCTTGAACCCGGAAAACCTTTTCCGTTGGGGATTCCTCTAATCGCTCCGAACGCATCCGCTCGAAGAGCCGCCGCGCGAGATCGATCATGGGCACTCGATACACTGTCCAGTTTTTCGTGGCCGTTTCGGGGTCGCCCCGCACGACTATCTCGCCCGCGGCAAAATCTAGGTCCCGCCATTCCAGCTCGCTTGCATCACGCTTCCGGATTCCAGTAACGGCTAAGCCTTCCACGAAATCGCCGCAATCTCGTGAACACCACCCGCCGGCGCTGCGTATGGACTCCACCAACGCTAAAAATTGCGAGGCACTCGGCAGCGTGAGCCGCCGCTGTCGTATGGGCATGCGCTCGATTTTTGCGGCCGGGTTCGAATAGATAACCGCGGAATCAAGCGCAATTTCAAAAACGTGCCGTAGACCCGCGACGGTGTTGTTAAATCGATTGGCTGAGGCGACGCGCGCAAATTTGCTGGCCCACGCTTGGCATTCAGGTGCCGATATGCGTTTAACCTGTCGATCCCAAAGGTCCGGCCAGCTTTTCCGCAGGGCCGCAAATATCTGGGCCCAATAATGCCGTGTCGTCTCTTTGGTTCGTCGTGCGCTAACGTTGTCGCGGATCTTCTGTGTGTGCACCGCCAGGGCGTCAGCGAAGGTCATTTTGCCATCTCTCGCGGATTCCGCGGCCGATCGCCTTTCGCGCTGTTCCCTGAGAAAGTCTGCGAGTTTCACTTTCGCGACGCTGAAATGAGACGTGCGCAGGGACTTCCAAATCTCTTTTCCGTTCGCGAAGGCTCTGGCATAATACACACCCGACTTATGGCGAATGAGATTTTGCAGGCGCGTTTTCTGCCAAGTTTTCACCTTTTCCAGGGTGTGCATAGCGCTACCGTAGAAGAAAACCGTGGACTGGCAACAGAATTCCAACTTAAGCGATCAGTTTTACCTATAAAGACGGGCCTATAGCTCAGCGGTTAGAGCAGGGGACTCATAATCCCTTGGTCCCAGGTTCGAATCCTGGTGGGCCCAGTTTTCGATTTTCGATTTTCGAATTCCGATTTGCGAGTCTCCGTCGCATGCGCCGATTCGGACGACTTGCTCTCACTGCTCTTGAGATCGTGCTGTTTGTCGCATTGATTGTCGGCACACGCTGCGCCAACGCGCCGCAAGTTTTCGCGGGCGGCGAAATTTATTTCGTCGATGCCGATTGTTATGCGCGAATGTCGCGTGCGCGCATCTGCTACGAACATCCGGGCACGATCGTGAGACGGCACGATTTCGAAAATTACCCGCGCGGCACCGTACCGCACACCACGGCGCTGTTCGATTATCTCATCGTCGCGCTGGCCGCCGCGCTCTCGCCTTTCTCCAGCCACGCGCTCGATTTGGCTGGCGCTTTGGTCTCTCCGCTGCTCGCGTTAGCGGGCGGCATTTTTCTCTTTTGGTGGCTGCGGAAAATGCGGGTGCGCTTTCGCTGGGCTGCGCTTTTGCTTTACGCGGCAAGCCCGATTCTCGCCCACGGCACCGCGCTCGGCCGCCCCGATCACCAAGCGCTGCTGATCGTGCTGGCTATGATCGGAATCTGCGCGGAAATTTCGCTCGCGCGACAATGGTCGCGCGCCTGGAACGTCGTGGCCGCGGTCGTCTGGGCGCTGGCGCTTTGGGTTTCGTTTTACGAGCCCGTCATTCTGCTCGCGGTCATTTTATTTTTTCGCTGGGCGCGGCGCGCTACGTTTCCCGGACACTGGCAGCGCGTTGGCGGTATTATTTTTTTCGCGCTGCTGCTGGCGGCGATTGCGATCGAGCGACGATGGCCGTCGTGGCCCAACGCGCCGGAGCTGGCGAACTGGGCGGGCACCATCGGCGAACTCCGCCATTTGCCGTTCGACAGCGCGCTCTGGTGGCAATGGTGCAGCGGATTGCTGTTGCTCGCGCCGTTACTGTTTTGGAAACGGCGTGGACCGGCATTTCTGCTCGCGCTGTTTGTCATCACGCTGGCGCTCACGGTGTGGCAGGTGCGCTGGGGCTATTTCTTCGCGCTGAGCTTTTGTTTGCTCGCGCCGGCCACGCTCGAAATTCTCCGCCGTCGCATCCTCGCCAGCGTTGTTCTGGCCGCGGCGCTGTTTCCGGTCGCTCAATTTTGGGATCGGACGTTGTGGCCGAATGAGAACGAGCAAGAACAGCGCCTGGATGCAATCAGCGCGGGGCAGGATTTCCGCGCGTGCGCGCTCGCCATGCGCGGGGACGAGCGCGCCGGTTTCGTCGCGCCGTAATGGGAATCACCGGCGATTGCCTACTGGTCGCGTCAAAATGGAATCGCGGGCAGTTCGCACGAAGGAATCCAGGGCATCGTCGCCAGCGCGCGGTTCTTCACGGCAATGAATGCGACCGAAGCCGCCGCGTTTCTCCGCGCCAATCGCATCGAGTGGGTGATCGCCGGCGATGCCCAAAATGTCGCCGCCAACTCGACCACGATTCTCGGTCGACCGGCGTCGGCCGGCGCGCTTTGTTTTTTACTGGACGAACGGCCAAGTTTTGCGCCAGGTTTTTTGGAACTTTTAGAGCAAAAAGCCCACGCCAAGCTTTATCGGGTAAAATTTCCTGAAGAAAACCTGCGTTTTCCATCGGGAAGTTATTGACAGGGTATTCGCGCGTCACAATACTGAGGGCGTGCTGAAAAAATTCATCCCGCAAAAGCCCATGTCGTCGATCGGCGAAGGATCGCTTAACGCGGGCACCGGGGAAAGCAACGCCTACCGAGAAGAAACAAGAACCTCATCCATGTTAACCGATCAACCCAAATATATGGCAGAACATAGCGGTAAGGACGTCCTCTCCAGCGACGTCGAAATCAAAGGATCCATCAAATTTCAGAAAGAGCTTCTGATTGACGGCAAAGTCGAAGGTGAAATCAACTCGGATGGTGTCCTCACCATCGGCGAGAACGCCGACATTCGCGGCGAGATCAAAACCAAATCGATCACCGTCTACGGCAAAGTTCAGGGCAACATCACCGTGGGTGAACGTTGCGAGCTGAAATCGCGCTGCACCTTGCAGGGGGATCTGAAAGCGGCCCGTCTCGTGATCGAGGAAGGTGCGACGTTCATCGGTAAATCCGAAGTGACGAGCACGGCCTCCGGCCTTAGCGCAAGCAATAACAGCGGCAAGGCGCAGAGTCCCCGTCCGGAAACGGCTCGTCATGACGAGCCGGTGAAGACGGCAGCATTCGGCGCGCGGGCATAAATTAAGCTCTAGCAGGTTGGCAAATCGTGGCCAAATCGTCTCCTGTTAAAGTCAGTGTGGATTGTCCGCACTGCGGCTTTAAGCAGCAGGAGTATGCGGCGGCGAAGAGCACGATGTGCCGGCAGTGCGGGTCGCATTATTCGCCCGCAGTCGGCAAGGCACCGGGAGCGGTCGTAGCGTCGAGGCCGAGACTTGATAGCAGTATTGCGGCGGAAGCGTCGAATCTGCTGCACAAGTTCGACGGTTTCTTCAAATCGAATCGCAGTTCAACCATCGAATGCTTCGAGTGTAAACGGAAGCAGGAGGTGAGTGGCGCGGCCACGTCGACCATTTGTCCCGCTTGCAGCGCCCATATTGACCTGCGCGATTACAAAGTCACGAGCAGCTTTAGCCGAACGATTCGCACTCACGGCGAAGTGCACGTCACGGCCAAAGGGGATCTCAGCAGCAGCACCGTGCGTTGTCGCAAGGCAGTCATCGAAGGAAAATTACGTGGGAATCTCCAATGCGCGGAGACGGTCGTGATCGATGTGCAGGGTAAGATTCCCGGCCGCCTGGTGGCGAATGAAGTGATCATCGAGAAGCGCGCCGACGTCCAGTTTTTCCGGCGTGTAACCGTCGGCAAGATTGAGATTCGCGGTCGCGTCACGGGCGACGTCACGGCAGCCGGGGCCGTGTTGGTTCGTAAACATGGTTCGCTCGATGGCGCGGTGGCGGCGAAAGCGATCAGTGTGGAGCGAGGCGGCGTTTTCTCCGGCCAGCTGGTGATTGGCAAAGGCGAATTGCTCCAGGCGGAATTGCTCCCGGCTGAGATTGCGCCTGTCTCGGCGGAGCCGGCACTATCTCTCGCGCAGGCATTGCCGGCGATTTAGTCGATGTCCAAGCTGCGTCCGCGCAGTCCCTACGAAAAGCTGGGGGGCTATGTCCATTTGCCACGCTTGATCGACAAAGCGCGGTTGCATCGCAAAGGACTTCTCAACGGCTACAACTACAAGACGGTCGGCTTTGACAAGCATCTGCTCGCCTTCCTCAAGCTAGACCCGGACGAATTCGAAGAGGTCGCGAATAAATTCGACGATGACGCCCGCGTTCTGGAATGGGTCGAGGCTCACGCGACGCAGCATGCCAGCGACGCCGTCGAGCATTGGAATAACGAGATGATTCATCGTCACCCCGACACCGCAATCAAGCGCGCGCGTTTTACTCAATTCCTGAAAGAAGCAGGCGGGGCCGGTCGCAAGGACATCAAGACTTACTTCGACCTCATCGAATTTGATGAGGGCCGGCTGAAATAGACCTATCTGGCTCTGTTAAGAAGCCGGGTTGCGGCAGAGTTGTAGTGACGGCGCTCTGTCGCCGTTTGACACGTGCTTTGCCAGCCTTGGCGTCAAACGCCGACAGGGCGGCGTCACGACAGCAGCTTCGCAACAGAGCTCGATGGCTACTACCGTTTGAAGCGCGCGAAAAGTTCGTTCGCTTCCTCGAGCGTCTCCTTGCTTCCTACGTCGAACCAGGTGCCAGCAACCTGGATCGTCCGCACCGGTTTCCGCGGGTAGAGCCATTGGATGAATCGCCCCGGCTGATCGGGATTATTTCCGGCAGCCAAATACGTAGTGAACATCGAGAGAATCGGAGCCGCGTAATAATAGAGCGCGATGGCGGTGAGCGTGCTGGCTGGATTCTGCGGCTTCTCCTCGAAATGCGTGATGATGCCTTTCTCGTCCGTTTGCAGATTGTTGTAATTCCGGATTTGCTCGAGATCGCCCACATCATAAACGGCGACCGCCGCCTCGCTGCCGCGGGCTTGCGCGACGAAATTTCCCAGGCTTTCGCTGAACAAATTGTCGCCCGCGATGACGAGCAGATCGTCATTGCTAATTTCTTCCCGCGTCAGGACGAGATTGATGTCACCGATCGCTCCGAGTTTGTCGGCGTCGCTGGTCGAACCATCGTTGACGATCTTGAATTGGATCTGCGGATTCGACAGTCGATATTGCCCGGCCCATTTTTCAAAATCCGCGGCGAATTTCGCATTCGTTACGATGTAGATGGTTCCGACATCGGGGACATCGCGCAGGTTATCGACGACCCACGCGATCATCGGTTTGCCCGCCACGTCGAGTAACGGTTTTGCGCGCTTTTCGGTAAGCGGATAGAGGCGCGTCGCATATCCGGCCGCGAGAATGAGCACGTTCATGGTCGGGAACAGTAAGCAGAAGCGAACAGGTGCCAACCGGCGGTTAGTCGGGCGTGAGAATGCGCGAAAGCTCCGCCCGCAGCTCGGCCAGCCGCGAGGGCTGCACAATTTTGGCGCGAGAGTGACTGTCGTTCAGATAGAAGGTGTCGATGGCGGCGCCACCCTCCGTGCTGACGCGCGCGAGTCCGATGTCGATCCCCTGGCGGTAAAAACATCCGAGCAAATCGAAGAGCAAACCGATACGGTCGGGTGTTTGTATTTCGATCAGAGTAAACAGCGGATCGGTTTCGTTATCCGCCACGATTAGCGTCGGAAAGGATAGGTGAGAAACTGGTTGGCGGATTTTTTCTCGCGCTGCCGCCAAAGTTTGCTTGAGATCGATGGGCTCAGCAGCAAGCGCGCGACGCAGCGTGGTCTCGATCGCCTCCTTGTCGCGCGGATCAATCACCGGCCGTTGATGCAGATCGCAAACGCGGAAGACATCGAGCGCGACGTGATCGGAGCGCGTGTAGATGTCCGCCCCGAGGATATTCAATGGCACGGCCGAGATCGAGCCGGCAATTTTCGCCAGCAATTGTGGCCGATCCCAGGTGCAAACACTGAGAACACTGTGACCTTCGGCGGCGACGGTGCGCCAGCGAATCACCGGCGCCAATGGATCAATCCCTTCCGCTGTCGCGTTGTAAAAAGCTCGCAGCAATTCCACATGCTCCACGATTTCCGCCGCCTCGAACGCCCGGAAATAATGATCCGGCATCTGCTCGAAATGCGCTTCGATTTCGTCCGTGTAATCAGCCCCAAGCTGATCTTTCACCGTTTGCTCGCGCTCTTCCCGCATGTGGCGCAGTCGATCCGAGAACGCATGGCGATCGCCGAGATACTGGCTGGTGGCGCGATAAAGTTGCCACACCAGCGCTTCCTTCCAGTCGGACCAGCCTTCATTGCTCGTTCCCTGTCCATCCGCCAGCGTCAATAACATGAGCGCGTCGAGGTTTTCCTGGCTGCGCACGATGGCGGCGAATTCCGCAACCGTCGCCGCGTCGTCAATGTTGCGGCGCTGCGCGATGTTCGACAGCGTGACGTGGTGATCGACGAGCAGGATCAACATCTTGCGCTCGTGCGCCGCGAGCTGGAGACGCCGGGCGACCTTTTGCGCGAACACCGCGCTCGCCTCGGAGTGGGGGCGCGCGCCGAATGCCTTTCCGGTATCGTGCAGGAGCAGCGACAAATAGAGCACGAACACGTCCGGCATCGCTTCAAACAGCCGGCGGTATTGCGTAAACTTCGGGTCCGTCGTCGAAGCCACCGCGTCCAGCTTATCAATGCAGAGCAGCGTATGTTCATCCGCCGTGTAGCGATGGAAAAATTCGTGCTGCACCAGGCAGGTCAGCTGTCCGAATTCCGGCAGGTATTGCCCGAGAAAGTCAACGCGATGCATCAGTCGCAGCGTTCGTCCCACCCGGCCGCGCCGGGAAAGAATGCTTCGGAACATTTCGCGCGGTTCCCTCGCATAACGATAGGGGTTGTCGACCAGGCCGAGGTGCCGGCCAAATAAATCCACCAGTTCGGGCGTGAACTCGAGATCGCGTTCCTGCGCGATTTCGAAAGCGCGCATCATCTCGTCCGGACTGCGCGAAAAAAGATCGCGTCGGCTAACATCCATGCGGCGCTGTCGTGCCACAAACGACCCGATCATCTCCTCCGATTCCTGCGCGCGCGGAAGAAAACCAAAGAGCGAACGCGTTTTCGGCGACGAATATCCACTGGCAAACTGATCGGTGATCCGTTCCGTGACGCGGAAAATATTGCGCGCGTGCCCGAAGACATCCTTCATCATCGCCTCGCTGCTCAGCAGGCCCGGTCGCGAGGGATATTTCAGCCGCAACGCCAGCTCCTCCTGCATATTCATGTGCAGGACATCGGTCGCGCGCTGCGTGAGATAGTGCAATTCCGTGCGCACGCGCAGCATGAAATCGTAGGCCGTTTCCAGCCGACGCCGATCGGCTTCGCTCAGCCAATCCTTCGCCACCAGATGATTCGTGGTCAGCATGCCGTCTTTGAAGAACGTCATCCACAGCAGATTTTGGTAATCACGCAGTCCGCCACAACTGTTTTTCAAATTCGGTTCTTGCAAGTAAACGCTGTTGCCGAACTTGGCGTGGCGCGCGGCCTGGTCGCGCATGCGCAGCTCGATGTATTCGCGCTCATGACCCGCCACGCATTTACTGCGGAATTGCGCACGAAACGTTTCCGCGAGCGATTCATCGCCCACGAGAAAACGCGCTTCGAGCAGCGCCGTTTTCGTATGCATGTCCTGATTCGCCGCGCTCACGGCGCCTTTGATGGTGCGAGTCGAATGCCCCACTTTGAAGCCGATGTCCCACAGCAGATAAAGCACTTGCTCCACGATTTGCTCCGTCGCCTTGGAGACAGCGTTCTCGCGATGAAGAAACATCACGTCGACGTCGCTGCCCGGATTTAATTCCCGCCGGCCGTAACCACCCAGCGCCAGCAGCGCGATCTTATCGCTCTCACCCTGACTGGCGGCGGCGAAAACGTGACGCAGCAAAACATCCACCAGGTCGACGCGGCGCGCGCAAACATCGCGCCCGCCCGCGCCCGAGTTTTGATGCAATCGCAGCCGATGCTCTTCCAGTTTCAGGAAACGCCGGTAGACCGGGAGAATTTCGGTCGGTCGCTGCGAGCTGCTCAGTTGCCGCTCCGCGTGCGCCAGGATTTTTTCGAGATGACGCGACATTGCGCGATTTATTTTCGCGCAAGCGTCACAGCTCGATCGCGTAGCGCTTTAACTTGTTGTAGAGCGTCGGTCGTTGAATGCCGAGCAGCTCGGCCGCCTTCTTTTTGTTGCCGTGCGTTTCCGCCAAAGCCTGCACGATGGCATCGCGTTCGACGCTTTCCAGCCTACGCACGCCGCCGCTGCGGCGCGATGCCGCGGGCATCCGCTCGCCCTGCAACACGGCCGGCAATTGAATTTCGGCCGGAAGTTCTTTCACGCCGATGGCGCCGTCTCGCGCCAGGACGACCGCATACTCGATCGCGTTTTCCAATTCGCGGACGTTGCCTGGCCAGCCGTATTCCAGCAATTTCTGGAATGCTTCCGGCACGATCGTCGGCTCAGGTTTTCCCAGTTGCGACGAGAAACGCTTGAGGAACCCCGAAACCAGCGGGGGAATATCTTCGCGGCGTTGCCGCAACGGCGGCACCTCCAGTTGAAAAGTATTCAGCCGGTAATACAAATCCGGCCGCAGCCTGTTCTCCGCCAGCGCGTCGGCTATCGGTCGATTGGTGGCGGCGATAACGCGAAAGTCCGCCTTCGCTGTTTTCGTGCTGCCGAGCGGACGATACTCGCGCTCTTGCAGCACGCGCAGAAATCGCGTCTGCAAATCCGGCGGCATATCCGAAATTTCGTCGAGGAAAAGCGTGCCGCCGTTTGCGGCCGCGATCATCCCCGGAAAATCATTCACCGCCCCGGTGAACGCGCCTTTCACATAACCGAAAAGCTCGGACTCGATCATCGTCTGCGGAAACGCGGCGCAATTCAATTTCACCAGCGGTTTCCCCGCGCGCCGGCTCTTGTTGTGAATCAGCGTCGCGATCACTTCCTTGCCGACGCCGCTTTCGCCCGTCACCAGCACGTTCGCATCGGACGGCGCCATCGCGCTGATCAACTCTTCCATTTGCCGCATCGGTTTGCTGGTGAACACCGGGACCGCGCGTGTCTCGGCGGCTTCCAGACGCTTCTCGAGCTCGCTCGTTTTCTCACGCAATTGCTGTGTCTCATGCATGAGCGATTGCGTCTTGAGCGCTTTCTCGACCAGGCTCAAAAGTTCTTCCGGCGCGTAGGGCTTGCTGATGAAATGGAACGCGCCGCGCTTGATCGACTCGATCGCGTTGCTGAGCGAATCGTGCGCGGTGAGAATGATGACCTGCGTCTCCGGGTGCTCGACTTTGATGCGATCGAGCGTTTCGAGTCCGTTCGCGTCCGGAAGCTGCAAGTCGAGCAGGACCAGCCCCGGGTTCCTCGCTTTGATCGCGCGCCAACCCAGCGTTGCGGTCGCCGCGCCTTCGGCTGCGTAGCCGTGCCGCTCGAGCAGCGCCTGCAGCGTCATCAGGATCGGGCGCTCGTCGTCGATGATGAGAATCGGCGGCGTGTCTGCTTTCATGATCGTGCTGGCTGACGACAAGGAAGGTCGAGTTTGCTGAGTAAAACACCGGAGTCGATCGTTTGCGTGAACGTGCCCCCGAGAGCCGCGGCGATTTTGCGCACGCGCGTCAACCCGAGGCTGTAATGGCCGTGGCTCATGGCGCCGAGTGGTTTCCAATTTTCGGGATCGAGATTCGTCGCCGGTCCTTCACGCAATGTCAGGCTCACCGAGCCGCCTTGCATCTCCGCCAGGAGCGCGATGTCGCTGCCCGGGTTATGTCGCAGCGCGTTGTCAAACAGCGCGATCATCGCTTCTTGGAGCAGCGACGGATCCATCTCGCATTCAGTTTCGGAAACGTTCTCCGGCCAGGCGATGCGCGCATCCGGAAAACGCTGGCCGATTTTCTTCTGCAAATCCGTCACGAACATCCCCGGCGAATACGGAAGCAGCATCGCCCTCGGATCCGCGAGTTGGGAGGACAATTGCTGCAGCGTGCTGCCGAGCCTGGAAACGATCTCGCGCATCCGCCTCGTTTCCGCCGTGATCTCCGCGTCGCCTGCCATTTCGTTCAGGAGTGCCGCCTGCAGTTCCGCCGCATTCAGTTGATTGCGCAGATCGTGGCTAAGCTGCCGGACGAACTGGACGAAGTCCGTCCACGAAATCGCGTCGCTCACAGGCGGAAAAATCTGTCCTCGCCCGGATTGATTTTCCATTTGCGCTTCACGTGCGCATCGTTCGCGTTCAAATGATCGAGAATGTGAAAAACAGATTCGGGCTCGGCGTTGAGCGCGCTGGCTAATTCGCCAGCCGTTTGCGGCGTGGCCGTGAGAACACCGCGCACCATTTCCTGCAACCGCAAGAGCTCTGTCGCCGCCTTCTTGCCCGCTTCGGCGCCGGGCTGGTGATACGCGTTCACGTTGACCAGCGTTCCGTAAAAGCCCACCGCGCGTTCGTAGAGTGCAATGAGCGCGCCGAGCCGCGGCGCCGTCGCATCTTCCAGCGTGATGGTGCGACTGATGTCGAGCGCGCATCCGATCTTCTCGTTGCGCAGGTAGAACTACCGGTCGACTGCATCTTCTCAGCTAACTTGAAAGTGTCGCGGAGGAAAGCGGGAACGCAGGAAGGAGGAAAATTTGGAGATCAGGACGCCCTGTAGGCAGGCATTCCTGCCTGCCGTCCGGCGGCGGCAAGCGGGAGCGCTTGCTCGCCACTCGCAAATCTGCCGTCGCGCACTCACATGTGCGCGATGACGTTGTCGCCGAACGCGCTGCATTTGATCTCCGTGGCGCCCTCCATCAGGCGAGCGAAATCATAGGTTACCCGCTTGCTCGCGATGGCGCCGTTCAATCCCTTCACGATCAAGTCGGCCGCTTCTGTCCAGCCCAGGTAGCGGAACATCATTTCGCCGGAGAGAATCAGCGAGCCCGGATTCACTTTGTCCTGGTTCGCGTATTTCGGCGCGGTGCCGTGGGTCGCTTCGAAAACGGCGTGGCCGGTGATGTAATTAATGTTGCCGCCGGGCGCGATGCCGATGCCGCCCACCTGCGCCGCGAGCGCGTCGGACAAATAATCGCCGTTCAGATTCAACGTCGCGATGACGTCGAAATCTTCGGGGCGCGTCAGCACCTGCTGGAGCGTGATGTCTGCGATCGCGTCCTTGATGACAAGGCCCGCGCCCGGTTTGCCGGCGGGAATTTTGCACCATGGCCCGCCGTCGATTTCCTCCGCGCCGTAGTGCGATTTCGCGAGCTCGTAACCCCAATCGCGGAACGCGCCTTCGGTGAACTTCATGATGTTGCCCTTGTGCACCAGCGTCACGCTCTTGCTCTTGTTCTCGATCGCGTAGCTGATCGCGCTGTGGATGAGCCGGATGCTGCCGGAATAACTCACCGGCTTGATGCCGATGCCGACGCGCAGATCGGTCGGGAAATCTTTCGCGCCGACCGCGCCCCAGAATTCCTCCGCCTGCTTCGTCGTGCCGAAACGAATCTTGGCGAACTCCTTGGGAAATTCGCGCTCGAGAAAATCGAGAATCTTCTTCGCCTCCGGCGTGCCCGCGGCGTACTCGATGCCGGCGTAAATGTCTTCCGTGTTCTCGCGGAAGATCACCATGTTCACTTTTTCCGGATGTTTCACGGGCGAGGGGACACCTTTGAAATATTGCACCGGCCGCAGGCAGACGTAGAGATCGAGCATCTGCCGGAGCGCGACGTTTAACGACCGGATGCCACCGCCGACCGGCGTCGTCAGCGGCCCCTTGATGCCGACCAGATATTCGCGGAAGGCCGCGACCGTGTCGTCTGGCAGCCAGTTGTCGAATTTATCCTTGGCCGATTGCCCGGCGAAAACTTCGAACCAGGCGATCTTCTTTTTGCCGAGGTACGTCTTTTCGACCGCCGCATCGAACACCCGCTCGCTCGCCGCCCAGATATCCGGTCCCGTGCCGTCGCCGCGGATGAACGGAATGACCGGATGATCCGGCACGTGCAGCTTCTGATCGCGGGAAATTTTCTCGCCCTTGGGCGGGGTCACATTTTGATACGGCATAGGGGGAGGAATTTAATGCGAAAGTGGAAAGGAGAAAGGAGGAATGGGGGGAATGCGGAGCGCGGATCTTGCAGGGCAATTGCCCCGCTTGCGGCGGGCTCTACCCACGGAGACCTACGCGCTCAAGCCCTGATCCTTCGCGACGTGCCGGACGAAGCGCAAAACCACATCGTGCAAGCCGCTGGCGACGCGCTCCGCGTAGCCCAGGAGCAACTTCAGCTTCTCCGGATCGAGCTCCAGGTCATAGGCGTGCACGATGTGGCGGAAGGCTTTGAGCTCTGCGAGCGGCTGCCTCATTTCTTTTGGAATCAACGCCGGACGGACGCCCTCGATGCACAAGGCCAGGCGCTTGAGAAGCGCCGCGTGCCAGCCCTGTTCGTCATCAATATTGTTTTCAAACGTCTTCGCCACTCGCAGTCCCATTTGTTCGAACGCGTTGAACATCCGGCTTAGATGATGGGCGCAGGCCTCGTAGCCCACTTCTGTCCCAAGGGTGAAGCGATCTCGCGCTTTCGCATACGCGCCCGTGGCCACGCGGGCATCGTCCAGCATTTCCTCCCGCAAAGTCTGCAGCGCTATCTCGTCCACATTTCTCCTTCGCGCCGAATCTTCGCGGCGAAACGGCACTCTCGCAGCAGCACCAGGTCCACTCGCCGCTCCAGCCGCTCACCCAGTGCCACCATCAGTTCTCCTCGGGTCAGCCCGCGCGGCTCCCGTTCCAGCGCCAGGTCGATATCCGAGGCAGCGTTGAACGTTCCCCGCTGGGTGAGAGAACCGAAAAGAATGGTCCGCTCGCCGGGGACGAGCTCCCTGAGCGCAACGCGCAAGGCCGCGCGGGTCGAGTCAAAGAGCTCGAGCCGCTCTCGCTTTCGCCGCGCCGCGCGTTTCTGGAGCAAATTCGTCATCTGGTGCGCCCGCAGTATAAAGCACGGGGTGCGCCCGCGGGAAGATACCGACTCTCGGCTGCAGAAAGCAGAAAGCAGAAGTCAGAAATCGGAGATCAGAAAGCAGAAGTCAGAGATCAGAAATCGAAAATGAGATGCCAGCCTTGTTCCGCTGATGCTGGACGTGCTATGACCATTCCCGCATGGAAGTCCGCAGCGTTGAAGCCATCGTGCGCGCCTTGAACGACGCCGGCGTCCAATACCTCATCGTCGACGGGCTCGCGGTCAACGCTCACGGCTGCGCGAGACTCACGGTGGCTGTCGATTTGGTCATCGGACTGGAACGAGAGAACATCATTCGCGGCCGCCGTGCCCTGCAAGGGATCGATTACCATATGAGCGTCCCAGTGACGCCGGAAGCATTTGCCGATCCCGCCCTGCGTGAAGCGTAGCGCGCGGAAAAAGGGATGGTTGCGCTTAAGCTTTGGAGCGAGACACATCAGCGAACTCCGGTGGATGTCTTTATCTACGAGCCGTTCGATTTCGCGAGCGAATTTGCGAGAGCCATGCAACTCCAGGTTTTGGGTGCGCTTTGCGCGCCCGTCGTTGGGTATGATGCGCTGGTGGCAATGAAACGCGAAGCTGGACGACTCCAGGACCTGGCCGATCTTGACGACCTGGAGCGATCACAAAGACTGAGGAAGGAGGGACTATCGTGACCAAGGAAGAATTCTACGCGCATCCCGGTTGGCGATGGTGCACCTTTGAAGGGAGCCGCGAATTCGACCGTCTTCTTGACAGCAGGCTGACCTTTCGCGAGAAACTGGAATGGCTGGAGGAAGCGGAAAACCTCTCCCTCATCTTCCGCGCCAACCGGGAACGCCGCGAGAAAGCGCAGGCGGAACGCGAAACAGTCGGGTAGGGCAAGCGCTCCCGCTTGCCGGATTGGTACGCCGTTGCCGTGGGCGTCCGTCGTGGCAGACAGGAATGCCCGCCCTACTCAAATCCGATACCTTGTTGCCGCCTTCTCTTTCTTAGGCAGATGGAAGAGATTCGCCCCCGCTCTAGCGACGGTAGATGTCTCGGCGATGTCCGATCGATAAAACCAGCACGACCAGTGCGGTATCCTTCACCTGATAGACGACTCGGTAATCACCCACACGGATGCGATAAAGATCGGGCGCGTGCGCGAGCTTCACGCAACCAGTCGGTCGCGCCTCCTCGCCGAGCGCATCGATCGCCGCGCGCAGACGACCATACAGAGCCGCGTCCTTCAATCTAACTAGGAATTTTTCAGCTTGCCGGCTGAGAAAAACGGAAGTGCGCATCCAGCCTCGCTTTGACCTCGTTCCACGGCAGCGGTTTCTCTGTCTCGCCCAAGGCGTCACGCGCGGCCTTGAGATCAGCGGCAGTTTCGAGTGCCTCGAGCTCAGTCAGATCGTCGATGAGCGAGAGGACGCTCTTCGCGCGCAACTGCGAAAGCCGTTTCAATTTCGCAACCAGTTCGGCGGCCTCAACGCTGCTCATCAGCAAAGAGGTTGTCACGGCGGTGGGAGCGAGTCAATAAGTCGATTCTCCCAGGGTGAAATTCGATCGTTGCGGAGAGCGGAATGAAGCCGAAACCGGAAACCGGGGATGGAAATGGAGAAGGCGAAACGCGGAGAGCGGAATACCTGTAGGGCACGCGCTCCCGCTTGCCATGCCGTGGCATCGGCATCCTGCCGATGTGCTTTCTCGGCAGGCAGGAATGCCCGCCCTTCAGGGAACACCCGGTTGCCGGGTTCGCGCGCGGTTGTCATAGGCGCCCACCGCGGGTGGCCGCCGTCAGATTCCCTGTCGCCGTTGAGGCGACCAGGGAACCACAGGCTGGGCCGACCTTAAGATTTCTTGCGTCGGAGAAATTCTTCAACTTTCAGACCGATGGCGCCGAAATCACGCAATACATCGCCGTCAAACGTTACCAGCGGGACGCGCTGCTCCAGCGCCAGCGCGACAAACTCGCAGTCGTAAGCCGAGCAGCGCGATTGCCCGACTAATTCCATCACCGCCCGCGACGCGACCACGAATTCGCGCTCGGCAAACTGCGCCTCGGCCTGATCGATAATATCGATGGCGGTTTCCATCGCGATCAGCTCCTTGCGCACGGCGCCAGCGAGCGCGTTTCGAAACTCCGAGCGCCAGAGCAGCGGGACGATCCAGTCGGAATCTTTTCGCCAGAGCTTGTCGACCGCACCGGCATGCGGCGAGGCCATCCAGCGGTAGCAGATGACGTTGGTATCGACGACGATCATAGCCGCCCCAGGCGCTTCCAGCGCGAGATTTCGCGGGCGGTCACGGGGCGCTTGAAGCTGGTCCGCGCCCGTTGCGCCGCCGCCTCGGCCGCGGCCGCATCGAAGGGAGCCGCCGCCCCGGTGGCGGCGCGCAATGTGGTAATGACTTCCTTGTTCAGGCTTCGATGATGTTCCTTCGCCCGTTTTCGAAGAGCCCGATGCAAATCGCGCGGAATATCCTTCAGAGTGATGGTAGGCACGCGGCAACCATATTGGTTCCATTTTGGCTGTCAATCATGAAGGGACCTAAGGCGGGGCGCGGAGTGGAAAATGTGAGCGATCATCTCTGCCTTCAGCACGCGCTGGTTCGAGCTGAGCAGCCAGAGACGCTCGCGAGAAAATCCACGGGTGGAGGGATAATCGTTAGACAAATCGCCAAGGAATTGGAAGTCGGCGATACCGCTACGGTATTCGATCCCGTACGGGGCAAGAAGTGCGCTGGCGCAGAGAATCAGAATGACAACAAGGGCGCGACGGAGGCGCGCAGTGAGCGGAGTCGTCGATTTTGGCGGGGAAAACATGCTGGGGGGTTACCGTTCAACTGGCACGCGGAATTCGAATGGTCGCATGGCGAAGAACGGTTTGGGTTTAATCAGTGGGCGCCTTTTGCGTCATCCTAAATTTCCATGCTAGATGTGGCGCGGGGGACTCAACGTAGTTTCTACCCACGCGCCTCGGCGCGTGGCGAGATCGCCGCATTATTCGTTGTAGGCCAGCGGTCCCGCTTGCCGGGGAGAAGGGGTGGCAGGCAGGAATGCCCGCCCTACAGGAAACGCGGCCCGTCAGGAATGCCTGCCTTACAACAAGAAGCAAAATCGCTGCTCACCCGCGCACAAATGTGCTTACTTCGCGCGTGTCGCACGCGGATTTTCCCACCAAGCGCATTCTCGGTATCGATTTTTTCGATGGCACCGCCGCGGACGCGATCGCGTGGCTGACTGCGCACGGCGGGCTGGTGGTGGCGCCCGCTGCGCCGTCGCTCGCTGCGCTGCAACGCGATCCGGAATATCGCCGCGCCATCGCCGACGCCGACCTCGCCATCGCCGATAGCGGCTGGATGGTGGTGTTCTGGAAATTGCTCAGGGGCGAAACGGTCACGCGCATTTCCGGTCTCAAACTCTTCCGTGAACTCCTCGCCTCGCCGGAGGCGCGCATCCCGCAAAATGTCTTTTGGATATTGCCCAGCGAATCCGGCAGAGCGAAGGCGCTCGCGTACGGTCGGTCGTCAGCCTACCCGATCACCGAAGTCGACTGCTACGTCGCGCCATTTTATCCCAAGGGCGGCAATCTGCGCGACGACGCGCTGCTCGCATTACTCGAAGCGCGCCGGCCGAAACACGTCATCATCTGCGTCGGCGGCGGGATGCAGGACAAACTCGGCAGTTGGCTCAAACACAATCTCTCGTATTGCGCCGCGCTCTATTGCATCGGCGCCGCGCCTGGCTTCGTCACCGGTGATCAGGTGCAAATCCCGATGTGGGCCGACCGCTTCTTCGTCGGTTGGATCTTTCGCATCATCGCGCAGCCGCGTGTCTTCATTCCGCGCTTCTGGAGCGCGCGCCGGCTGCCCTGGCTGATCGTCCGCTACGGGCGCGCCATGCCGCCGCTGGCTAAATAGATGCGAACAGTTCCGCATCGATTTGCGTTTCAAACACAGCACGTTGCGGTAAAATTTTACCGTGGATTGGAAAGAGATCGCCAAGCTTTCGGAGAAGGAGCAGATGCGCGCGTGGGTGGAAAACTGGAAGCGCCTTGGCCCCGAGATGGAGCGCATGGAGCGGGAGGAGTTGCGTGCGAAAACCGAAAGGGCGGCTTACGCCGATGCCGTTATTCTTTCGGCTTCCTCAGCGGCGCGTCCGGATTCCTTGCCCGAGGCTACGCCCGATTCGGGCCTCGTTACGCAACAGCAAATATTTCAGAAAGCGCGCGACCGGAAATGACCGGCGTGCTCGAGGCTGCCGGCGAATTACAGCAGTTCTGCCAGCAACACCAATGGCGCTTCTGCTTCATTGGTGGACTCGCCGTGCAACGATGGGGCGAAGCCCGCTTCACCAAACACGCTGACCTCACTTTGTTCACGGGCATCGGAGAAGAGGAAAAATTTATCGATGCGCTGGTCGCCCGTTTTCAGCAGCGCGGATCGGTCGATCGAGAACAAACGATCGGCGCCGCGTGGGCAGCGAGAGCTCGACGGCGAGTGCTCGGTCGCCTGAGCGGGTCACATGCGCGCGCAGGGCCTCCTTATCCGGCGTAACGATACGAATGAACTGCGACCGCGCGAGATGCTGAAATAGCATTGCTGCGCATTGGTGGCAGCGCGAATCGCGGAATCGGCGAAGAGCACATGATCGACCGTCTTGCCCTGCGAGCGATTGGAGGTGACGGCATAACCGCGAGTGAACTGCCGGTACGAAGCTGGCAAAGTTCGGCCACCGAATCATGCGCTCTTGATCGCAGACGGGAATCGAATGCTAGCGTTCTCACAGCCGAACTCTGGCACGAGATAGCAAGTGTGCTTCAATCGCGTGATGCCTTATAACAGACGTAAGATGCTTGTATGGGAGTGGTTACATGGTCTCCAGTAGATATGAGAAATATCTTGTCATGGAAATTACAATATTTTATGATCGCCAACCCGTTTAGTTTGCATCCAAGTGCCGAAAAACCTGTGGGCAAACGCATCCGCGGCTGGGACCGCGACCAAGGGCGGCAGCATGGTGGGGGACTAACGAATCTCGCAGCCATCTCTTATACCTCCCTCCCGACCTTTCGTAGCATGAAAAAAGATCCGTCAATTACGCGGCGAACTGGCAAGGGAAAGTTGCGTCGTTCGCCCCGAGGGTCGGTTGAAATTTCTGCCAAATCGCTTGTCGCGCTCGCTGCGCTCCGCGATTTTAACCAATCAGTAGTCGATAATTATGGATACCGCGGTCCCTCTGATCAATCGATAGATTCACATGGAGCAGAACAGGCTGTAAATCTGCCAGCGGCACATGGGATTTTCGATGCCGATCGAGGAACCACTGGACGTCCGAGTTGGAAGGCTTTCCTCGATCTCACACTTATCATTTTGAGCCTGCCCATGTGGTTGCCTCTCCTTTTGCTGGTCATTCTGTGGATTAAAACATCATCTGCCGGGCCTGCTTTCTTCAGGCAGCATCGCGTTGGGTACCTTGGTGAACCGTTCTTCATCTTTAAGTGTCGCACCATGAAAGTGAATGCTGACACAAGGGTTCACGAGGATTACTTCCAGCAATTAATTGAGTCGGATCGTCCGATGACCAAACTCGATGGTGCCGGCGATTCCCGCTTAATCCCTGGTGGTGCGATTTTGCGCGCTAGTGGTCTGGATGAATTGCCGCAGATTTTCAACGTCTTGCGGGGCGATATGAGCGTTGTGGGTCCGCGCCCCTGCACGGTTAAGGAATTCGAGCGCTATGACGAACGGCAGAAAAAACGCCACCAGACGCTCCCGGGCCTAACTGGGTATTGGCAAACTCACGGTAAGAACAAAACTACGTTCGCTGGAATGATCGAGATGGACCTCTTTTATGTACGCAACGCATCGCTCGCACTCGATTTGCGTATAATCGCACGCACGGTGCCGACGCTGATCAGTCAGGTAATGGATTTATTGCAGATCCGCTCTGCCCGAACTTCAGGCCAACAGGTACTTCAGCGGGTCGCAGTCAGAAAACCTAAACGTAATTAATATCATGCATAAGCCAATCAAGATCGGGTTAGTTGGTTGCGGTTACTGGGGACCGGTTCTTGTTCGTAATTTGCATGGACTTCCCGGCTGCGAGCTCAAAGCGATATGCGATCTTAGTGAATCGCGTCTGAAGCATGTGAAAGGGCTGTATCCGGATCTCGAAACTGTGGCCGATTACGAGCAGTTGCTCAACGGCTACAATCTGGACGCGGTCGTCGTTTCAACTCCGGTAAAGCATCATTATGCATTGGCGAAAGCTGCGCTGTTGGCCGGTAAACATGTCTTTATCGAGAAACCGATGGCTTCCTCCGCGGCCCAGTGCGAGGAGCTAATCGACCTGGCGGAACGTTATTCCCGCGTGCTTATGGTCGATCACATCTTCTTATACTCCGCCCCGGTGCGCAGGATTGCCGAGATTGTCCAGGCGGGAGACATCGGAGAGATCAGGTACATCAACTGCCGTAGACTCAACCTTGGTTTGTTCCAAAAGGACATCAATGTCGCTTGGGATCTCGCGCCGCATGATATCTCGATCATTCTTCACATTCTCGGCGAATTTCCGGTCTCCGTGAACTGCCAGGGAAATGCGCACATCACCCCGGGGATCGAGGACGTGACGAATATGTCGCTCCATTTTCGGCGTGGACGTTTCGCTACCATTCAAAGCAGCTGGCTCGAACCGCGTAAGATCCGCGAAATGACGATCGTTGGGTCGCACCGCATGATTGTCTATGACGATCTGCAGACACACGAGAAAATCCGGATCTATGATGTTCGAGTCGAGCGACCGCCCCACTACGACACCTTTGCGCAGTTCCAATACTCGTACCACTACGGAGACAGCTACATCCCTCACATTCATCAGGAAGAACCGCTAAGGGTAGCTTGCCAGCATTTCCTTGAGTGCATTGAGACTGGCTCCCAGCCCAGTTCGAGCGGGCGGGAAGGACTTGAGTTGGTCCACATCTTGGAGGCCGCCTCGGCTTCTCTCAAGAGCGACGGAGCCTCGGTAAAGCTTCCCAGCTTGCGCCCGTCGCGTCACGGCACGGCAGCGCACTCCGAACAGTTCACAGAGACAGGTGTGGTAAACGCATGACTTTTACCGGCGGATCACACCGTGCGGTGGCGGCCGATGTGAAGCTTGGCCGCGACGTCCGCATCCATCCCTTCGTAAACCTGTATGGCTGTGAAATCGGCGACGGCACGAAGATCGGGGCCTTTGTTGAAATTCAGAAAGGCGCCAGCATAGGGCCGCGTTGCAAGATCTCTAGCCACACCTTCATATGTGAAGGAGTGACCATTGAGACAGGCGTATTTATTGGTCATAACGTGACTTTCATTAACGACCGATACCCGCGGGCGACGAATTCGTCAGGCGGACTTCAGACGAAAGAGGACTGGCACTGCCAGCGGACGTTAGTCAAGAAAGGTGCTTCGGTTGGCTCCGGTGCCACTCTTCTCGGTGGAATCACAATTGGCGAATATGCATTCGTGGGCGCCGGCAGCGTCGTGACAAGAGATGTTCCAGCGCATGCGACCGTTGCCGGCAATCCCGCGCGGGTTAGGGCAAGCGCAAAAATCAGACAGCCAGCATGAGCGTTCCCTTTCTGGATCTTGCGGCCCATCATGCGCCGCATCGCGATGAGCTTGCGCGGGCCATGAACGACGTAATCGAACGGAGTGCTTTTGCTGGCGGTCCTTTCGTCGAGCAATTCGAACGTGAATTCGCGGCGTTCTGCGGGAGCGAATTCGCCCTCGGTGTAGGAAGCGGAACAGACGCGCTTTGGCTGGCCTTGTTAGCAAACGATATCGGAGGTGGTGACGAAGTCATCACTGTTCCGAATACGTTCATGGCGACAGCTGAGGCGATCACACATTGCGGGGCGCGACCGGTGTTCGTTGATGTTGACGATAAAAACTACACGATGGATCCCGCCCGGATCGAATCCGCCATTACCCCTCGGACGAAGGCCATTATCCCCGTTCATCTTTTTGGGCATCCAGCAGAGATGGACGCAATCCTCCAAATCGCACGGGACCATAACCTTTTAGTGGTGGAGGACGCTGCCCAGGCCCACGGCGCCGAATACAAGCGACGTAAAGTGGGGACCATCGGCGACGTTGGCTGCTTCAGTTTTTACCCGGGCAAGAACCTCGGCGCGATGGGAGAGGCAGGCGCTGTGGTTACCAACAACGAGGAGACCTACGAGAAGATCCGGATGCTTCGCGACCATGGACAGTCAACCAAGTACCACCACGATTTGGTGGGATGGAACTGCAGAATGGATGGGCTCCAAGCTGCGATCTTATCGGTAAAGCTTCAGTATTTGGAACGAAACAACCTCCTGCGCCGCTCCCATGCTGCGCACTACAATTCTCTTTTCGCAGATGTTGAAGAGATCAGCACTCCCACCGAGTCGCGCCACGCGCGGCATGTTTATCACATTTACTCGATTCAGACCACGGACCGTGACGAGATGATGCAACTCCTGAAAGAGCGAGGAATCGGTTGTGCCGTGCATTATCCGATACCGATTCATCTACAGAAGGCTTACCAAAATCTGGGTTACAACGAAGGCTCATTCCCCGTCACCGAGCAACTGGCGCGCGAGTTTATTTCGTTGCCCATGTTTCCTGAGTTGAGTGATTCGCAGATTACCGTTGTTGTTTCGACCATCAAACACGCTTTTGCTCGCACCGTCTGACGTCATCAATGCAACGAGGTCGGCCAGTTATATCGGAGTTAGCAATCAGATCCGATTGCGGACCGTTTGTCGAACGGTCGCTTGTCCGTATGGGCAGCCAATTATCTACGAAAAGTGCTTTTTCTTTGGATGAGGATTTGGTCGGCCTGGTTTCCGCAGAGAACGCCGTCGAGATTCTGGACCCGACCGAAACAGGCCGTTGGGATGACATGGCACAAGCGCATCCTGCGTTTACACCGTTTCACTCTGCTGGATGGGCCCGGGTGCTCAAGAAAACGTACGGACACATCCCGCTGTTCTTGCGGTTTCATCGTCAGCAAAAAACGGTGGCGCTTTTGCCGCTCATGGAAGTGAGCAGTCGGTTCACGGGTCGCCGTGGCGTATCATTACCATTTAGTGACTTTTGCGATCCACTGCTTTGGGACGATTGCAATCTCAATCAGATTTTTCCCGTTCTCACCACACTGTCACAAAGCCGACGATGGAAGCATTGCGAAATCCGCCTCACGGCTTCAGAGGGAAGTGGCAAGAGCGGCCGAAGCTTCTTCCATCACACCTTGGCTCTCACGCCTGGCCTGAGCGCTATCTGGGACCAATTCGGTAGTGCGAATCAAAGAGCGATACGCAAAGGAGCAAAACTCGGCCTCCGGATTGACGTGACGAAATCGGTAAATGCGCTGCACGAATTCTTTGAACTGCACACTTGCACCCGCAGCCGCCTCGGATACCCGCCGCAGCCGCTGGCCTTTTTTATCAACTTGCATCGGGAAATGATCGCGACCGATCAAGGTGCGATTGTGATCGCCAGGATCGGAACCCGCGCGATCGCCGGCGCTGTTCTGTTGATGGGTGGCAAAAGCGCTGTTTATAAGTTCGCTGCCTCTAATCACAAATTCCAGAGTTTTCGGGGCAACAACCTTGTCCTTTGGGAGGCCATCAAATTTCTGCATGAGAGAGACTGCAGCACACTTGATTTGGGTAGGACTGATCTGGCCGATTCCGGTTTGCGTCGCTTCAAGCTTTCGTGGGGGACGGAAGAGAAGGTTGTTTCTTACGTGAGGATTGGCGGGACGAAAGCGCCCCAGCCTGTGGCTGCGCGGCCTCGGAGCTCCTGGTCCCGCCGGATTTTTGCACGATTGCCGTTAGCGGTGAATCGGCTAGCGGGCAGCGCCATCTATCCGCATCTCGACTAAAACCAACTATGTCTGCGCTTATCCC
>JALYTV010000013.1 GCA_030854105.1 Verrucomicrobiota bacterium | reverse complement strand
CGGCATCTACCCGATCAATACCGCCGACTTCGAGCATTTGAAGGCCGCCATCGCGAAGCTGCGCCTCAACGACTCCGCCTTCGTCTACCAGCCGGAGAGTTCCGTCGCGCTCGGCTTCGGTTTCCGCTGCGGCTTCCTCGGACTACTTCACATGGAGATCATTCAGGAACGTCTCCGGCGCGAGTATGACATGGATATCATCGCCACATCGCCGAGCGTCGTTTACGAGATACTGACTACGCGCAACGAACTACTCCTGGTCGATAACCCGGCCCATCTGCCCGACCCGAGCATCATCGAGGAAATTCGCGAGCCGATCGTGAAAGCGTATGTGCTTTGCCCGAACGAGAACATCGGCGACCTGCTCCAGCTCATCATGGAGAAGCGCGGCACCATGGATCACACTGAGACGCTCGATACCCGCCGCGTCATGCTGCATTGCGAACTGCCGCTCAACGAAATCCTCGTCGACTTCAACGACAAGATTAAGTCAATCACGCGCGGCTACGGCTCGATGGACTACGAGCACGCCGGCTATCGCGCGGAGAAATTGGTGAAGCTCGACATCCTGGTGAACGGCGAACCCGTCGACGCCTTCTCGACCATCGTGCATCGCGAACGCGCCGAAGCGCGCGGTCGTCAGCTGGCGGCGAAATTAAAAGAGGTCATACCGAGCCAGCTCTATCAGGTCGCTATTCAAGCGGCTATCGGTGGCAAGATTATCGCGCGCGAGAGCGTGTCGGCTCTGCGCAAAGACGTGACCGCGAAATGCTACGGCGGGGATATTACCCGCAAGCGCAAGCTGCTGGAGAAACAGAAGGAAGGAAAGAAGCGCATGAAAAGCATCGGCCGCATCAACATTCCGCAGGAAGCGTTCATCCAGGTCCTCAAGTCGCAGTAGAGATGGATTCACCCAAGCCCGCGCCCAAATACGTTGCGTTAAACGACGCGCTCTACGACTACGTCGCGCGTCATCGCTCGCATGCGGTCGATCCCGTACTCGACGAACTGCGCGCGGAGACGGAAGCGCTGGGCGAAATCGCCGCTATGCTCATCAGCGGGGAGCAGGGCGATCTCATGACGATGCTGACGAAGCTGCATAACGTGCGTTGCGCCGTCGAAGTCGGAACCTTCACCGGGTACAGCTCCATCTGCGTCGCACGGGGCTTGAGCGAGGGCGGACGTCTTTTCTGCTTCGACCTGAACGCCGACTGGACCGCGATCGCCCAGCGCTACTGGAAGAAGGACGGAGCTGCCGATCGCATAGAACTCCACCTTGGCGATGCGAAGGAGAAGCTCAAAACTTGGCAGCCGCCGCAACCGATCGACCTCGCCTTCATCGACGCCGACAAGCCCGGCTACGACACCTACTACGAACTACTCCTGCCCAAGATGAAACCAAACGGCCTCTTCATTTTCGACAACATGGTCTGGGACGGCCGCCTCCTCCAGAAACCGCTCACTCATCCCGATGGCATCGCTCTCGATCGCTTGAACGACAAGCTCGCCAGTGACCCGCGCGTCGAGTCCGTCCTGCTTCCCGTCGCTGACGGCCTGCATTTGGCACGCAAACGGTAACCAGCCCGTTGTGCGGAAACAGAAAAGGCGTGCCGTTCATGGCCGGCACGCCTCCCTGTTGTGGCCGCGTTTCTATGAGGCCGCGCCGCCTGCGATTCTTGGAGCCGCTACTACAATTAGACCGCCATCGCGATGCGGGATTGCTCCACCGGCTCGGCCTAGCGAACCGTTCGCGCAAGCGCGCGCCCAGTAGACTTTGACCTCTCGTGCCCAACTCTGTTTGTGCATGCAGCCCGTCCTTGAAACTTTGTTTCGCGGTGCGTAATCTCTTGCCGGAATGCGGAGCCATTACGCTGTCAGAGAAGCGGAGCGCGCGCATTTCGTCATTTCAACCATCGTCGGGTGGATGCCGGTCTTCACTACGGCCGCGGGCTGCGCTATTCTTTGCCAAAGCTTCCGGTATTGTGCCGGACATAAGGAACTGAAAATCAACCGCTGCGTGATTATGCCGAATCATTCCTCCGTCCACCAGTGGCGCAATGGAGCCGAGCATCTCCTACGCTGCGCAGATTGGAGAGTTGATTAAGTGAAACGGAGTTTGAGGAATCAGTCGGCGAGGTATTGCCTATTACGATGCGGATTGTATGCACAAATGAGATCAAGTCTTTTAGAGCGAACGTTCATTGCAGCGGCTTTGGTGATTTCTTACTCTGCATGTCACCGTAGCCAAATTCTTGATGCGGTGGGATTCTGCAAAGAGCAGGAGATTACCGGGTCTACATCACCGGATGGCCGATATAATGCCGTAGTTTACCAGCGGACTTGCGGGTTTAAGGGGTGGGGGACCTTCGTGAATATTCGCGCTCAGGATGCTAAGTTCAAAGGAGGAGGGTGGGACACACCATTCGCTGCGGAGGGAAACTACGCGGCAGATGTGGTTTGGATTGATAATCGGCATCTGACAATAGAGACTCTTCGATGCAGCCGACAGTCGATCGTTCGTTCAGCGACCGAGTGGCGGGATATACAGATATCCTATGCCGACTACGGTGTGGTCGGGGAAGAGAAAAGGGGAGAATAGGGTCAACATAGAGGGGAGATTAGGGGTCAGTCCCAACTTTTACAATTTTTTATCGACAAAGCGGCCCGGAAGGCTAAAACAGAGGGAATGCTGCGGCCGTTCCATTTGGAATTTTGGAAGAGCGATGTATCATCTGCTCGGCTGCTGGGATCGGCGGGCGGATGTTTTTGGCTAAAGACCGCCTGACGATGGATGGCCTAAACAACGCCTCCAGTGCTCTGCGAGAGATTGTAAAAGGTAGGACTGACCCCTATTCTCTTAATATCGTCTCGGCGGTAACGCCAGATATTATTTCGCATTTCGGAGGGGAGAATGAGCGCTCGAGTTGTTGTTCTAGCCTCGATTCTAACGTGCGTGATTGCGAATAACCCGGTCATCGCGGGCACGGCGACGATAATCCGCGGACGCGTGATCGAGGCGGCAACCGGAAGAGCAATGGCTGGAGTAGTGGTAAGCGTTACACGACGAGATAGATCCAGAATAACTATGATTCGAACGGCGGGCCAAGGCGGACCCGCGGAAGTTCTTGGGATGGTCAAGACCAACGGGGATGGTTACTTTTCTCTTGCAACAACCCGCCCGGGTTCGTACGACGTGTGGTGTCGCCCGAGAGGCTATCGGTTTCCGTGTGGAAAAGCGAACGCTGACCCGAATGTGTTTATTACTATCGTGTGCCGGCACTACCCTCTCTCGCAATGAGTATCATGGAGTCCACGAGAAAAAACATGGCATCTCTCTGGTTCGCTATTGCAATTACTTGTTTGAGTATTTGTACAGGCGCACGTGCAGGTAGCGCCTCTGATCAGCTTGATCACCTGCAAAGGGTCTTCGCCACTTCGCCTCAGTTCGGTGAGAAATTCTGGCAAGAATCGAAAAAGGTCGCCGACTGGGCCGGCCCTCGCATCCTTGACGCGGTGATGCTGCGCTCGAAGCAATGGCGAGGCGAGGAGGGACTGGTGTTCGTTCCGCTGGTGGCGTTGCTCCCGCGTGGCCCGGTACTCGCATTGTTGCATCAATATGAGCGATCGCCAGTGTTATCCTGTCGCACTTGGGCCAAGGAGTTTCTCATTGAAATCGATTCTCCGATGTGCGAGAATAAGGGTCAGTCCCGTTTTTTACAATTTGTGATCGACAGGGAGGCGTGCGGAAGATAAGGATAGGGAATGCCGCGGCAGCTGCGCTTGGAATTTGAAGGAGCGATGTATCACCTGCTTAGCCGCGGGGATCGACGGGAGAATATCTTCTGGGACGACAAAGACCGGGAGAGTTTTCTCGCACTGCTGGGGCGCTGCTGCGGGCGCACCGGGTGGCAGGTGCACGCCTATTGTTTGATGAGCAATCATTTCCACCTGGTGATCGAAACGCCGCGCGCCAACTTGGTCGCGGGAATGAAATGGTTTCTGGGGGCGTACACGATGCGCTTTAATCGGCGGCACCGGCTGAACGGGCACCTTTTTGGCGGGCGTTACAAGTCAATATTAATCGATGACAGTACGCCGGAGTATCTGCGCGCAGCCTGCGATTATGTGCATCTGAATCCGGCGCGGGCGAGAATGGTGCCGGCGGAGGAAGCGCTGAAGACATATGAATGGAGCAGTTACCCGAGCTATCTGCAAGCGGAACGAGGGCGACCGGGGTGGTTGCGCTGCGACCGGCTCCTGGGCGAGCATGGCTTGAGCGGAGGGTCGCGGAGGGTGCGGCGAGAATTTGCCGCGCGCACAGAGGCACAAAGACGGCTGGGAGATGAGGTGTCGAATCAGCCGCTGCGGCGGGGGTGGTTTCACGGGGCGGAAGATTATCTGGAGCGTTTGGTGGAGCGATTGGGTCAAATTCCAAAGCCAAAACGCGGGCGCTATCGGGGAAGCCCGGCGACAGACCTGGAAGTGGCAGAGCGAATCGTGCGCGAGGGGCTGCGTGAATTTGGGCTACAAGAGAGAGGGCTGGCGAAGCTGCGCAAGAGCGACCGGCGAAAGGTGGCGATCGCGCACCGGGTGCGGGAGCAAACGGCGATGGAGTTGCGCTGGATCGGGGAACGCCTGGCGATGGGTGGGGCGAGTAATGTCTCCAATGTTCTGCGACAATTGTACAGTGAGGACTGACCCTATTCTCTTCAAGGTGGCTCGGTCTTTGGTTTTGCCGTGATGACGAGCTATCCTGCGTTTCAGGTTTTTGTTGGAAATACTCCAGTGTATAATTATAGTTCTAATCAGGCAGGGCCGGTCTGTCGGACATATACCAGCTTCGTATAGCGATATTTTCGGGAAAGATCTGCGATCCATCGAAATGATTAAATTTTTTTGGATTAGCTTCTTGGTAATCGCGACTTTCTGCGCCTACCAGATTTGGATACGTATCATTGAATACCATGTTCCTGATGACTTCCATGGTTTTATCTGCATAACGGAGAGTTCTGGCGCAGATTTGCCCCGGATTGGGTTCTTTCGCCTCGTAATTGACGTTCCCAATAACGGAGAAATCAAAGTGCGTAGCCTCGATGTAATCAGGAAGTGGAATCATTTCATCGCCAGAAGATTTAGCGGAACGGACCTTCCGGTGCACGATCAGGGTGAG
Source organism: Verrucomicrobiota bacterium (assembly GCA_030854105.1). Lineage (GTDB taxonomy): Bacteria > Verrucomicrobiota > Verrucomicrobiia > Chthoniobacterales > UBA10450 > AV69. The sequence continues at coordinate 31,686 of JALYTV010000013.1, read as the reverse complement.
AGGAGCGATGGAACGGTTTTCTTTCTGATGGGATCTCCGGTGACGCGGCGAGACTACTCGTTCGTCGGAACAGCGAACGAACTTCTCGACTTCATGTCTCAACACGAATCTGAGCTTTACCATGCCCCGCGACCGGAGGAGGCGTCCGATCCTAAATATTCATCTTGTCCGCTTTCCCTGATCGAGGGGAAGCGAGAATAGGGGAGAAAATCATGGTGGGAAGAATAGGGGTCCGAGGAAAAATAGGGAGGGGACTAGGGGTCAGTCTCGCCTTTTACAATTTATGATCGACAGGGGGCGTGCGGAAGATAAGGAAAGGGAATGCCGCGTCGGCTTCGGATCGAATTTGATGGAGCGATGCATCATCTGCTCAGCCGCGGTGCTCGGCGGGAGGCGGGCTCTGGAGATGGTAGTGACTTGAAGGGTTGCTGCTGCTGCGGGCAACGTGAAATGGCGCGCTGGGGGGATCGGCGGATTCGCGGAGCTCATCCCTCCAGTAGTGAAGCGCTCACAGAACCGCTGCTACGAGTGAGCACCGCCTAAGCGGCGCGTGACCGGGATAAACAGCGAAAAGCCGTTTTGCAAAAGGCGCAGAGCGCGTAGCGTGCGCGGCATCATGTTTCGCTCTCGTTCGATCAAGCACGCGCTCCTCCTGCTTCGCCATGCGGAGAAGGTGCTGCGTTACCGGCGCGATGTGATGAGCGAGACGGCGCGCGTTGATTTCGAGAGGCACATCGAGGACTTGCACAAGGCAGTGCGGGCGCGCGACGAGCGAGCGATTAAGGAAAAGGGGGAGGCGCTCGATGCGCTGGTGGGGCGGCAGGCGGCGCCGCATTGGGAACTCGGCTGGCGCGAGAACGTGGAGGTGGTGCTGGTGGCGATCGTGGTGGCGGTGGCGGTGCGCTCGTATTTCATCCAGCCATTTAAAATTCCGACCGGCTCGATGCAGCCGACGCTCAACGGCATCATCGGTCATCCGAGCGCGGAGAAATCGCCGAACTTCCTGGTGCAGATCGCGGAGTTCGTCATTCGCGGGCGCAATTACATCGATGTCGTGGCGCGCGACGATGTGCGGGTGGACCAGATTACGTCGCAGAAATATTTATACTTCTTCACCTGGTCGCGCGTGATTTGCGATCGCGGCAATTATCTGATTTACGCGCCGCCGGAGACGTTGCAGCAGGATTTCCAAGTGCGCGAAGGCCGGCATTATCAGCGCGGCGATGTCATCGCGCAGGGATGGATCGATACTGGCGATCAGGTTTTCGTGGACAAGTTTTCCTACAACTTCATCAAGCCGAGACGTGGCGATGTGTTTGTCTTTCGCACGAATCACATCGGGCCGATCGTGATGCGGACGGAACCGGGACAGGATCCGCCGTATTACATCAAGCGGCTCGTCGGATTGTCAGGCGACACGCTGCGCGTCGATCCGCCGCTGCTCTATGTGAAGGGCGCGAGCGACGCGGCCGAGCATTTGCAGGAACGCTTCGGCATCCGGCGCGTGATGGGGGCGAAGCCGCCGTATCGCGGTTACTCGCTCTCGCCGGGGCAGGAATACATGACGAACCCGACACAGAAATTCACGGTGCCGGCGCATGCGTTTTTCGCCATGGGCGACAACAGCTACAACAGCTGGGACAGCCGTTTCTGGGGGCCGGTGCCGGAGGAGAATCTGGTCGGGCGCGGTCTGCTGGTGTACTGGCCGTTCGCGCCGCACTGGGGCATCATTCGCTAGCCCGCGATGGTGTTATCGCGCTTCTATCCGCTGGCGGGGCTGCTGCTCGGATACGCGCTGGTAATGCTAGCCAACCCGATCCGCCGCTCGCTGCGCGACGGGTTGCGCTGCCTCACGCGCTACGAACGCATCTGGCTCACCTTCGTGCTGCTCGGTTTTTCGTATCTCGTTTTTCAATTCGCCACTTTCACGCCGATCCAGAGCACGTCCGAAATTGATTTCGCGCAGATCGTTTCCATCTCGACCTGGCATTGGCCCGGACTTGCGGAAGTGTGGCAGGAAACGCCGTTGCCGTCGCTCGAAAGCGTGGCGGGCATCTTCGACAACGCGACCACAACCTACCCGTTCTCGGTCATCGCCGCCGTGCTGCTGCTGATCAACTGGCGCGGTCTGCACGGCACGCTCTGGCGCGCGCTGCGCAAACGGTATCGCGCCTGGAGCATTCCGATTTATCTCGTCGTCTTAATCAGCACGCTCGCGGCCTTGGTGAAACCGGTCGTTTACTGGAGGCTGGCGGCGTGGAGCGAACATTGGTCGCAGGCGCACGTGCTGAAATTCTCGGCGTCAGTCGACGCGATCTCGTTCATCTTCGAATACTTCGCGGGTGTTTACATTCAGGTTTACCTCATCGCGGTCTGTCTCGCGTGGATCAAAGGGTTGAGCTTCCGCGAAGGCGAAATGTTTGAGTTCGCGGTGCGCCGTTTCAGCTACGTGCTCGAATGGTCGATCGTGGTCGTCGGCGTAGGCCTGCTCGTCGTGCGCCTGCCGTTGTTGCTCGCCTATTTTATCGAAGTACCGAACGTGCTCGACTACATGCCGCTGCAACGCGTGGCCATGAGCGCGTTTCTGCTCGCGTTTTGCTCGGTGCAAATTTCCCTCGTGCTGCACAATGAAGATCTCGGTGAAGCCTTGCGCGCGCATTGGAAATTTATGCGTCATCACTTGCAACAAGTGGCGTGGTTCTTCCTCATCGCAGCGCTGCATTTTTTTCTGATACTCGTGCTCGATGCCGTCGTGCGCGGCGCCATCAGCGATCGCGTGGTCGCGCTGGTGGCGTGGAAATTTATTTTCGTCTGCCTGCGCGCTCTCATCACCGGCTGGCTGCTGGCGACGTGGGTGATTCTCTTTCGGCGCAGCGAAACGATGGAATCGCATCACGCGGAGCAGATGCTGATTCGTTATTGAAAGATGAGCAGCGACGCCAGGGAAATCACGCGCGCGAGCAAATCGAATCTCGCGCTCGCCTTCGTTTCCATGAGCGGGAAACGGCGGCGCGACATCACGACGTTCTACGCGTTTTGCCGATTGGTTGACGACGTGGCCGATGATAATCAGCGCGCTCCGGATGAGAAACGACGCGAGCTGGCACACTGGCGCCGCAGTTTGCACGAAAGTTTCGCGAGTGAACCCGCCATCGCGCCGGCCGTGCGCCAGTTGATGTCAGACTACCCGATCACGCCGGCGATGCTGGAGGAAATCATCACCGGGGTGGAGATGGACATCGAGCCGCGACTTTACGCGACGTTCGAAGAATTGCGCGTCTATTGCTATCGCGTCGCGAGCGCAGTCGGGCTCGTGAGCATCGAAATTTTTGGTTATCGCAATGCGCAGTGCCGCGAGTTCGCGGTGCAACTCGGCCTCGCGCTACAGACGACGAACATCATTCGCGATGTCGGCCGCGATCTCGCGCTCGGTCGCGTTTACTTGCCGCAGGCGGACATGGCGAAGTTCGATTACAGCCAGCGCGATCTAGAGAATCGAACGCATGACGCGCGTTTTCTTGCGCTGATGAAATGCGAAGCCGCGCGCGCGGAGGAATTTTACGCCGCCGCCAAAGCCGCGCTGCCGCGTGCAGATCGACGCGCGATGTTGCCCGCCACAATCATGGCCTCCATTTACGGCGCGCTGTTGCAACGGATGAAGCTCGACAACTTCCGCGTCTTCGAAAGAGAATACCGGCTCAGCAAATTGGAGAAGGCCGGGCGCGTGACCGCGCAGTTGCTCAAGTTCCATTGAATGAGCCAGGTGAGCGTCCGTCTGAATCTCCGGCTGCGATTCTCCAACGAGCCTCTCGTTTTTATCTCAACCAAAAAACAGACAGCAAGCTTATGAAAAAAAACACGATAGCAGCAGTTTCAGTAGCAGCGCTTAGTGCGCTCGCGCTGAGTTCATGTGATTCGCCGACCGGCCAGGGTGCCGCGGTCGGAGCGGGCGCGGGTGCGCTCATCGGCGCCGCCGCTACCGGCAACGTGCGCGGTGCGCTCATCGGCGCGGCCTCGGGCGCGGCAGCGGGTGCGCTTATCGGGCACGCCGTGCAGGAGAGTCAGGCTGGTCCGCCTCCGCGAGGCGGTTTTCCGTGGGCTCACCGCACCGGCAGACCGGGACTCGTCGTCAGTCCTTATCCGCCGAATAACTACGTCGATGTCCGCGGCATTCCGCACGGCGCGCTGGTGCGCGATCCTTCGACCGGCGGCTATTTCCGCCGACCGTAGTTAGCCAACGCGGCGCGCGCGAGCATCGCTTGGATCTCCGCGCGGGTGTGCGAACTCAACCCGGATATCTGGCGAAGGAACCAGGAGCGGGCTGGCTAAGAGCCGGCCGCGTTCCCGCTGCAGCCGGGACTTCCCCTGTAGCGGCGGTCTATGCCCGCCGAAGCCTTGCGAGACGAAAAAAGGCGGGACCGGCCCCGCTTTTCCTCCCTCCGGGTAAACTTACAAAAGCTTTGTGCAGCATGAGATAGCCTCTGGGCAAACTTACACAGGGCGGAGGCATCCTAACACGGCGGCGATGTTTGCTTACAGGAGGGCCTGGGCGGAGGAGAAACGGGAGGGTGGGGCGAGGCCGGGCGCCTGCGATTTCCGCGATTCCCATACCATCCTACTGCGACAAATTGTAACAAGTCACCCAAGAATGGGGGGCAAAAAAGGGTCTGCGGCAGGCTTTCGGGCCTCGAAAAAAACGATTTCTGCGCTCGAACAAGGTCCAAATGGAAACTTTAACCGCGACTTTTCATCTTTCCGAAGAGTCTGTGGAAGATTGAATGGAGCCTGTTCAAGCTGAGCAGAGCCCGTGGAAGATGGGATAGAGTCTGTTCAAACTTGAATAGAGCCTGTCCAGGTTTGCACGGAGACTTTTCAAAGATGACCCAGCTCTGTCAGGATTGAATAGCGTCTATTGAAGATTGAACAGCCTCTGTTGAAACCTCAATCGTCCCGATTGAAACCTTCCCAGAGATCTTTCAATCTTCAAAAACCGCATCATCCGCGCCGGAAACGGCCCGTTGTAGGGCGTCTCTGTGAGACGCCTCCTTCCGCAAACCAAATCATCGCCCGACGATGATCCCTTAACCCACCGCCTGATCGAGCGGACTGCGCACCCGATACCCGGTTTGTTCACGACGTGGGAATACCGCGGCGCGGGACGCCGTGGGGTAGACGGGGGGCCGGCGAGGGTAGCCACTGGGTCGTTCTGGGAATCAACTAATGGCGCTGCGGGGCAAACGAGCGGATGAGTTGAGAGAAGCGGACAACACCGCGGCGCGGGACGTCGCGGGGTGGACGGGGGGCTGGCGAGGGTAGCCAGTAGTTAGTTCGGGTGAGCTAACTATCAATAATGCTTCACCCGCATCGCATCGCGCACCAGCTCCACCAGCTTGCGTTTAGGCTTGCCCGCCGCCGCTTCCTCCGTTACAACTGACACCATATGACCCCGCTTTTATCGGAAACCCCTCGGGCGGTCAACCGAAATAGGCGGACTCACTCCGTAAATAAACACGGACTGACTCCGTCCACTTCTCGTTAGATGGTCGGGACTCGTTATCTAGTATGCGGCGTTGCGCTCCTGGCGCTTGGATGTCATCACCTTTCGCCAGCCGAGCAGCGCATCGCCGGCACGTGGTCAATCGATAGCATTGATTCGACGATTTACGTGATCTTCGAGCGAGATCACACCGTCCGAACCGTTGACGCGGACATCAGTCACCATCTCGGAACCGATCTCCCCGTAGTCATATCCACCGGTGTGTGGAGGCTTGAAGGAGACTCCGTGGTCGTTGCTGAAAAGCGCGAATCGCCCGACCCTGATGCGAAGCCAGTGCCACACCGTGAGGTTATTTACAGCGTCCGTGATTTCGATACTGTCTTACGCGCACATCCCTCTATATCCTTCACGACATTCTCAGGCCTTAAACGATAGATGAACCATCTAACCACGCGCTGGAGCTAACGGCCGCCCGTTCCATGTCCACCTTCCCGATAACTTCTTCCCTTTCGCCGCATTTGCAGCTCGCTGTCGGCGGCCGGAGCTCAGCTTGTTCTCGTTAGGCCTCCAGGAAGCCTTATGGCAATTCCACGATCACCCGACGAAACGCGAGAGCACTACGTTTCTTACATGGGAGAGCCTCTCGGGGAGGCGTCGTACGCATTGTGGAGCGAGGTGGCCTTGCTGTTTCACGATTGGGGGGAATTCACCTACCTATTTGGCAGCCGTCCCAATCGGACGGAACTGCTCAACACGGCTGCGCCGGTATTCTTTCGCGCGGTCCAAGTGGCCTTATTCGAGGCGACGGTTCTCCGTATCGCGCGTCTTACCGATCCGCCCAAATCTGTCGGGAAATCAAACCTGACCGTGCAACAGCTGCCGGCGCTTGCCGACACAGCACTCGTGGGCGACCTGACGCGTTTGGTCGAAGAAGCCCAGGAAGCCGCAGCATTCTGCCGAGACTGGCGAAATCGATCGATAGCGCATCGCGACCTCCAACTCGCGCTCAGCAAGGACGCCGAACCTCTTCCCGATGCCACCATAGAGAAGGTGAAGAACGCGATATCCGCTATCTCGGCGCCATTTTGAATTCGTTGACTCAGCACTACCTAAACTCCACTACGCTGTTTGAGTTTGAAGGTGTACCAGGAGGCGCGCCCTCATTGTTGAAAGTCTTGCAGGATGGGGTGAAGCGTTAGATCTAGTGCGCACCGCGACGAAATGGCTTATTGGCTTTGTCGCTGCCGTTGGCTTGGTGGTATACGCGTGCTCGTTTTTCTGGCCGTCATATGATTGGGATTTGCGGCTGCCTTCACCCGACGGCCATTACGACCTTATCGTCTTGCGCGGCGACAAAGCTGCATTCGATGATTTTTTCTATCACATCTATGTCTTCCCACATAGCTCAGCACCAGTTGACCGCCCTAAAGGGACTCGTGTTCTTTACGCTTCTCCGTGGCGCGGCCGCCGCTATCTTGTTTATTCCGGGTATGCGACGCCGCTGATTCGTTGGACCGGTCCTACCTTTCTCGCTATCGACCTGAACGACATCCATAACCGGTTCTCGGTGTTTGAGCCGCTCAAGAGATTTGATTCTCATAATTCGGTTTCAGCTTCACTGCGCGTCGGATACCAAGATCCAGCTGATGTGCTACCGTAGGGATCTAACCAAGCGATGCAGCGGTAATAATATACAGGACTGACCGCGCATCAGGGTTAGGCCGCAACTCTGAACGTCGCTCATTTCGCGAAGGTCTAACCTTCGCTATGCTTGGGTTCGCTCGACTTTTTAGCCGCTTCGGTCGGCGTAGCTGCTACGCGCCGAACCAGCGTCTCGAATCGCTTCGCGGCGGATGCTCCCTCGCTGGCTTCATCAGCCAAGCGAGCAAGGGTCTCTTCTTTAGTCGCGGTGCGCTTCATATTCGTTCATTCGCAATTACTTCCATCGTCTGCATCGTTGTGGCTCAGGTATGTCCTATAGCTGAGGCCAATTGTTCGATCCCCTGCGAGTTGGCTACAAAAAGTAGTCCAGTGATGGCAATTGAAAACATCGTCGTAAGTAATCTTGCCATATACGAATATTACGGACTCACCGGTTTCCAGTTTGTTCATAAAGTCTTCAGTGATCTCATCTGTCGTGCTCGATCCGTTGACTGTCCCTTCAGGCGGAACCAAGGAATTGCTAGCTGTAGGGAGAAACTCCACGCCCGCTTCAAAATCAGGAATCTGCCAGATTGGTTGCACACTAACTACGGTGACTATATGAACCTTGCTAGCGAAAGTACGGCCTGTATTTTTACAAACAACCTTGACGGTGCATTTTTGTCCAACGACAGGCGTATTTACAATCTCATCAACGCCGATCCAAGCTCGCTGCTCCAGATGTGCATTTTCTTTGGCGAGTTTAACGCCATCGCTAGCAGCTTCCGCTGCTTTGGTAGCGGCGTCAGTCGCTTTTCGCATTTCGATCAACTGGCAACCATATATGAAGGCCACGGCAACTCCGACAATCACGGCGGCTACCTGAACTCGGTAATGCCTTTTTTGCCAGTCCGGCCCTTTTGCGGGTTCTGTCTTATCGGGTCCGCTTATGTCGTCGGCATTCGCGGAAGGTTTGCCTTCGCCGCTCGCCGATTTACGCACGCTGGCCTGAGCCTCGTCGTTCTGGTCGGTCTTGTCGGGCTCGCTATTCACTTTTTTGTGTATTAAATGACTTATCGTCTACCACGCTTCTGCCGGACAGGGACCATCACCGCCCTCCGCCGCAATGAGCTTGGCGTATTTCAATCCTTTGCCGACTACGCCGCCAAGCGCAGCGATGAACCGTCCCTTGTCGCCGTCCTCGTTCTTGCGCTCGTTAAAGCGAAACGCTTGCTCATCGAGATACCGGAACAAATGAAACGGCTCAACGTTTACATACGTGCCTTTGAGCGCGCGTTTCAGCAGGCTCCAGAAGTTTTCCAGCCCGTTCGTGTGGATATGCCCCTTGGCGTAGCTCACGGCATGGTCAATCACTTGGCGGTCGTAGTCCGAAGAAAGGTTATCGTAGGACATGAGCGCGTCTGTGCAGACCGTAGCGCCTTTCTCGACGTGATCGCGAACGTTGCCGCAAAGCTCAGGTCGGCGCGTGTTTGGAACGACCTTCAAAACAACCCGCGAAGGCTTGTCGCCGCTCGTGCGCTCCAGAATGCCTTGCACGGCGGTTTTCTTGAATCCGGCGTGTCCGACGCCAGTGCGCTTGTTTTTGTGCATGAAGCGAGCCTTCGCGCCGATGTAGGTTTCGTCCGCTTCGCATGTCCCGCTCATCTTGCCGAACGTTTTGCGCTGCATCGCCAACCGAATGCGCTGCAACATGAACCACGCGGTTTTCTGCGTCACGCCAAGCGCGCGATGCAATTCGTAGGAACTGATGCCGTTCTTGCAATTAACGATCATCCACATCGCCGGAAGCCACTTCTCCAAGCCAATCGGCGAATCTTCAAAGATCGTCCCGACCTTGGCGGAAAACTTCTGTTTCGGATGCGTCGTCTTGCACTTCCACACGCCCGCCTTCGCCAGATACGTGACTGCCTTGGAGCCGCATTGCGGGCAAGCCACGCCTTTAGGCCAGCGGACTTGGACAAAAAAGTCCACGGCGTTCTTTCGTTCGCTGAAATATTGAACCGCTTCGAGCAGCGTTTCGGGTGCGTTCATGCCGTGAGGATAGCACCATGAAACAGTCCGTCAAGTATATTATTACCGATGCAGCCAACCGCGACCGTTTCTATGCCCAGCCCTCCGCCTTTCATGACCGCAACTTGTAAATCGCGCGGTGGCTGATCTTGTTCTCGTTAGGCGTAGCTCGCCGACATGTCAGCAAAGCGAAAAGCATTCATCGTAGTGATACTCGGCGACCGAGGAGGCGAGGGATTCGAAGAGAGCACATTACTTGCGCTGGTCGCACTGGCTGATTCGGCCTCACCCGATTACCGTCAGTTGCTTACGCCGCGAGGAGTCGCCGCTTTTTTCGTAGCGTCTTCTGCTGCCGCGCAGCGAGCAAATCGACTCGTTGCTGCAGCAGAGCAGCTTCGCGCAGGGGGTTCAGGCTTCGAAGGCCTCGGCATTGGTATCAGCAGTGGAGAGATGATTGCAGACTTCAGTTGGTTGGGCCGCGTGCGGTCGACGCCTTTGGGCGCTGTCGCCAACGATGCGTCGCGTCTTGTGAGCTCTGCACCAGACGCGTATCTTCCGTCACTCATATCTATTCGTGATGCATACCGCTACGCCTGACCAATCGCTCGAGCCAACCGCTGGCCGTCGCGATGCGCACATTTAATCTCATCGAACAGTTCCCAGAGTTTGCCACGCTCGCTTCCGCCAGCGGTGGCTCAGCTCCGTCTCGTTAGACGAAATATCGATGCAGCGATTCTTCCGACCATCCTGGAGGACGATTCTTCCGCCATTGTTCCTGTTTCTTCTCGCGTTTGTACCCGATCAGGCGATTCGTCAGATGTTTTTCGGGATACTCGCCGTTCCGTTATGGCCCGCTATCACGCGACTTGGATTTCGTTATCGCGATATTGGACTTCTCGCTCCGGCGGGCGCTGTATTCACAGCGCTTCTCTGGGCCATCTCACTTTACATTTTCTTGTGTGTGATTCGGTACTCGCGAACACGCCGCGCATGATTGCCGTACCGATTCGTCTAACCAAGCGCTGCAGCCAACGGCTGGAGGCTTGCGTTCGTAGCCGACCCGATCATAAGATGGATTTTGTGTCAGCAACCGTCTCCCCCTCCAACCGTGGCTGAGCTTGTGTCTCGTTAGATGAACATCACGCGCAGCATCGTACGCACGCTTACAGTTGTACTCGCTTGGCACATTCTGGCCTTCCCAGCCAGCACGTTTGCCGCCAAGGGTTTTCTCCGATTCGACGGCGTCTACACGTGCCACCGCGACAGTTCCGCCGGCCCAGTCACCTTTTATCTCCGCTTCTATCCCGATGCCGTCGGCGTTTCGGTTCTGTCCACCGGCACACCCAAAAAGCTCGCCACGTGGTTCAATCGCCAGAAGCAGCGGAACTTCCGCTACGAGCTCAGAGGGTCCTCAATACGCTTCACTGAGCAAACAAAGGACATGTTTTTCGTCTACGGTGGCACGGTAGGCCACGATTCTCTTTCATTGCAGGTCGACGGCTATGATCCGACCGGTAAGACATACATGGGCACCGTCAAAGACCGGACATACAAGTTCGTCGCTATCGCGATGCGCCCGTAGAGCCAGCACCGTGCACCCAAGTTCATCTGCAGGCAACGCTGGATGTTCAGTGCTTGCTTCGGGCTTGATCGAAAGTCTTGCCACCGCTTTCCATCCTTGATAAAACGGCATTATGACTAAAAGGCTTGTCTTCGCGCTGGTTATCTTCCTCGCTTGTTCAGTCGCTTACGGGCAGCCAATGCCTCAGGCAACCTGGTGGGACGTCTGGGCGAACTATAAATACGTGTCGGCGGGTCCGGCAAACCAAATTGAACAACGCAAAGAAAAGTTCGCGGCGATGAGCGAGGGGGAGAAACAGGCGGCGATATCCGGTTTTAGCCAAGAATGGTTGAGGATGTCATTCGCGCAGCGCAAACAGGCTGCGAACGATGCCTGGGCATGGCAGCGGGCTCATCAGGGAGACGTGCCGGTCCAGCACGGTACGCTGCATGATGACGGCTAATCTCGGGTTTTTACGGATAAAGCTGCGCACGCCGTGGAAGATTTTCTATATTCCGCGGGAGACAAGAGGACCATGAAACGGATATTTTTGTACGGGATGTCGGCGATCGCAGCGTTGATCGCCGTCATACTGCCCGCCAGCGCGCAGACTCTGGCGGCGGATTACCAGCTGCAGAATACTTACGATTCCTCTGTCGGCACGATCGGGCCATTCGCTGGTGAATTTTGTCACGGACACGGTTTACGGCCAGAGCCAGCAGGTGCTGCAGATCGCGGTGAGCAGCATGGGGACCGAGGCCGGCGTGCAAACGCAGACGAATCCGTTCATTAGTTCGTCGAACTACTCCGCGGTGTTGCTCGCGAAATTCAGATCGCGACGGCGAACACCGGAATCACCAAGGTCCTCGACTTCGAGCAGCTGAGTTCCGACGCGGCCTTTACATCAGCGACGCGACCGGCCTGCTCGCGTTCTACAACGGGTCGGGCATGGTCCTCGGCGCCAGCACCTCGCCGATCGCGAGTGGTCAATACGCGGAGATCGTGCTGACCCGCGATTCCGCCACCGGCACCGTGACCGTATATACCGATGGCGTCGCGCAATTTTCCTTCATGGACTCAATGGGCTTCGCCGTCCTCGGCGACGCGGCGAACGATGGCAACGCTTTCCTCACGCTTTGCCAGGACGACGGTCAAGGCATTGGCAGTACGAACGTCGACGAGAATACCAGCGGCGACATTGCGCGCCTACGCCTTTACGATGGCGTGCTAAGCGCGGAACAAGTGGCGGTGTTGCAACCGGTGCCGGAGCCGGCGACGTGGGGACTGCTGGCGTTGGCAGTCTGGTGGTGCTGGCGGTGCGACGTCGCGCGGTTCGCTGATCGCACCGCTCATAGCCGACCCGCTCTGCGCTGCCGGATGACAAGCAGCGCGCTCCGCTCTAAAATTAGAGATGCGCGCATCTCATCTCGAAGATTATTACCAGTTCCTCCGTTTCCCGAGCATCTCGACTGATGCCGATTATTCCGAAAAACTCGAGGAATGCGCGCATTGGCTGGTCGAGAAACTAACCGCGATCGGGCTGTCTGCGAAACTGGTGCCGACGCCGGGCCATCCTGTCGTGTGGGCGCAGAACAAGCACAAGCCGGGTCGCAAAACCGTTCTCATTTACGGCCACTACGATGTGCAGCCGCCGGATCCCCTTGAGCTGTGGGATTCGCCGCCGTTCGATCCCGTGCTGAAGGATGGCGTGGTCTACGCGCGCGGCGCCACCGATAACAAAGGGCAAATCCTGGCCCACATTCTCGGCATACAGGAGCAGATGGAAGCGAACGGCGATCTGCCGGTTAATCTGCATCTCGTCATCGAAGGCGAAGAAGAAATCGGCAGCGGCAACCTCGGGAATTTTCTCTCGCAAAATAAGGAAGCTCTAAAGTGCGACGTGGTTGTCGTCTCCGATACGGGCATGCTCGCGCCCGGCGTGCCGACGCTCAGTTACGGATTGCGAGGCGTCGCGGCTCTCGAGTTAAAAATCACTGGGCCGAAAATGGATTTGCACTCCGGCATTTTCGGCGGCGCGGTCGCGAATCCGCTGACGGCGATGGCGCAATTGCTCGCGACCTTGCACGACGCGAACGGCCACGTGGCGATTCCCGGTTTCTACGACGACGTGTTGCCGCTGGAAAAGTGGGAGCGCGAAATGTGGAGCAAGCTTCCGATCAAGGCCGATGAGGAGATGTTGAAGGAAACTGGCGTGCCCGAATTATTTGGCGAGAAAGGTTTCACCACGCTCGAGCGCATCTGGGCGCGGCCTACGGCGGAGATCAACGGCTTCGGCGGCGGCTATCAGGGCGTCGGCACCAAAACCGTGATCGGTCGCGAAGCGATCGCGAAGCTGACGTTTCGCCTCGTTCCGAATCAACAAGGGCACAAAATCATCGAGCAGGCGAAGGAACATCTGCGAAAAAATCTGATGCCCGGGGTGAAACTCGAACTCACCGGCGGCCACGAAGGTCCGTGGTATCTCACCGATCCGCAAAGCGTCTACGGCAAGGCGGCTCAGCGCGCGCTCAAGCAGGCGTTCGACCGCGAGCCGGTCCTCATTCGCGAAGGCGGCAGCATTCCGATCACGAGCGATTTTCGAAACATTCTCGGCGTAGAGACATTGCTGATCGGGCTCGCTTTGCCCGATTGCCGCGCGCATTCGCCCAACGAAAATTTTCCGCTGGAGAATCTCGACGCCGGCATTCGCATCAATAAAGCGGTGCTCAAGGAAATCGCCGCTTGATGCTGGCGCGTTGGCTCATCGTTCTCGCGCTGATCGCGTCGGCTGTGATCCCGGCGTCGGCGGAGGAAACGCTGGGCGACAAGATCAAAAAAGTTTTCGCCACACCCACGCCGACTCCGCACCAGAGAAAATCGTCGTCCTCGGTCTCAAAGAAAAAGACCGGCGACTCGTCGCCGAGCCCATCGCCGAAAAAGAAAAAGAAACTTTCGCCGACGCCAACAGCCACGCCGGAAGCGACGGCGTCGCCTCCCGCCAGGAAGAAGACGACTCCCGAGCCGGAAGAAACGCCCATTCCCAGTGCAACGGAAGGCGCGGACAAAAAACATGGCGCGCCGAACGCTTCGCTCACAGCCGACGCGATCACTGGTTTCGACAAATATCCGGAGAAGGTGCAGCAGGTGTTAAACAGCGCGCTCGAACTCACCACGCGCAATCTTTACTACAAATACGGCTCCGCCGATCCGTCGACTGGCGGCATGGACTGCTCCGGCTTTGTTTACTACGTGCTCAAACAGAATGGCGTCGGTGAGGTGCCGCGCGATTCGAGCGGGCAATACGTCTGGCTGCGGCGCGCAGGCACGTTCGAAGCGGTCGTGAGCAATAAGGAAGACTCGTTCGAATTCGGCGACCTGCGCGCGGGCGACCTACTTTTTTGGACCGGCACCTACTCGATCGATCGCGATCCGCCGATCACGCACGCGATGATTTATCTCGGGCGCCAGAAAAAGGATGGCGCGCGCGTGATGGTCGGCGCGACGGACGGGCGCACCTACGACGGACAACAGCGCTACGGGGTGAGCGTGTTCGATTTCAAAATGCCGCACGCCGACAAAAGCGACGGCGAAAAATTGCGGCCGCACTTCATCGGCTACGGCCACATTCCCGGATTGGAGCAGTAATCGCGCTGGCCGCTGGTGCTGCCTGCTGCGTTAGCGTGCGACGAGAGATGGTAGGGCGAGTCGAGCCTAGGTGATTGACGGCTCCGCGGAGCGTCGCCCTACCGGGCGCATCGGGATCCTTCGTCTTCGCTCAGGAGGAGGACTTTGCGTAGCGAATCGAATCCGGGATTCCCGCCTCGCGAAATCCACGCAACCGCAACTGACACGAATCGCATTCGCCGCAGGCCGCGCCGTCCGGGGACGGATCGTAGCAACTGTGCGTGAGCGCAAGATCGACGCCCAATTCCGCGGCGGTGCGAATGATTTCCGCTTTTGTCATTGCGATCAGCGGCGCGTGAATTTGAAACCAGTCGCAGGAGACGCCAGCTTTGGTGGCGAGATTCGCCAGGCGCTCGAATTGCGCGATGAACTCCGGCCGGCAATCGGGATAGCCACTGTAATCGAGCGCGTTCACGCCGATGAAAATGTCGCGCGCGCCGAGCGTCTCCGCCCACGCCAGCGCGTAGCTGAGGAAAATGGTATTGCGCGCCGGCACGTAGGTGATCGCGATCTCGTTTTCCAGTTCGCGCGCACTGCGATTTTTCGGAACTGGGATCGCGTCGGTTAACGCCGAGCCGCCGAAAACATCGGCATCGATTTTGCCGACGCGATGTTCCGCCACCCCGAGACTGCGCGCGACATTTTTAGCCGACGCGATCTCGATGCGATGCCGTTGTCCGTACTCGAACGAGAGCGCGAAAATCTCATAGCCATCCCGCTGCGCCATCGCCGCCGTCGTCGCCGAGTCGAGTCCGCCACTAAGCAGAACGACGGCGCGTTTCATTTCGGGTAACTGGCGCGCACCGAGAGCGCGATGCCGCCGCGCGCGGAAAACTGCGCATGCACATTTGCTGCGCGCGGCGCACACGCGTGCACGAAATCGTCGAGAATCTGATTGGCGACCGCTTCGTTGAAAGCGCGCTGGCTGCGAAACGAAGCGAGATAAAACTTCAGCGACTTCGTTTCCACACAGAGTTTGGCCGGCACGTAATCGATCTCGATGCGCGCGAAATCCGCCTGGCCGGTGATCGGGCACAGCGAAGTGAAATCGTCGGTCTCGAATTGAACGCGATAAGCGCGACGCGCGGGATTCGGAAACGTCTCGAGGATGGACGCGCTCGGCGCTGCCGGCAGGCGCGCTTCGCTGCGACCGAGCAGAGTGAGTTTTTTCGGCTTCGCCACGACGGCCACTATGAGTGCGAAGCCGCGCGCGTTCAATCCGGATGCCGCAGCATCGGGTTGTTTAACGCGCGCTCGCGATCGCCGTTCTTGCGGTAATTCCAGTAATCCGCTTTCAGGTCGCGCTTCATTTTTAATTTCGAACCGGCTGCCATTTCCCACTCGCGCAGGAGAAACGGAAAATCCGGGTCGAGCACGAAACGATCCGTGCCGCCGGCGCGTTGCACCGTGATGACGATCTGCCGTTCCGCGTGCTGGCAGATGATCTTTGCCGGTTTGAATTCGATCGTCTTCGACGTCGTCAACGGCGAGGCGAGCTGGATCGCGGTTTCCGCTTTGGAAAAGTCCAGAGCGCGCACGTGCATGGGCAATTCTTCGTAAAAAACAGCGTCGGCCGGCAATGTGATCAGGCTGGTTATGATCCCGTCGCGGTACGTGTCACTCGTGAAAACGGTCACGCCGTCCTTCGTTTCGATTTTGCGCGAGATATTTCCGAAACTGTCGGTGCCGACGTACGACAGCCGCACCAGCGTTCCATCCATGCGCCAATAACCGGCGATCGAGCCTTGCTCGGTAAACAACCCGATCGGCGCCGACCAAATTTCGCTCATGCGAATGACCCAGAGAAGGTCTTCGCGATGGAGATCGTCAACACGCGCGAAGGTTTGCGGATCAATTTTCTCGCGGAAGAAAATGAGCATCAGCTCGCCATGCCGCAGCTCGCCAGCGCGCATCAGTTGCGCGTCGTAGAGATCGAACTCCGCTTTGCCGTCGCTCCAGTAACTTTCATTGGCGAGCGGCCCGAGCGGGAGCGGCGCGGCGCTGATCGCGATGGCAGACAGCGCGATCTTGCCTAGAATCAGCGTGCGCCATTTCATGCGCATCATTTGTAGCGAACGAACTTGTCATGAGTAAGGAAAAAACGGGAGTCGCGAATCCGGCGGTGATCGATGTCTACAGTCTCAATGCTGCCACCGGCGAGGTGCTGCTGGTGATGAACGAGACGCGCGCGTGGGGTGGCGGAGACGAACAATTGCACGAGCTGCAGGAGAAATTCAATGCTTACGCGTCGTTCATTCTCGATGGCGAGATGACGACGGAACATCCGGAGCTGCGGGGAAAAAAAGCGCGCATCGAATTGCATTGCGCGAACCTGCCAGGCGACGAAGCGCTGGCGTTGCTCGGCGCGATTCACGATCAGCTGGAACTACAGGACATCACGGTCGAAGTCGTCGTCGCGGACGCCGGCGGATGCGGCGATGGCTGCGCCTGTCATTCCGAGCAAAGCCGAGGAATCCCGGAGCGAGAGCTTTAAGGAGATTTCCGCGGGATCCCTCGGCTCCGCCCGGGAGGACGGAAAAAAGGATCGCGCTGGCTGAAGAGCGCGCTGGCTAATATTTCAGGAACGAATTCGTCTTGGTCGGCTGCAATTTGTCGCGGCCGTGCAAAAATTCGAGCTCGATCAAAAACATCGCCGCCAGTAAATCGCCGCCGACTTTTTTGATGAGCGTGACCGCCGAGGCGGAGGTGCCGCCGGTCGCGAGCAAATCATCGATCAGCACAATTTTTTCGCCGCGCGTGATCGCGTCGATGTGCAGTTCCATTTCAGCTTCGCCATACTCCAGCGTGTAAGCGGCACTTTCGGTTGTGTAGGGAAGCCGTCCTTTTTTGCGCAAGGGCACGAAGCCGACGCCGAGTTCGTACGCCACCGCCGAGCCGAACAGAAAGCCGCGCGCATCGATGCCGACGATTTTGTCGATTTCCAAGCCGCGACATTCCGCGAGAAACAGGTCGATCGACGCGCGGAAGAGCGCGGCGTCACTGAGAACCGGCGTGATGTCTTTGAAAATGATTCCCGGTTTCGGAAAATCGGAAACGTCGCGCACAGCGGCGCGCAAATTCGAAATCGTCGACATGGCGGGGCGATGCTAGCCGCTGCGGCGCGCGCGTCAACGCCGCTCGGTTGCGCAGGGAGAGGCGCGCTTCTAGGCTGCGCGATGGATCGCCAGCTTTTGCTGCTATCGACGGGCTGTTTTCTCGCCGCCGTCGTGCGTACCGTGGTCGCCATGCGCGCGCGTCACTTTCAACGAAGCCGATTCAATCTCGCGATGATTCTGCTCGGCTTCGGCCTGCAAACAGGATTCCTGACGCTGCGCGGCCACGTGGTCGGCCGCTGTCCAATTACGAATCTCTTCGAGGTGCTGATCTTTCTGGCGTGGTCGATCGCGCTCATCTATCTGCTCGTCGGGCCGGCGTATCGGCTTTCGCTCATGGGCGCGTTCACCGCGCCACTGGTTTTTGCGGTGCAAATCATCGCGCTCGTCACGCCGATCGATGTGCGCCGGGTGACGCGGACGAACCCCAATGCGTGGCTGGAATTTCACGCTTCCATTTCCATCATCGCCTACGGCGCCTTCGCGCTCGCCTGCGTCGCCGGCGTGATGTACCTCGTGCAGGAACGACAATTGAAGACGCGCGCGTTGCATTCCATTTTTTATCAACTGCCGCCGCTGCCGAATCTCTTCGCCGCCATGACGCGCTTGCTTTGGCTCGGCTTCGCGCTCTACACGGCCGGACTGGCGAGCGGATTTTTCACCGGCGAACCGCTGCCGCATCTCAAGATCGCGCTGGCTGTGATCATCTGGCTGATTTACGGCGCGATTTTGCAGGGGCGATATTTGCACGCGGTGGCGCCGCGCCGCATCGCGGCGTGGTGCGTGGCGGCCTTCGCGGCGGCGCTATCGCTGCTGTGGAGCATCGAATTTGCGACGCGGCACGCATGAACCTTTTCTGCTTCGGCCTCAATCACCGCACCGCGCCGATCGAGACGCGCGAACGTTTTGCCGGTCACGCGCAAACCATCGCTAGGCTGCGCGATCTTGGCTGCGGCGAGGGCATGCTGCTCACGACTTGCAATCGCGTAGAAATTTACGGCGCGGCGCCGATGGAGCTGGAGGCGATCGCGCTGGCGGAAACACTGCGCAGCGACGCGCCCGACGTTTCCCGGTCCGCACCAGCCGGTTGGATTCCAGCCTCCGCGGGAGAGGTGCTGTCCTTTTATCGGCATACCGGCGCGGAGTGCGCGCGCCATCTTTTTCGCGTCGCCGCGGGGATGGATTCGATGGTCGTCGGGGAGACGGAAATTCTCGGGCAAAGCAAGCGCGCTTATGAAGGTGCGCGGGCACGCGGCGAAGTCGGCCCGCTCTTGCATCGTCTTTGCCAGCGCGCATTTCGCGTGGCGAAGCTGGTACGGACGAAAACGAGCATCGCGCGCGGTTCGGTTTCTGTCGGTTCGGTCGCGGTCGATTTGGCCGAGAAAATTTTCGGCGAATTGCGCGGTCGCAAAGTGCTGGTGCTGGGCGCGGGCGAAATGAGCGAGAAGACTTTGCGCGCGCTGGCGGCGCGCGGCGTTTCGGATTTGCGCGTGAGCAATCGGACCGCGGCCGGCGCCGAAGCGCTGGCCGCGGAACTCCACGGGTTCGCGATTCCGTTCCCGCACTGGCTGGAGCAATGCCGCGAGATCGACATCCTCATTTCGTCGACGGCGGCGGAGTCGCATTTGCTCACGCCGGCGATTCTGGAGCCGCTTTTGCGCGAACGGATCGATCGCCCGCTCTTCATCATCGACATCGCGGTGCCGCGCGACATCGCGCCGGGAGTGAACGAAATGGACGGCGTCTATCTTTACGACATCGATTCGCTGCAATCGATCGCGAACGAATCGCTCGAGCTGCGGCGGCGAGAATTCACCGCGGCGGAGGCGATCGTCGAGGAACACGTCGCCGATTTCACGCGCCAGATCGCGTCGTCTCGTGATCCGTCCGGAAAGTGTCGCGAAAAAACGCGCATCGCGCCGACGCTGCGCGCGTCGACCTCGTAGTCGACGCATGAGCAAGGCGATCGTTCTCGGCAGCCGTGGCAGTGACCTCGCGCTCGCGCAGGTGAAGCTGGTGCAGCGAGCATTGCGCGTCGAAACGCGCGTCGAAATTATCCGCACGAGCGGCGACGAACGCACGGCAGACAGGCGCGCCGGCCGCAAAGGAATGTTCACCGCCGAACTCGAACGCGCGCTGCTGGAGAAGCGCGTCGATGTCGCCGTGCACAGCGCAAAGGATTTGCCGAGCGAACTAGACAGCGCGCTCACCATCGCGGCGGTGCTGGAGCGCGGGCCAGTCGAGGATGTCTTGCTTACGAAAACGGCGACGCCGTTCGCCACGCTTCCGCACGGAGCGACGATTGCGACCGGCAGCGTGCGACGACAGCGGCAAGCGGGCTGGCTACGATCCGATTTCAAGCTGGTGGATTTGCGCGGCAACGTGCCGACGCGCTTGCGCAAATTCGCCGCCAGCGCTTGGGACGGAATAATTCTCGCTCGTGCCGGGCTTGAGCGGCTCGGTTTCGCCGGGGAATCATTCGACGTCGAGAAGCATAAATTTTTCGCGGAGATTTTGCCGTTGGAGATCTTCGTGCCGGCGGGTGGGCAGGGGATCATTGCGTTGCAAACGGGCGCCGACGAAGTGGAGATCGTGTCGGCTATCGATCACTTGCCGACGCGATCTTGTTTGAACGCGGAGCGGGAATTCCTGCGACTCTTGCAAGGCGACTGCGATTCGCCGGTCGGCGCCTGCGCGCGTTTGGTGGATGGCGAGCTCGAGTTGCGGGCGCAGTTTTTCACCGAGGTGACAGCGCCGAAAATGGCGAGCGCGCGCGGGAGTGATCCGGAAAAATTAGCGGTGGAAGTTTTCGAGAAAATTCATGGGCACTAAAAAATGTTTTCTGGTGGGAGCGGGGCCGGGCGATCCCGGCTTGGTGACGTTGCGCGCGAAGGAATTGATCGAGCGCGCGGAGGTTTTGGTTTACGACGCGCTGTGCAATTCCGATTTACTCGGCTGGGCGCGGCCGGACGCGGAAATTATTTTCGCGGGCAAACGCAGCGGCGACCACGCGCTCAAGCAGGAGGAAATCAACGCGCTGTTAGTCGAAAAAGCGCGCTCGGGAAAAACGGTGGTGCGCTTGAAAGGCGGCGATCCGTTCTTGTTCGGGCGCGGCGCGGAAGAGGCGGAGGCGCTGGTCGCGGCGGGACTGGAGTTTGAAGTCGTGCCGGGAATTACCTCGGCGATCGCGGTGCCGGCCTACGCGGGCATTCCCGTGACGCAGCGCTCGCAGAATTCGCTCGTCACATTTTTCACCGGGCACGAAGATCCGGCGAAATCAGACAGCGCGATTGATTTCGCCGCGCTGAGCAAACTCGGCGGCACGCAAGTGATGTTGATGGGATTGGAACGGCTCGGCGCGATCGCGCAGGAAATGCTGGCGCGCGGCAGCCGACCCGATCTGCCGGTGGCGCTGGTGCGCTGGGGCACGACGGGCCAGCAGCGCACGCTCGTCGGCACGCTGGAAAATATCGCGCAACGCGCGGCCGAAGCCGGCCTCGAGGCACCCGCCATCGTGATCTTCGGCGATGTGGTGTCGTTGCGAAAAAATCTGAACTGGTTCGAGCAGCGACCGCTCTTCGGCAAACGCATCGTCGTCACGCGCACGCGCAAACAGGCGGGCACGTTGAGCGCGCAATTGCGCGAGCTCGGTGCTGACGTGCTGGAATTGCCGACCATTCGCATCGAACCGCCGACGGAGTTGCGCGAATTCGCCGAGCTGGTGCAGGACGCACATAGCTATGACTGGATCATTTTCACGAGTACGAACGGCGTCGACGCCTTCTTCGAAATGTTTTTCAAACTTTACGACGATGCACGCGAGATTGGGCCGTCTAAAATCGCGGCCATCGGTCCCGCCACGGCGCAGCGCGTGAAAAATCATCATCTGCATGTTGACTTGCAGCCGCCGGAATTCGTCGCGGAATCGATCCTGAAAGAGTTCAGCAAGCTTGGCGGCATCGAGAATCTAAAGATTCTTATCGTCCGTGCGGAGAAGGCCCGAGACCTGCTACCCAAAGGTCTCTCTGGGATGGGCGCTATCATCGACGAAGCTTTGGCGTATCGAACGGTTCCGGAAACGCAGGACGTGACCGGGGCGCGCCGCCGTTTTACCGAGCAGGGCGCGGACCTGATTGCGTTCACGAGTTCGTCGACGGTGGAAAATTTTCTCGCGCTGAAACTGCCGTGGCCGGCGCAGATGAAGGTCGCGAGCATTGGGCCGATCACTTCGGCGGCGGCGCGCGAGCACGGCTTGCACGTCGAGGTGGAAGCGAAGCAGCACGACATCCCGGGCCTGGTGCAGGCAACGAGAAAATTTTTCGGAGTTTAATAATCAGCGAGGGAACAATGGGGGACGATTTTACGGCGACGATGCGCGAACTGAGCGCGTCGGCAACGGTGCGCGAACAACCGCGCGCCACTAGCCAGGAACTGGCGGCGATGATGCGTGAATTCCAGTCCGTGAACGCGAGTCTGCAAAGTCTCGAATCGGTTCTCACGCGCCGGGTCGAGAACATCGCGTCGATTATTTTGCCGGCGCACGCGACCGAAGCGGCGGCGCAGTTCAAGCGCGTGGAGGATCAACTGCAGTCGATCCGCGCGAGCGAGACGGTCAACCAACGGCTGTTCGATTCATTGCACGACGAGCTGCTGAAGTATCGCGATAATTTTCTGCACGAATCGCTGCACAAACCTTTCGTGCGCGACCTGATCGTGCTGTTTGACGACCTGAGCGGACTGGCGGACCAATTGAAGACGGCAGCGAAGGCGGACGCGAAACGCGATCGTGTGGCGCGCTGGCGCGACAATCTCGATAACGCGATTCACGCGCTGGTCGAGATTCTGCATCGGCTCGAGGTCACGGAAGTGGAAGCGAAAGAATTCGTCGATCTAACCATGCATAAAGTGGTCAGCTTCGAGCCGACCGAATTTGCCGAAGACGACGGCCGGATCGTGATGCGAGTGAAGCGCGGCTTCGTTTGGCGCGGCAACGTGGTGCGGCCCGAAGAAGTTATCGCCAAACGTTACCAATAGCGGGGTATGCGCCGGCGCTTTTTTCGTTCCGGTGATCATGTCGGCTGACGACGGGAAGCCGGCCAAAAAATCCTTCAAGAGTGCGGCATGAAAGTTGCACCTCAAAGCCTCGGCAATCCCCGCCTTTGACACCCATGAACGAGCGAAAAGCAGTCGGCATCGATCTCGGAACCACGTTTTGCGCCGTGTCGCACATCGACGCGTATGGCAAGCCGCAGATCATCCCGAATAGTGAAAGCGAGCGCATCACGCCTTCCGTCATTCTCTTCGACGGTGCGAACGTGATCGTTGGCACCACCGCGAAAAATAACGCGGTGGCCGAGCCGGAGAAAATTGTCGATTTCGTGAAACGCGAAATGGGCAAACCGAAGGAACAATTCCACCGCGAATTTGGCGGCAAAATTTATTCGGCGGAAGAATTGTCCGCGCTCATTTTGCGCAAGCTCAAACTCGACGCGGAGAAATATCTCAAGCAGCCGATTACCGACGCGGTCATTACCGTGCCGGCATATTTCAACGACGCGGAACGGACGGCGACGATCACGGCGGGACAGCTCGCCGGTTTTAACGTGCTGCAAATTATCAACGAGCCGACGGCGGCGGCGCTGGCCTACGGGCTGGATAAAATCGACCAGGACCAGACCGTGTTCGTGTTCGATCTCGGCGGTGGAACGTTTGACGTCACGATCATGCGGATCGAGGGCCAGCGGATCAACATGATCGCGACCAACGGCGATCATCGTCTCGGCGGCAAAGATTGGGACGACATTTTGGTGAACTACATCGCCGAGGAATTCGACCGGCAGCATGGCGAGAATCCGCTGCTTGATTTGCAGAGTTATCAGGATCTGCACACGCGCGGGCTGTCGGCCAAGATCCAGCTTTCGAGCCGGCCGCAGACGGCGCTGATCCATCATCATAATGGCAAGAGCGTGAAGCTTGAGATCACGCGCGAAGAATTTGAAAAACGCAGTCTGCACCTGGTGGAAAAATGCAAGACGATTTGCGAAATGGTGATGCAGGAAGCGGGCATGAAGTGGGAGCAGATCGACAAGCTCCTGCTCGTAGGCGGGATGACGCGCATGCCGATGGTGCGCAGATTGATTTCGGAACTAACGAGCGCGCCGGCCATCGACGACGTGAACCCGGATGAAGCGGTCGCGACCGGCGCTTCGATCCAGGCGATTCTGTCGTTGCTCGATGAGGAGAAGCGTTCTGGCGAGAAAGTGTTGCCGGAAAATACGCGCGACCAATTTGTCGCTCGCGAGGGCGGTTTGATTCAGGTCACGAACATCACGTCGCACACGCTGGGTGTGGTGTTGTGGGACGAGACGAATCTCGAGGAATACGTCTTCCCGATGATTCGCAAGATGACGGCAATTCCCGCGACGGCGAAAAATTCTTTTGGGACCGCGATGGCAAACATGCAGCGCGCAGTCGTGCGGGTGGTGGAAGGCGAAAGCACGGTGCCGGGTGAATGCACGCCGCTGGGAATCGCCGACGTCGAGTTGCCACCGTTTCTGCCGAAAGGCTCGCCGGTGGAGCTGAAGTACGAGTACAACGCCAATCAGGTTTTGGAAGTTTCCGTCGAAGCCAGCGGCGCGAGCGCGAAAGTCACGATCGAGCGGAACACGGGCCTCGCGCCGGATGAAGTGGAACAGGCGGCCGCGACGCTCGGAGCATTGCGCGTCGCGTGATTCAGGTGAAATGCGACGTCGTCTTCCCCATCCCGCTGCCGGACGATCCGAAAAAGTGGGATGGCTGGGCGAAATATAAGTCGACCAATCTTTACGAACGTCTCTGCCTCGATCCGCGGCAGAATCCGAGCAACGAGCTGATCGAGCAGCATTGCCGCGAGCTGTTGCGCTGGTGGCAGAAGAAGCTGCCGCTCAAGAATCAACCGAGCAATCCGGTCGCGCAGATGTTGCGCAGCGGGTTGGATGAATCATCGCGCTACCTGACGGAAGCGCGCGTGGAGTTACTGGATCCCGACCGGCGCGAACGTTTCGATCGCACGCTCGCCGAGCGCGCGAAAGAAGAAGCGATCCTGGAGTTCCACAAATTCATCGCCTTCTCGCTCACGGACGGCGTGCTGACTGACGTGGAAGAGCGGAGCCTGCAGCGCTTCGGCAGCGAGCACGGACTCACGCACGAGGAAATGCAGGGCTTCATCGAGAAGCAATTGCACGAGACCGGTACCACGCGCGCCCTCGAAGAAAAAGAGGCGCCGAAACAACCGGCCCCGCTCGTGGCCGTGGCATCCCATTCACCTCAGGAAGAATTTATGCGCATGTTGCGCCTGAGTGGGCTGGATAATTTATCGATGACGGACGATCAGCGCGACGCGTTCATCAACATGGCAGAGAACCTCGGCATGGAAGCGGGCGAGGCCGAGGATCTGGTCGACATTTTTCTCGAAGAACAGGAGGAGCGACAGGCGAAGCTGGATGCCGCGCCGCGCGCCAAGGCCGCGCCGATCGTGCTTCCTAACGCCAAAGCTGCGGTGTCAGAACCGGCCAGCGAGACGATCGCGATTTCGCCAGAGGAAGAGCGGCGCCGCTACAGCAAATACACCAATTCCGTCGGCGGTCCGATGTTGCTGGTGCCCTCAGGCGAGTTTCTCATGGGCAGCGATGCGCCGGACGCGCCGCCGAACGAGCGCCCGCAGAACAAGGTCGCCGTCTCGCGTTTTTACATGTCGCGCTGCCCGATTACGAATCTGGAATACGAGGAGTTCGATCCGCTGCACAAGCGCAAGCGGGCGCCGGGCACCGGCGAGCGGCATCCGGTCGTCTATGTGTCGAGTCTGGAAGCAATGCGTTTCTGCCAGTGGCTGGGTCAGCGCGAGCGGCGGCGCTATCGGCTTCCCTTCGAGGCGGAGTGGGAATACGCCGCGCGCGGCAGCGACGGGCGGCGATATCCGTGGGGAAACACGGAGCGCCGCGGCGATCTCGCTAATTTCGCCGACAAGAATACGGTTTTCGCCTGGAGCGATCGCGAAGTGGACGACGGCTTTCCCGAAAGCTCGCCGGTTGGTTCGTTTCCCCTGGGCGCGAGTCCATTCGGCATGGAAGACATGGCCGGCAACGTGTGGGAATGGTGCGCCGACTATTTCGAAAATTATAAGGCGGTCGCGCGCGTGAATCCGCGCGGTCCTTCCTGCGGCGCGAAGCGCATTTATCGCGGCGGCAGTTGGAAGTCGCGCTTCGCGAGTCTGCGCGCGACCACGCGCAATTCGAATACGCCGAGTTACTCCTGCAACGATCTCGGGTTCCGCATCGTCTGCGAGTGCGAGGGCTAGAAACGAAAAACGCGGCTTTGCAGCCGCGTTCTCGAAACGGGTGCGTCAGACGACGCGATCAACAGCCAGCGCGCTCACGGGCTAAATCGGAAACGGGTGCGGCCGCGTTTCGCGTTGGCCTTGGCCTTGCGCCGGCTTTTTTGAGTCGGCGTTTCAAACGCGCGCAGACGGCGCACTTCGTCAAGAATCCCCTCCGCATCAAGCTTGCTCTTCAGCCGCTTTAACGCGCGATCAACTGGTTCGCCTTTTCGAACAACTACCTCTGGCATGAATTCACCTCGATTCCTGGGTGGTCTGCTACGAGACCGGAGTCCAATCTACTCGGTGCAAGTGGGGCGCGTCAACTTGTGGCATAAAATGCTTGCTACGAGGCAGTAGCAGGACGGTTCGGCGACTGCTTTTGCTGCACTTCGCTGCGCAGCGAGCTTTTGCCGCCGCCGCGCGCCCGCGTCCACCACAGGACAATAGGCGACGCGATGAAAATGGAGGAATAAGTGCCAACCACGACGCCGATGATGATGGCGAGCGAGAAATCGCGCAGCACCGCGCCGCCGAAGAAGAACAAACAGAGGATCGGAATCAGCGTCACCGTGCTGGTGAGAAGAGTGCGGCTAAGCGTCTGATTAATGCTCTCGTTCATGATCTGCTCGATCGAGCCTTTGCGACCGCTGGCGAGACCTTCTCGGATTCGATCGTAGACGACGATGGTGTCGTTAATGGAATAACCCGCGATGGTGAGCACGGCGCCGACCATGGTGAGCGTGAGTTCGCGGTGCAGCAGCGCGAACATGCCGACGGTAATCAGTACGTCGTGCAGCAACGCCACGATTGCTCCGATGGCGAAGGAGAATTCGAAACGCAAGGTGACGAAAATTAGAATGCCGAGCATGCCGAGGCCGAGCGCGATGAGTGAGCTGTGCGCCAATTCCCCGCCTACCAGCGCGCCGACCCGGTCCGCGCCTTCGATTTTGAACTTCGCTTCCGGCATCGCCGTCATCACGGTTTTCTCCACCGCGTCGCTCGTATTTAACGGCGTACGCACGCTGATGTAATATTTGTCGCCCTGTTTCGATTCCTGAATCGACGCGTCCGCCATTTGTATCTTAGCCAGCGCGCTTCGCACTTCGGCGACATTGATCGTCTGCGGTGAGCTGAGGGTGAGGAGATCGCCGCCGCGGAAGTCGACGCCGAAATTTTTCTCGCCGCGGATATAAAACGCCGAAGCGCCGGCGATGATCAAGGCCAGCGAGCAAAGACAGGCGATGAGCCCTTTGCCGAGGAAATTCAGATGCTGCGACGAGATCAAATGCAGCATCGAAATTTTCTTCACCCTGCCGTTGTCGACGGCCCATTCGAAGACGTTGCGGCCCACGATGAGCGCGGTGAAGAGGGACGCGAGAATGCCGAGCGTAAGCGAAATGGCGAAGCCCTTCACGGGTCCGCTCGCTTTCCAGAAGAGAATCACCGCCGTGATCAGCGTGGTGACGTTGGCGTCGAAAATCGAGCTGAAGGCTTTTTGATACGCCGCTTGCACGGCGGCCTGGAGCGATTTGCCGAGCGCGAGTTCTTCGCGAAGGCGTTCGTAAACCAGCACGCTGGCGTCGACGGCGAGACCGATCGTCAAAATAATTCCCGCGATGCCCGGCAGCGTGAGCACAAAGCGGAACATGGTGAGCGCGCCGATAAGCAGCACGATGTTCACCAGCAGCGCGATGCACGCGATGAAGCCGGCGAAGCGATAATAAACCAGCACGCACACCAGCGTGATGGCGAGACCCCAAAGCCCGGCGAGGATGCTCGCGCGAATGGAATCCTCCCCCAGCGTAGGCGACACGCTGCGCTCTTCTTCGATGCTGACAGGCGTTTGCAGCGGATTCTCGAGCGCGCTTGCGAGATTGCGCGCCTCCTGTTCGTCCATGTTCCCGCCGCTGATCTGCGCCTGCCCGCCGTAGATGGGGCCGTTCCGGACGCCGGGAGCGGAAAAGACTTTGTTATCGAGCACGATGGCCATGGCCGAGCCTTCTTTGTAAACTTGCTCGGTCAGCCTCCCGAACTCCTTCGCCCCTTCGGAATCAAATTGCAGTTGCACTTCCCAGCCCTGGCTGCCGTAGGCGGCGCCGGCGTGTGTGACGTGACTGCCCGCGATATCGGCTTTCTTTTTGACGAGCAATTTTTCTTCGACCTTTTTGCCTTCGCGCTGCTCGCTCATCGTTTCGATTGCGTAGCCCGGCGGCAGCAATCCTTTGCCGGCCGCGTTCGCCGTGATCAGCGCCGCGCTTTGCGGATGCACCAGGCGAAATTCCAACTTCGCCACCTTCTGCAATTGCTCGCGCGCTTCCTGGATCTTCGCGGTGTCGAGGCCCGGGATTTGTACCAGAATGCGATCGACTCCAACCGGACTGATGACCGGTTCGCCAGTGCCGAATTGGTCGACGCGTTTGCGGATAACTTCGACCGCCTGATCGAGCAACGCGGGCGTGAGTGGTTTGTCGGCGGTTTTCTGCAGGCGAATGAGGAACGACGTGCCGCCTTTGATGTCGAGGCCGAGCGCGATTTTCTCCTTCGGCGGCCAGACCGTAACCAGGCTGAACACAACCAGCACGATCATGAGCACGCTGGCGAGAAGGCGTTTCCGCAGGCCGTAATCGGTCGCGAAATACCAGCCGAACAGGATCAGCATCGCTAATCCGAGGACGAAAGTGAGGGCGGGAGTCATGCGATAAAAATAAGAGTGCGATTACTCGTCCTTCGCGACCGTGGTGATGGCGCTCTTCTCCATCTCTATCTTCACGTTGTCGGCGACCTTCAAAATCACCGTCGTATCCTTCACGTTCGCGACCATGCCGTGAATGCCGGAACTGGTCACGACCTTATCGCCCGTTTTGATCGACCCGATGAGCGCTTGCTGTTGCTTCTGCCGCCGCGCCTGCGGGCGGATCATGACGAAATACATGATCACGAAAATGAAAATGAACGGAATGAAGAACCCGAAACCGCCGGCGGAGCTGGCGGTGGTCGGCGAAGCGGCTTGAGCGAGAAACAAATGAAGCATGGGAAAAAGCCCGGAGAATCGGCGCTCAACTGAAACCAGAGCGGCCCTTATTGCAAGGGCGTCGTCAGCCGGCGCGATCTTGTAGCCGCGGTCGCTGGCGGCGGTGCCGGAGCCAGCGACTCCAGCTACCGTTAGGCGACGGGACGCGTGCGGTAGCCGGCGACAAAGGCGCGCCGGAAAGAATCGAACGTTCCCGCTGCGATCGCTTCGCGCGCCTGCCGCATGAGATCGAGATACAAATGCAAATTGTGCAGCGTAATCAAACGCAGCCCGAGAATTTCCTCCGCCTTAATGAGGTGCCGGATGTAACCGCGGGTGAATTCGCGACAGGTTGCGCAAGTGCAACCGGGCTCGATCGGATTTTTATCAAGCGCGAATTCCGCGTTCTTCAAATTGAGCGTGCCGGCTGAGGTAAAAGCGGTGCCGTTGCGCGCCAGCCGCGTCGGCAGCACGCAATCGAACATGTCGATGCCGCGCGCGATAAGCTCGAGCATTTGCGGCGGCGTGCCGAGACCCATGCAGTAACGTGGTTTGTTCTCCGGCAGAAACGGCGTGCTCGCCTCCGCCGCGCGCATCATTTCTTCCTCCGGCTCGCCCACGCTCACGCCGCCGATGGCGTAACCATCGAAATCGAGCGCGACCAGCGCCTCCGCGCTTTGCTTGCGCAATTCGGGGAAGGTCGCCCCCTGCACGATGCCGAAGACGAGCGTGGCATGGGCATCCTGCCCATGTCCCCATTGGCTGGAAGCCAATGCCACGTCCTTACAACGCTTCGCCCAGCGGATGGTCATTTCCAAACTGCGCGCGGCGTAATCGTATTCGCACGGCCACGGTGGGCATTCGTCCAGCACCATCGCGATGTCGCTGCCGAGCGTCGCTTGAATTTCCATCGCGATCTCGGGCGAAATAAACGTCGGTGTGCCGTCGAGATGATTTTGAAAATGCACGCCCTCGTCCGTGATCTTGCGCAATTTCGCCAGCGAGAAAATCTGGTAGCCGCCCGAGTCGGTCAGGATCGGCCCGTCCCAATTCATGAAGCGATGCAGCCCGCCGAAATGCCGCATCACTTCCAGCCCCGGCCGCACAAACAGGTGATACGTATTTCCAAGAATGATCTGCGCTTGCAACTCGCGCAGCTCGCGCGGCGTCACCGCTTTCACGGAACCTTGCGTCCCCACCGGCATGAACACCGGCGTCTCGATCACGCCGTGCGCCGTCGTCAATCGGCCGCGCCGCGCTTTCGTGATCGGGTCGGCTATGAGCAGTTCAAACATCGCGCTCACGTTCGATTGCTCGCTGCGGTTGGCAAATCAGCTCATCAGCGGCTAGCGAGAACTGAGCGCGGGCGATGCTGAATTGCGCGACGGCAACCGCGCGCAAGCATGGTTCCTTCGATCAGAAGCAGAGCGTTCTGCTCTGCGATCTCGGTCGAATCGAACCGGGAATTTCCAGAGCGCAATCAGACGCCGAGACGGCCCGCGCGGCGACGGCGTCCGAGAAACATGAGCACGCAAGCGCCGAGCACGAGGAGCGAACAAGTCCCCGGTTCCGGGACGACGGCAAGACCGTTGCCGAAAACCAGGTCGCCGTTGAAGCCGTCGCCGCCGCCGGTGCTGGTGAGCTGGAGATCGAAGTTGACCGCCAGATTGCCGACCGGTTGGAGCGCACCGAGATCGATGACGTGATCGGAGAAGAAACTGATCGCCGAGTTGAGGGTGGTGAAATGGTCGCTCTCCACCGTGGTGCCGCCGACCATGATGGTGAAATCCAAACTCTGGAAGCCGCCGCTGCCGGCGGTGAGGGTGCCATTGAGCAGGCCGATGTCGAGTTGTTGCGGGTTGGCGATCTGATTGGCCCTCAAGTTGAAGCCGGCATTGGCGTCGAAAATTTGGCTGCTGCCGCCGGCGTCGCTGCGCGATTTGGTGGCAAGATCGACAAAGCCGAAGATGGTGCTGTTGGAAGGATTCAACGCCGCGCTCACGTTGGGATGGCCGGCTTCGAGGGTGTTCACGTCGGCATTGCTGGGCAGGCCGGTGGCGAAGGCGGCGGCCTGCAAATTATTCCCCGCTGACATCGCCGGCACCGGCCGGCCGACGGCGGCGCGGCTTTCGGTCGCGGCGGTGACGGCGGTGGTGCCGGCGCTGCCGGAGACGGTGGCGATGGCGTTTGTGCCTAGAGTCGAAACCAGTCCACCGAGGCTGCCGGCCTGGGACTCGAGGCTGCCGTTGCGCCCAGCGGCGGTGGCGTCAGCCTGGGCCGCGCCGTTGAATCCGCCAAACTGGCCGGTGCCACCAAAGGCGTCGGAGACGAGGTTGACAATTCCGGGGCCGTTGCCGCTGATCGTGCCCGTGGCGGCCGAGGTAGCGTCGCCGCCGGTCGAGGCCGTGCCGGTGAATCCGAAAAGTCCGCCGCCGCCCGCGCCGCCGATGGCCTCGGCGGTGCCTGTCAACGCCGTGGTGTTAGTGGCCACGAGCGTAGCGGTGGCGTTGGCGCCGTTGGCGCCGTAGATGGTGTTGTCGGCATTTACCCCGAGCCCGCCCTGGCCACCGCGGGCAAAGAGCTGCGCGTTGAGGTTGCCGCCGACCGGGTTGGTCGCGTTGGTCAAAGTGGAAATGGCCGCGCCGCCGACGCCGGGCGTGCCGCCGTTGCGTGCGCTGCCGCCGGTGCCGCCGTTGGCCTGTTGCCCGAGGACGAGCACGCTGCCGCTCGAGCCGCTGACGGCGTTATTGAGGGTGACCGCGCCACCCGCGCCGCCCGCAGTCACGCCGTTGC
>JALYTV010000069.1 GCA_030854105.1 Verrucomicrobiota bacterium | reverse complement strand
TGGCGCAGCAGGAGCAAGCGACGGATAGCCCTGAGTTCCGCCTGCGCGGGCTGGAGGTGAAGCGGCTGGAGTCGTTTAGCGACGCGGTCTTTGGCTTTGCCCTGACGCTGCTGGTGGTATCGCTCGACGTCCCGAAGACCTACGCGGATCTGGTGGCGATGCTGCGCGGCTTTCCCGCATTCGCCATTTGCTTTCTCTTCCTCGTGCTCATCTGGCACGGGCATTACAAATTCTGCCGGCGCTACGGGCTGGAGGATACGCGGACGATTGTGCTGACGTGCCTGATGCTTTTCCTGGTGCTGTTCTTTGTTTATCCGCTGAAGTTCCTTTTCAATTTGAGCATCGCAGCCTGGTCGCTCGGCGGAGGCGAGGTTGCACGAAGCATGACGGCGTCACAGTTCGCGACACTACTGACGGTCTACGGGTTGGGGTACGCGGCGGTTTACGGCGCGCTTTGCCTGCTCTACGCGCATGCCTACAGGAAGCGGGACGAGCTGAACCTGACGGAGATCGAGCGCAGCGAGACCGTTTACCAGATGCACCGATTGCTGATCCTGGTGGCAGTGGGTCTGCTGGCGGCGGCGGTGGCACACATCCACGCGTTGCTGCTCTGGAGTGGGATGGCTTATGCGCTGATCTGGCCGGCGATGGTGATCCACCGGCGGCTCTATTTCCGAGGGCGCCCCCGTGCGCGCTGAAATAGCGAAACGCTAATCCGCCTTCGCCAAGGCTATGGCGGAGGACACGGTGAAAAATGCGAAATGGTGCCAGCACGGGGATCCGTAATAAGATGCAGGGATTTGCGGCGGCCGGGTTATCCTGGTGAATGCCGATCTACCTCTACGAAACGATCCGGTCACCTGTTCGGCAGTTCGAAGTGCAGCAGAGCATTCATGACGACGCGCTCACAGCCGACCCGATGACGGGCGAAGCGGCGCGTCGTTTGATTACCGGCTGCGCCATCTATATCCCCGGCAAGTCGATGGGGCCTTCAGTGGGTTCGGTGGGTCACCATTAGGCGGTCAGAGGCGCGAACGCCGTTCACGGGGAGTTTTTTGGGTAGTGGCAAAGGCCGGGTGCGGTGCGCGTTACCCGCCGCGGATCGGTGACGATCGCTAGACGATCTTGCAGGGGATAGGGCTGTCTTCGTCGATGGCGTAGACGGCGCAGATGCGATGGTAACCATCAGCGATGATGAGCGGGCCGCCTTCGGTGTGGCGAACGAGCAGCAGAGGGGAGATGCGTTCGCCATTGAGTAGCTTCTGCTGGTCGGTGCACACGTGAATGTTCGTCGTAGGCAGGAGTGGCAAGCCCGAAGCGCGGAAGATATCTTTGGCTTTGAACGCCTGCACGCGGGCAGATTTGAGTTTTTTCACCAGGCGCGCGGCGGTGCGTTCGTCCAGAAGGAGACGCAAGTAGGACTCTGCTGCGGGGTAGTCGTGTGCTTCGGGTTGCCTCAGCCAGCGGTTCTTTGCTTTCATGAATCCAGCAAGACGCGGGCGGAGGAAATAGGGAAGGCTAAAATCACGCGCGACCGGCGCCGCCCACCATTCACGCGACCAAGAGCAAACGCTATTCCTCCGTCTTAACGTTGGTCCCCACCAGCTTCCACTCGCCTTCTTCCTGCATGTATTTCAGGTCGAAGGTGAGCCGAGCTCGTTTGGTCGGGTAGAATCCTTTGATTTCCAGCATCCCGTCCGAATTGATCGCGACCGGGGAGAAGGAAGGCTCCAGTTCTTTCACGATACCGAGGATGTCGAAATTCGGACCGCTCATGCTCTCCATCAATTTCTCCGCGCTCATCTGCTTATCCACGGGAAATCGAGGGACCCTCGGTTGGCTCAGTGGTCATCGCTAGGCGGCCGGGCGAGCGAGTGCACGCTGCGGGAAGTTCTTCCCACGTCGCGTAGTTTCGGACGGCGTCGCCGCTGCGGGACCGAAACTGGCTAGATCAGTCGCACGAAAATAGTGAGGTTGATTTCATGCTGTTAATTGGGCTGGCCGGAAGTGTGAGGGGAAGTCGAAGCGCCGAGCGCGATAGTCGAACTTCCTCCGCGTCGCCTTTGCATCCGATGAGGCGGGCAACGGCGAATCCTTGGTATGGGAAAACTCGACGGGAAAACGGTGGCGATTCTGGTGACGGACGGTTTCGAGCAGGTGGAGATGACGAAGCCGCGCGCGGCGCTCGACGAAGCGGGGGCGAAGACGGTGATCGTGTCGCTTAACAGCGGACAGATTTACGGGATGAATCACGAGAAGAAGGGGGACAATTTCGACGTGGATATGACGCTGCAGGAGGCGAAGCCGGAGGAGTTTGACGCGCTCATGCTGCCGGGCGAGTTGATGAATCCCGATGCGCTGCGCTCAACGCCGGAGGCGGTGGCGTTCGCCAAACACTTCGTGACGGCGGGGAAACCGGTGGCTGCGATCTGCCATGCGCCCTGGGTGCTGGTGGAGGCGGACGCGGTGCGCGGGCGGAAGCTGACTTCGTGGCCGGCGATCCAGACGGATGTGAAGAATGCCGGCGGCAACTGGGTCGACGAAGAGGTGGTGGTCGATAACGGGCTCGTGACCAGCCGCAAACCGGACGACATCCCGGCGTTCAACCACAAGATGATCGAGGAATTTGCCGAGGGACGCCACGCCAGGCAGGCGGTGGCATAAATTTTTTTTACGATTTATTTCGTTCCAACGGAACGAAGCTGACTGAGGAGGGTTACAAGCGAGGGAGAGCGAATGATACGAAATACCTTGGGCAGGCTGATGGCGACGGGCGTGGCGTTGGTAACAAGCGTCGCCTTAGCGCGGGCGGTCGTGGATGTTGTCACCTGGCACGGTGACGCGGCGCGCACCGGCCTAAATGCGAACGAGAAATTCCTGACGACGTCGAATGTGAACGCGTCCTCCTTCGGCAAGCTCTTCAATATCACGGTCGACGGCAAAGTAGACGTGCAGCCGCTTTATCTTTCCTTCCTCAATATTCAGGGAGCACTGCACAACGTCGTCATCATCGCGACGGAACACGATAGCATTTACGCCGCCGACGCAGACACTGGCACGATCTATTGGCAGAAAACGATGCTGCCCACGGGCGAAGTACCCTCGGACGATCGCGGTTGCTCACAGGTCACGCCTGAGATCGGCATCACCGGCACGCCCGCCATCGACCGCAATCAAGGTACAAACGGCACGATTTACCTGATCGCGATGAGTAAGGATGGCAGCGGTGTTTATCATCAGAGACTGCATGCGCTGGACCTCACGACGGGCGTGGATCTACAGACGCCCGTCGAAGTAGTCGCATCCTATCCCGGCACTGGCGATAATAGTTCTGGCGGAACTGTCTTTTTCGATTCGAAGCAATATAAGGCGAGACCCGGACTGGTCGATTACAATGGCAACATCTACACCTACTGGGGTAGCCATTGCGATTTTCGCCCCTACACGGGCTGGATTATCAGTTACGACAAGAATACGCTGGCGCAGACGAGCGTGCTCGATCTTGCCCCCAACGGCAATGACAACTCGCTCTGGAATTCGGGAGCGGCGCCGGCACTCGATCCGTCCGGAAATCAGTACCAGCTTGTCGCCAACGGTAGCTTTGAGACGACGCTGGACGGGAACGGTTTCCCTTCGGGGCAGGACTTCGGGAACTGCTACATCAAGCTAAGCAGCATGCTGCCGATTAAGGTCACTGACTATTGGACGATGTTCAATACCGTCTCGGAGAGCGACGGTGATCAGGACTTGGGCAGTGGCGGCGCCATGGTATTGCCGGATATGACGGACGCCGGCGGCCACATCCGGCATCTCACGGTCGGGGCTGGCAAAGACACGCACATTTACCTCGCGGATCGAGATAACATGGGAAAGTTTAACTCGGCGAGTAATTCGACTTTGTATCAGGATCTTGGGGCCGGAGTTATTCAACGCTGCTTTTCCAGTCCGGCTTACTTTAACGGACATGTCTACTTCGGAGGAGTGACCGATAACGTCAAGGAGTTTACCTTCACCAACGCCCGCCTCAGCGCGACGCCGACCTCGAAAAGCGCGGTCACTTTTCCCTATCCGGGGACGACACCGACCATCTCGGCAAACGGGACCGGCAATGCCATTGTCTGGTGCATGTATAACGGAACGACGGCTGCGTTGTATGCTTACGACGCCACGAATCTGGCATCCCGTCTTTATACCAGCAACGACGCCTCCGGCAGTCGCGATAATTTCGGCGCCGGTAACAAATTCATCGTGCCGACGGTTGCGAACGGCAAAGTCTTTGCCGCGACGACGAACAGCGTGGCCGTTTTTGGGCTGCTGAATCCGCCGCAGCCCGTGAGCGTGAGGGCGAAGTCGATTGCGAGGAACGGAAGCAGCGTGACGGTTACTATCGATGGTACGACCAACTTTGAGTATCAACTCCAGCGCGCTGGTTCACTTCCTAGCGCGTTTAGTAACATCGGCACTGGGCAAACAGGAACTACAGGCAGCGCGATCACTTTTACGGACAATAGCCCGCCGGCTGGGATGGCTTTCTATCGGATCGTAGTTGGTCCCTAGAAGCGCACTCAGCTCATGATGCGGAAGCGATCGAGCAGTTGCTGGCGCATTTCCATCGCTACTGCCGGGTTCATGCGGCTGAGAACTTTGGCGCGCTGCTCCGGCGTCATGGCGGCAAGCTCGCGCGCGATGCGATCGTTCGTGCGCCACTTGCTCAGTCGCGTCCAACCGACGCCGAGCGCGAGCAGGCCGGATATGATCCAGACGGTGAGATCGGTATTGGTAACGGTAGCGAGCACGCTCCGAAGCTCGGACGCGCTGCGATACTTGTCGAGTGCTGTCGCGCAATCGCAATGATTTACGGCCTACGGCGGATTCGCTGCCGATTGAAAGAGTATGATTAACAGAAAACTCCTGCTGAGCGTGATCCTTGCGCTGGGCTTCGTCGGATCTTCCGTCGCGAAAGCGGATCGGCTCGAGATCGAAGTGGGCGACCGGCCGTATTACACGCATGGTGCCCGCTATGCGGACGGCGAATACGACATGATGTGGGTGCCGGGGCATTGGTCGGACTACGGTCATCATTGGATCCACGGTCACTATCGCCGCCTTCATCGTCACCATCATCATGATGGCGACCGCGACTAGGATCGTCGGCGAAGAAGATTTATCTTCCTTTTGAGAGGCCGCGTTCGCGACGGAGCGATCGCGGCCTTTCTGTTTCCTGGCGACACGCGCCGGATTTTTTTTCGAGGCAGAGATTGCCACCCAGAATCGCATCGGCTATCAACCATCGCGATATGAATGATCTCACGCAGGGCTCGGTCGTGCGGCACCTCCTGCAAATGGCGGCGTTTCTCGCCGTGAGCATGCTGGTGCAGACGCTCTATTTGCTCGCCGATCTCTATTGGGTCGGCCGCCTCGGAAAAGAGGCCATCGCCGCGGTTGGCATAGCCGGCAATCTCATGATGATCACTCTCGCATTGACGCAGATGCTCGGTGTGGGAACGACGGCGCTGATTGCGCAAGCGACCGGCCGCAAGGACCAGGCCGGCGGCGAGCGCATACTGAATCAATCGCTAGTGATGTCGCTGTGCGTAGGAGCGGCGCTGGCGCTGACGGGATTTCTCCTGCGCGATTTCTATTGCCGTTCGCTCACAGCCGACCCGCTCACCGCGTTGCTGGCGAAGCGCTATTTCAACTGGTTCCTGCCGGCGCTGGTACTGCAATTCCCGATGGTTGCGCTCGGCTCCGCGCTGCGGGCGACCGGCATCGTGAAGCCGGCCGTGGGCATTCAAGTCTTGAGTGTCGTCTTGAACATGGTTCTCGCACCGCTACTTATCTTCGGGCTCGGGCCCTGGCCAATGATGGGCGTAACCGGCGCCGCGCTCGCGACCTTTATCTCCATTCTCCTAGGCAACGCGCTTCTTCTTCTCTATTTCGAAAGGAAGTTTCATTTTCTGCGGCTGCGCCTGGCGCAATGCGCTCCGCGCTTCCGGGAGTGGTGGGCCATTCTCAAGATCGGGCTGCCGGCGGGAGCTGAGTTCGCGCTCTTCTCCGTCTACATGTTCATCGTCTACGCGATCATCCGGGAATTCGGCGCGGCGGCGCAAGCAGGGTTCGGGGTGGGGGCGCGGGTGATGCAGGCGATGTTTCTGCCGGTGATGGCGCTGAGTTTCGCGGTGTCGCCGGTGGTTGGTCAGAACTATGGCGGTCGTCAGCCGGAGCGCGTGCGCCACGCCGTGTTGACGGCGCTCGGCTCCGCCTCGGCCTTGATGGCGGTGCTCACGCTGATCGCGTGGCTATTTGCGCCGAAACTCATTCGTGCTTTCACCGCCGATCCGCAAGTGATTGCCTACGGCAGCGAGTATCTCCAGATCGTGTCGCTTAACTTCCTGGCCTCGGGAGTTGCCTTCACAAGCTCAAGTATTTTCCAGGGCTTGGGGAATACCATTCCGCCGCTGTGCAGCACGGCTTCGCGTCTGCTGCTCTTCGCTCTGCCCGCCATCCTGCTTGCGCGCAGGCCTGATTTTCACATCCGGCAGATTTGGTATTTGTCCGTCATGTCGCAGATCATTCAGGCGTGCGTGAATCTCCTGCTGCTCCGGCGCGAGCTGCGCAAGAAACTCGCCTTTGAGATGGTGCCGTCGCTAAGCCCTACTCCGATCGCGCAAGCCAGCTAATCGGATCATCAGGTAACGAAGGCGCGCGTCGACTCAAACTTCCGCGCAGATCATCTCACTGCGTTACCGGCATCTTCCACGTCAAACGTGAGCGTGTCGTCTATAAACAGAAGAGACATCGTCGCGCCATGGAGAGGACGCGGGATGTCTCTGTTCTGTTTGCCTGGCGCGCGCCAGATGATCGCTACTTGCCGAAGACCTGTTTCACTTCGCCGACCTTGCGTTCGACGGTGCCGCCCGCTTTCTCGACGGTGCCGCGATCGTGCAGGTCTTGATTGCCGGTCGCTTTGCCAACCTCTTCTTTTACTTTGCCAGAAGCTTCGTGGAGCGTTCCCTTGACTTTGTCCGTAGTGCTCGAGTTCATACTACTGATTCGTTTTTGCTGAGCGGGGCACGTGTGACAAAGGGCGAATGCGCAAGCAGGCGACAATGACGACGACCGGACGACGGCGCGGCGCCATTTTTGAAAACACGGCGCAGGTTCGGGCGCGCAAAACTCTGGAGCGTCCGCCGCGCGAACGAGTTGCGTAATAGAGCGAGCATGGCGCGCAAGAAAACAGCGGGGAAATCCGAGCGAGCGTTTGTGCTGCAGAAAGTGCAACCGGCGCTGCTCGGCCTGATGGATGGATCGGTCTCGACTCTCGCGCCATTATTTGCCGCCGCGGGATTAACGCACAGCGCGCACGCCGCTTTCTTTGTCGGTCTCGCCGCGGCCGTGGGCGCCGGCATCAGCATGGGACTCGCGGAAGCGCTCTCCGACGACGGCAGAATCACCGGCCGCGGCACGCCCATCCTGCGCGGCGCCATTACCGGCCTGGCGACGATCATCGGCGGAATGCTGCACACGCTGCCGTTCCTCATCATGAATTTGACGCTGGCGCTGCACCTTGCCTACGGGGTCGTCGTGCTCGAATTATTCGCCATCGCCCTCATCCGTTTTCGCTTCATGAAAACGCCGCTACTACAGACGGTGGTGCAGGTGATAATCGGCGGCGGGATTGTCTTTGCCCTCGGGCTTTGGCTGGGGAAAATCGGCGCCGGCGATTGAGCAGATCGGCTCCCGTCGCCGCAGCGCACAATTTGCGTTGACGCAGCGGGGGTTTCCCGTTTCCAATCAGCGCCTTATGAAGACAACACGTAGTTTATTGGTAGCGTTATCGGTTTGGTTTGCGGCCACCGCCCTTTGCTTCGGTAGCAGCATGCAGATGGGCACGTGGAAACTCAATGAAGCGAAGTCGAAGTCGCCCGCCGGCGGAGCGAAGAACAGCACCGTCATTTATAGCGCCGAGGGGAAAAAGACGAAGGTCGTCGTGGAAGGAACGGCGGCCGATGGGAAAGCGTATCGTGCGACCTGGGTCGGCATGTTCGATGGCAAGGCGTATCCGATCAAAGGATATCCCCTCGCCGACGCCTTTGCTTACAAAATGGCGAACGATCGCACACTCGATATCACGGGCATGAAAGCGGGCAAGATGGTGTTTAGCGGCACGATCAAGGTCTCGGCGGATGGCAAATCGCGCGTCGTCGAAACCACCCTGGTAGGCGCGGACGGGAAGAAAGTGAAGAGCAAAAACGTCTACGACCGGGCGTAAAGCTCTTCCGAGAATTTTGCGAGCCGCCTTTCTCCACGCGAGGAAGGCGGCCATCGCGCTCAGGTGCAGCGTCGCTTAGGGCCGGGGCGAATCGACCGGTGCGCGTCGCAGCGCGGAGAGGCTGTGCTTCGCGCACAACCCCGCGAGCTGACGCGGCGGTTGCGGCGTTTTTGCCACCCGCACGTGTTTGAAAACCAGACCGCATTCGACGCACACGGCCGGCAACTCGATTTCTCGCTTGCTCGTATCCACACTGATACAACGCAGCCGCGCACTGCTTTAGCCGGATGCGAAGCGACCACGAAGTGATCGTTTGTGTTTCCCTGCGCGCGGACGAAGGTAGCGCGCGAATTCTTCGCCTCGCGGCTAGCTGCCGCGGAGCCGGAGTGCCATCCCTTCGCCGCTGGTCTGTCATCTATGAAAGCTCATCTTATCGAAGCCGCCTCCGCCATTGTCCCCAGTCAGCAGATTCTCATCAACATGGTGTCACGCCGCGTCCGGCAGCTCACCATGGGGCACCGCCCGTTGGTCGAGGTATTGCCGACGACGCTGACGTCCGACATCGCGCTCATGGAAATCGCGCAAGGAAAATTGACCTACGTGGAAGTGGGAGCGGGAGACGAGAAAACGCTGGTTCCCTTCGTCGACGTGGCGAAGAAGAAAGCCGCCTGACCGTAAACTCGACGCTTGTAGTATTTCGGGACTTCACGCAATCTCTTGCGTCGTCGCCCGAGTAATATGATTAGCCCCGGTCATTATCGAAAAGGATTCGAAGTCTTTATTTGCGACGAATGCGGCACGCGTCGTCGCCTCGAAAGCACCAAGCGGCATTGGTGTGATGCCTGCACCCGCGGCGCGCCAGTAGAGATGCGCTCGGTGCGCGATCGGCGCAAAATGCCGAAGCTGCCGACCGACGTTTCGAACTAAAAGGCGCGCGCGTACTGCGGCGGCGGCGGCATTTTTTGCCGCAACGCTGACGCGGCGTGCAACGCGAAGTAGGGATCGCGCAAAAATTCGCGCGCGAGGAAAACGAGATCGGCGTCGCCTAAACGAATAATCTGATCCGCCTGCTCCGGCGTGGTGATG
Organism: Verrucomicrobiota bacterium; assembly: GCA_030854105.1. GTDB lineage: Bacteria > Verrucomicrobiota > Verrucomicrobiia > Chthoniobacterales > UBA10450 > AV69. The sequence continues at coordinate 3,516 of JALYTV010000069.1, read as the reverse complement.
AGCCCAACCGCAGCCGACGCGATCTGCGCTCCGTGGCGAACCGCCCGCGCGAGCGGAACCTGATACCCGGGCCCAGTCGGGATCTCCGCCTTCGGTATCGCGCCCCCGCTGGAGCAATCGATCACATCGACACCCAGCGTTTTTAAACGACGCGCGAGAGTCACCGAGTCCTCCGCCGTCCAGCCGCCCTCTTTCCAATCGGTGGCCGAGATGCGGACGAAAAGCGGCAACGTTTCTGGCCACACCGCGCGCACGGCGTCGACCACGCGGGAAAGCAGTCGAATGCGATTTGCAAAACTGCCGCCGTACTCGTCCTCGCGATGATTGGTCAGCGGCGAAAGAAATTCGTGCAGCAGATAACCGTGCGCGGCGTGAATTTCGACGACCTTCGCGCCGGCGGCTTCGCACCTGCGCGCGGCCGCGACGAAGTCGGCGATGACGCGCTCGATGCCGGCCGCGTCGAGCGCCTGTGGCGTTTGGTAGCCGCGATCAAACGGCTCTGCGCTCGGTCCGAAGATCGGCGTCCATCCGCCGTGCGCGACATCCAGCGGTGCGTGACCTTTCCAGGGCGCACTGGTGCTGGCTTTGAATCCGGCGTGCGCCAGTTGCACCCCCGGCGCGGCTCCTTGCGCGGTGATGAAGCGAAAAATGCGCGCCAGCATTTCCACATGCTCGTCTCGCCAAAGCCCGAGATCGTCCGGGCTGATGCGACCTTCGGGCGAGATGGCGGTGGCTTCGGTGAAAACGAGCGCGGCGCCGCCGACGGCGCGGCTGCCGAGGTGCACCAGGTGCCAGTCGTCCGCAAAGCCGTCGATGCTCGAGTATTCGCACATCGGCGACACCACGATGCGATTGCGCAGCTCGAGATCGCGGAGAGTAAGCGGGCTGAAAAGATGCGAGGCCATGCGAGCAATATAGCGGGTCGGCTGTCGTCCGCGCGCGGGACGGGTGCCATCGCGATCCGACTGCTTGCGAGAGGGAATGACGCGCGCGTTCCGTGCTTACGGCGTTTTGCGCGAGCAGAAGATCGTGAGCGCGCTGGTTAACGATCGTTCATTCCGCCTGCGCGATCGCTTCCGGGTGATACTTGCGCCAATACCGCGCGGCCGCGGTGATTGCCATCGCGCTCGGATCGGCGCGTTCGTAGGCGCGCGCGATTTCCGCGCTCGCGCCAGCAGCGCGCAGATCGCCAGCGAGGTAATCGGCGAATGCCGGGACCATTTGCTCGTCGCTCACTCCCGCGCGCAACTCATCGCGAAACCAATCGCCCCAGCGCCGCACGCATTTCTCGAGCGCATCGAAATGCGCGGGCAACGACCCTCCCACCGCACCGAAGTGCGGCAGGTAAAGCTGCGCGACGTTGAGCGCGCGCATCCGGTCGATCGATTCCAGCCACGATTCCAAATGCAATTCCGGCGGCACGAACGGCGGCATCGGCGGCCCGTCGCCGATGCGCACACCCGCGATGTCACCTCCAAAAAGCGTGTCGCCCCAGTGATAAACATGATGATGACTCGCGTGCCCCGGCGTCGCGAGCGCGCGAATCTCCAAGTCACCGATTTTCACCGTCTCCCGATCTTCCAAAACGCGCACGCGCTCGGATGGGACCGGCGCGATGCGGCCCCAAAGCTTCTCCATCGCGTCGCCAAAAATTCGCTGCGCCGAATCCGCCAGCTTCGATGGATCGAGCAGATGCGCAGCGCCGCGCGGATGCACGTAGATCGTCGCGCCGGTTTCCGCGAAGCGCCACGCCGCGCCTGCGTGATCGAGATGGATGTGACTGAGGAAGACGTGCCGCACCTCGCGCGCGTCGGCGCCGAGCCCGGTGAGCGCGTCCGCTATGTTTTCAAAAGTCGACTCCGCCCCGGTATCGAAGAGTGCGATTCCCTCCGTCGTCTCCAGCGCGGTCGCGGCAATAATCCGCTCGTTCCCGAGCTGCAAAGTGTCGAGCACGTGAATCATGGCGCGAAAATTAACCAGCTAACGGTCGGGAGCACTGGCACGATAGTTGCACTTGAATGCTGGGATGATAGCGCGAATCCTGGCGGTAGACGACGAGCAGGCCATCACCCAGATGCTCTTTTTTGTGCTGTCGGTCCTGGGCTGCACCTTCGTCGCCGTTTCCAGCGTGAAAGAAGCGCTGTGCAAAGTGGCCGCGCAAAATTTCGACGTCGTCATCACCGACAACAACATGCCGGAGCTCGACGGCTTGCAACTGGTTCGCTCTCTGCGCGAGCGCAATTTCCCGGGCAAAATCGTCGTCCTCTCCGGCTATCTTAATGAGAAAAATCGGGCCGCCTACGATGCGCTTGCCGTCGACAAGATGATTCCGAAGCCCTTCGACGTAGAACAGCTTCGTCGCGAAATCGCCAGCCTCGCGGCCTAACTGCGACAGCCGGAAAAACGCGACGCGCGTTCGCGGACGACAAATCAGTTCCGCTTGAGCCGGCGTTGGCCGCGACCGAGTCTGGCTGCATGCTGACCGAACGCGCGCTGGCGATTTTACACGAATGGGTGCAGGCGGAGAGCTTGCGCCGGCATTGTTACGCGGTGGCGGATGCCATGCGCCATTTCGCGCAGCGGCAGAACGCGGACGCCGATCTGTGGCAAGCGGTCGGCCTTTTGCACGACATGGATTACGAACGCCATCCGGACCCGACGTCGGAAACCGGGCATCCCTTCGCAGGAGCGCGGTGGCTGCGAGAGCATGGCTGGAGTGAGGAAGCGACGCGCGCGATTTTATCGCACGCTGATTACTCCGGCGTGAATCGCGAATCGCCGATGGAGAAAACGTTGTTCGCCGTCGATGAGTTGAGCGGTTTCGTCATGGCCGTGGCGCGCGTGCGACCAGGCAGAAGTTTGCGCGAAGTCGATGTCGCCGCCGTGAAAAAGAAGATGAAGGACAAAGCGTTCGCGCGGGGGGTGAAGCGCGACGACATCGTGCGCGGCGCCGCGGAACTGGAAATTCCAATCGACGAATTGATCGGCGAAGTGATCATCGCCTTGCAGGCGGACGCGCCGCGTCTCGATGGCGCCGGATCATAGCCGACCCGATCACCGCGCATTTTTTGCCAGTCCGTGCGAGGATTCCATGCGAATAGAAAGCATGGGATTCGAACAATATCACGAGCCGGCCAACGAGCTTTCGCAGAAAACCCGCACTTTCGCGCGCATGATCACTTCGCTGACGGAGGAAGCCGAAGCGATCAGTTGGTACGAACAGCGCATGTCGCTGGAGAAGGACGCGTCCGCGCGCGCCATCATGAAAGACGCACAAAAGGAGGAGATGAAACATTTTTCGATGGATCTCGAATGGCTGCTGCGCAGCAAGAAACAATGGCGCGAGATCGCGCACGGCGTGCTCTTCACCAAAGGCAGCATCACCAGTAAGGGCGATGAGGCCGAGGAAGAGGCGGACTAGCGCGTCGTCTACGATCCGGTCGGCTAACGCTCTTTCGTTTTTTTCCGGCGGCGCTTTTTCTTCACCGGCTCGAGCATAGTGCCGCGACATTGGGT
>JALYTV010000129.1 GCA_030854105.1 Verrucomicrobiota bacterium | reverse complement strand
GAATCACTAGGCCTGCGAGAACGCCGTCTAAACGGCAACTTGCTCGAAGGAAAAATGCGGAATGTCGGCTCTTTTCTGTGCGTGCTCGACCGTGATTCCGCAGATATTTCCGTCAGCGTCGACGTCGAGAAGCGTGTTTTCGTCAAGGTCTCGCGTTTCCGCGACCTTGGCTGCGCGAAATTCGATGTGGAGGGTATCGGTGTCTTGGAAGTAGCGAATCTTCATGGCCGAAACGAACGATCAAAGAAAGCATTGTGCACGGTCTCGCCGTCAGGCAGGAGTATAACGCGCAGAATGCGACCGTCCTGTTGGATTTCTTCGCGTAGCGGCGAAGCGATTGCCTGGCGAATCCACTCCAGCCGAATTGTCACCCGATCAGGGCGGCGCCGCATTGCTTCAAAGTAACCGGTAAATTTCATTTCCTAGTCGCGTCGCGCCACGATCATCTGCGTGACGATTCCCGCCACGGCGCAGGCAATTCCGCCGAAGGCGATCGCGAAGGGGGTGCCGAACCAATGCGCGAGCGCGCCGGCTTGCAGGCTGCCGAGCGGTATCATCGCGCCGAAAATGAGCGCCCACACGCCCATGACGCGGCCGCGCATTTCATCCGGCACGATCGTTTGCACGGTGGTATTGGAGGTCGAGAAGAAAAGCAGCATGCCGAAGCCGCTGAAAAAAAGCGGCAGCAATGTCGCATAGAAATTGCGCATGAACGCGAAGGCGAGCAGCGACGCCGAGAAAAGGAAAACGCCGCCGAGCGCCAGCTTGCGCGGCGCAATCGTGTGCCCCCAGGTCGCGACAGCGAGTCCGCCGACGAGCGCGCCGATGCCGCTCGCCGCCATGAGCAGGCCGTAACCGTTCGCACCCATACCGAGGACATCGCGCGCGAACGACGGCATGAGCACGCTATACGACCAGCCAAAAACGCCGACGACGAGAAAGAGCAGAAAAATCGTGCGCACGCGCTGATGTTTCAGCGCGTAAGCGATGCCGCTCCACATCGGTTCGTGAGCCGACGCGCTCACCGGCGCGCGCGGCGGCAATCGCATCATCAGCAAGCCCGCGAGCACGGCGAGGAAGCTCACGCCATTGGCAAACAGGCAAAGCGCGACGCCGATCTGCGCGACGAGAAATCCCGCGATGGCCGGGCCGATGACGCGCGCGCCGTTGAAGATCGAGCTGTTTAGCGAAATGGCGTTGAGTAAATCTTCGCGGCTCGTCATCTCCACCGTGAATGCCTGCCGGGCCGGCATATCGAATCCCATCGCGATGCCGTTGATCGCAGACATCACGATGATGAACGTCGGCGACGCGAACTTCAGCCAGACCGCGGCCGCAAAAATAAACGCCGCGATCATCTGCGCGCTTTGCGTGATGACGAGGATGCTGCGTTTCGGATGGCGATCCGCCAGCGAGCCGCCCCAGATCGAGAACAACATCATCGGCGCGGAGCCGACGGCGGAGACCGCGCCGAGCAAGAATTTCGAGCCGGTGATTTCGTAAATGTACCAACTCATCGCCGTCGTCTGCATCCAGGTGCCGATGAGCGAAACGAGCTGGCCGTAGAAAAAAAGTCGGAAATTGCGATGGCGCAGAGCGCGAAACGTCATCCGCCATTGCGTGCCGCCGACGGGCTGCCGGCGCGGCCGGCCGCTGATGTCTTCTGGGACGCGCGCAGTTTCCAGGCTCACGCCGCACCATAGCAGTTTCGCGGATTTGTCGAGGGCGGCCAGCTCGTCCTGCGCAAATGATTTGCGCAAGCGCGCCGCCTCACGCACTGATAGGCGCGATGAGCAAAAACGACGCGCAACGCATGGAGAAGATCGTGAGCCTGTGCAAACGGCGCGGCTTTATTTTCCAGGCGGGCGAAATTTACGGCGGACTTAACGGCGTGTGGGATTTCGGCCCGCTCGGCACCGAGCTGAAACGAAACCTGAAGGATTACTGGTGGCGCGTGATGGTGCGCGAACGCGAAGACGTCGTCGGCCTCGACGGCGCCATCCTCACGCATCGCGCCGCCCTCAAAGCCAGCGGCCACGAAGATACGTTTGCCGACCCGATGGTGGATTGCCGCACCTGCAAGACGCGCCTGCGCGCGGATCAGGTGCCGGAGAAGGATGGCGTGAAGCAATGTCCGAATTGCGGCGGCAAGGATCTCACTGAGGCGCGCTCGTTTAACTTAATGCTGCGCACGCATCTTGGCGCGACCGAGGACGAGTCGTCGCTGGCGTATCTGCGACCGGAGACGGCGCAATCGATTTTTCTACAATTCAAGAACGTGCTGGATACGGCGCGCAAGAAATTGCCGTTCGGCATCGCGCAGATCGGCAAAGCGTTTCGCAACGAGATCAATCCGCGCAATTTCATTTTTCGTTCGCGCGAGTTCGAGCAGATGGAGCTCGAATATTTCTGCTGGCCGGAACAAGGGATGCAGTTGCTCGATTACTGGCTCGAGCAACGCCTGAAGTTTTACGACAACATCGGTATTCCGCGCGCCAAGTTGCACGTTCTCACCGTGCTCGATGCCGACCGTGCGTTTTATTCGAAAGGCACATACGACATAGAATATGAATTTCCGTTTGGCGTTCAGGAGCTCGAAGGGATCGCTTACCGGACGGACTATGACTTGCGCAAACATAGTGAAGCCAGTGGCAAGCTTCTGGATTACTTCGAAGAAGAGATGCTCATGAAGCATCTACTTAAGAAAGAGGAGGCGTTTTTTCCGCACGTCGTCGAGCCAAGCGCGGGCGTGGATCGCACCGTGCTGGCCTTGATCTGCGAAGCGTTCGACGAGGAAACCGTGACGGATGAGAAAGGCAAAGCGGAGACGCGGACGGTGCTGCGTTTTCATCCGCGCATGGCTCCCATCAAGGCCGGCGTGTTTCCGTTGCTCAAAAACAAACCGGAGCTGGTCGCCAAAGCACGCGAAGTGCACGCGATGTTGAAGACGCACATGATGGCGTTCTATGACGAGAGCGGTGCCATCGGCCGGCGGTATCGGCGACAGGACGAAGCGGGCACGCCGTTCGGCATCACCATCGATTTCGAAACGCTCGGCGAACGCGGCGACGAATTGCGCGACACCGTCACGCTGCGTCATCGCGATTCGATGAAACAGGAACGCGTGAAAATCGCGGAGCTGCTGCCGATCCTGCTACCGCTGGTGAATTGATGGACGCGGAAACGTTTCGTAAGCGGTGTCTCGCGAAAGCGCAAGTGACGGAAGGGACACCGTTCGGCGAGGATCATCTCGTTTTCAAAGTCGCCGGCAAAGTCTTCGCCATTCTCGCGCTCGATGAAATTCCGCCGCGCGTGAATTTGAAATGCGATCCCGATCGCGCGCTGGAGTTACGCGATCGTTACGAGCAGGTGCAGCCCGGTTATCACATGAACAAGAAGCACTGGAATACGGTGATCATGGACGCCGGGATGATAGACAGCGCGATCATCGAGATGCTCGATCACTCCTACGAACTTGTGCGCGCGAAGGCTGCGCCGCGGACGAAGTCACGCGCGAAGAAAACGGGTAGGGCGAGACTCTGTCGAGCCAAAGGATAATGTAGTCGGCTCCGCGGAGCGTCGCCCTACCGAGAAGGGACTGTTCTTGATGTCGCCGTTGTAGAGGCGCTTG
>JALYTV010000128.1 GCA_030854105.1 Verrucomicrobiota bacterium | reverse complement strand
TCCTAGTAGTTCTTCGCGACGGCGTCCCAATTCACCGTGTTCCACCACGCCTTCAGATAATCAGGCCGGCGGTTTTGGTAATTGAGGTAATAGGCGTGCTCCCAGACGTCGACGCCGAGGATCGGCGTGTTGCCATCCATGAGCGGCGAGTCCTGGTTCGCAGTCGACACGATCTCAAGCTTCCCGCTCTTGTTCTTGATCAACCACGCCCACCCGCTGCCAAAACGCTTCGCGCCGGCGTCGGCGAATTTTTCTTTGAAAGCGTCGAAGCTGCCGAAAGTCGACTTGATGTCATCGGCGAGTTTGCCGGTTGGCTCACCGCCGCCTTTCGGGCCCATGATTTTCCAGAAAAAGGAATGGTTCGCGTGACCGCCGCCGTTGTTGCGCACCGCCGTGCGAATCTCTTCCGGCACGGCGCTGAGGTTGCTGACTAAATCCTCGATCGATTTGCTGGCGAGATCAGGTTTGCCTTCGAGCGCTTTGTTGAGATTCGTGATGTAAGCCTGGTGATGCTTGTCGTGATGGATTTCCATCGTGCGCGCATCGATGTGCGGCTCGAGCGCATCGTTAGCGTAGGGAAGTTTTGGTAGTTCGTATGCCATGCATCACTCTTCGGCGCGATGAGCGATGCGTCAATTGCCGCCGGGCGTCAGGCTAATTTTGTCATGTCGAGCGAAGCCGAGACATCCTCGAATGGGGGGATTCCTCGGCTTCATTCGGAATGACAACGCGCTGGCGCCCGCTTCCCTCGACTGTGCTCGGGATGACGATGTAGAGGCACAAACGCCGCTACATCTGGCCCCGTCCGGTTCGATCGCTCCATTCCGGCGTTGCCGGAAGAGCGTTACGCGCAGCGGTACTGGCTGGGGTAATGCCCGAAGCCGCGGCGGTAATTCACGTAGGTCGCGAGCGCGAGCAGCGGAAAATTCTGCCGATACATGTCGTAGCGAAGATAAAATACCTGCGGGAAACCGGTGCCGGTGATGAACGGCTCGTCCCACGCGCCGTCTTCGCCTTGCGTGGAAAGCAGGTAGCGCAGGCCGCGTTGCACGCTGGTACGATCGAGATCGCCGCAGGCGCAAATGCCCATGAGCGCCCAGGCCGTTTGCGAAGCGGTGCTCACGCCTTTGCCCTTGAGCGAAGGATTGTGATAGGACTCGCACGATTCGCCCCAACCGCCATCGTCATTCTGGCAGCTCTCCAGCCAATCGCGTCCGCGCAGAATCCAATCCTGCGTCATGTCCTGGTGGATGGCGCGCAGGCCGCGCAGCACCTGCCAGGTGCCGTAAATATAATTCACGCCCCAGCGCCCGTACCACGAACCGTCGTTCTCCTGCGTCTCGATCAAATAGCGGAGCGCGTCGGTCACGCTGCGATCTTTCGGATTGAAACCGATGTAGCCGAAAAGCTCGAGCGTGCGCGCGGTCAGATCGCTGCATGTCGGATCGAGAATGGCGTTGTGATCGGCGAAGGGCATGTCTTCCAGCCAGGGCGTCGTCACTTCTTTGTCGAACGCGGCCCAGCCGCCGTTCTTGCATTGGAAACTTAATTGCCAGCCGAGCGCGCGGCCAAAGATCGTCTCATAAGCAGCGCGATCTACCGGACGCACCAGACGAAGCGCCATTAACACCATCGCGGTGTCATCCGTATCGGGATAATAAACGTTGTTGTATTCGAACGCCCAGCCGCTCGCTTCCGCGTAGGAATTATTCTTTGCCCAATCACCGCGGATGCGGACCTCTTTGTCGACCAGCCAATTCGCGCTCCTGGTGAGCGCGGGATGATCCGCCGGCAATCCGCTCTCAGCCAGCGCGATCATGTTGATGGCCGTATCCCACACCGGCGAGAGACAGGGTTGAATGCGAAAATCTTCGGGATCGTTGACGAACAAACCTTCGAAATCTTTTTTCGCTTTCAGGCAAACCGGATGCGTCTTCGGATAACCGAGCGCATGCAGCGCGATCAACGCGTTTAACATTGCCGGGAAAACGGTGGCGAGACCGTCGCTGCCTTCGCCGATGCGATCAAGCATCCAGCGTTCCGCTTCTTCGAGCGCGCGTTTGCGCAGCGGCTTCCACGGCACCGTGTGCAACATCTTTAGCGCAACGTCGACGCGCAGGAAGAAATTGCGCCAGGTGAACGTCCGCTCGTCGCGCTGGAGACGGAAATCCAAATGCTCGGTGCCGAGCGGATACAATTCGTGCAGATGCTTTTCGCCGGGCAATTCCCGCGTCGGCTTGAAGTGATTAATGATCGCCAGCGGGATCAACATCGCGCGGCTCCACGACGACATTTTGTAAATATGAAACGGCGCCCAGTGCGGCAGCAGGATCATTTCCACCGGGATGGTCGGCAAATATTTCCATGGGAACTGGCCCAGCAACGCGAGGTAGAGCTTGCTGAAAGTGTTCATGCGCGGGATGCCGCCGAGGCGCATGATGTTCGCGCGCGCTTCCTGCATGAACGGCAGATCGGGCGAATAACCGGCGAGCTTGAGCGCAAAGTACGCTTTCACCGACGCGTTAATTTCGCTCGGGCCTTCGTGGAAAATATTCCATCCGCCATTCGGGAGCTGGCGCTTGAGAATGTGCCGCGCACAACGTTCCTGCAGCTCGCGATCGATTTCGCCGAGCCAATGCATGTAGAGCACGTAATCGGAGCAGAGCGTGCTATCGACAAGCAACTCGCCGCACCAATGCCCGTCCTCGTGCTGCTGGCTCAGGAGATTCTCCTGCGCACGGCTCACAGCCGACGCGATCTGCGGATCGGCGGCGGCGTAGCCGTCCTCGAGCGGTGGACGCGCGCTCGGTAAGGAGATCACGTTCGACGAACTCGTCGCCATGGTTAAATCAGGAGGCTTTCGCTTCGGCTTCGACCGCCTGCTTGCCGGTAAGGTGTCCGTTGCCGGAGGTGACGCCGTTATACGTCGCGATCTCGTTGCCGAGACCGGTGGGTTTCGGTCGCGCGCCAAAATTAAATTTGATCGTCTTCCACGTGTCGCCGGGTTGCGCCTGCAACCCGAGACTCGCCGTCGGCTCGTAGCCGCAATGGGTCATGCAATTCTCGCAACGCGGATCGCGCGCCACGCCGTCGACGACGCCGTATTTGTCCCAGTCGACTTCGTTGAGCAATTCCGCATAGCTCGCGTAATGGCCGGTGCCGTTGGTGCCGGCCGCGTCGGTCATGAAATAGCACGGCGCTTTCCAGCCAGCGAGATTGCGCGTCGGGATCGCCCAAGCCGAGCAGGTCAGCTCGCGATGGCCGGCGAGGAATTCGAAATAAACCGGCGTGCCGAAGAACGTGTAACGGTGCATCCACTCATTCATGCGCGCGAATTTGTCGACGGTCGCCTTGCGCGTGAGGAAGAAATTTTCCGGCTGCAGATTCAGGCGCGTGACCATGTCTTTCTTGGCCGAATCGTAATCGTAGCCGGGCGTAATGGTGTGGCCGTCGACGCCGAGATCGCTCAGGAAATCGAACATCTGCTCGACTTCGTCCATGTCGGTCTCTTTGTAGATGGTGGTGTTGGTCGCGACCTGGTAGCCGAGCATTTTGGCCATGCGCATGGCGAGGATGCATTCCTTGAAGACGCCTTCGCGCTCGACGATGAGATCGTGCGTCCGCTCGAGGCCATCGAGGTGCACGTTCCAATACAT
>JALYTV010000012.1 GCA_030854105.1 Verrucomicrobiota bacterium | reverse complement strand
ACAAATCGCGCCCGCAAATCGCGCGCGCGCTTCGGTCGATCGCTTCCTGCGTCGCATAGCGCTCGTGTTTCGCGCGCCAATCCTCCCAGCCTTTGCTGAACGCGTCGTGCACATACGGCTCGGCGATGTAACCGATCTCGCCGTCCCACGTTCCCTCTTTCTGCCCGTGGCCGACGTCACGAAAAGTCGCGTGTCCGCGTCGCAGCAAACGGAATTGCCATTTCGGAAACGAATCCGAACGACGCAGCCAGGTTCCATCCAACAGCGTCTTCCAGCAGCAATAAAAGCCAGCGATGTTAGCCGGCGCGTTCTTCGTCGCATCTATTATCGCGCGGCAAAATTCCGGTGTCGCGATCTCGTCGGCATCGAGAAACAGCACCCACTCCGTCGTGATTTCGCAATTCGTCAGCGCCCAGTTTCGTTGCTGGCCGAAGCTCGCGAACGGATGTTCGAAAACGCGGGCGTGATTCGCAATCGCAATTTCGCGCGTGCGATCGGTGCTGCCGGAGTCGACCACGATGATCGGCCCAAGATTGCGCGCTGCTTCCAGACAACGCGCCAGATCGCGTTCTTCGTTGCGCGTCAGGACGATCACCGAGAGCGCGCTGTCTGACATCACGCTCGCGGACGCAGCACACGACAGGGATTGCCGGCCGCGACCACGTTCGGCGGCACATCTTTCGTGACGACCGAGCACGCGCCGATGATGGTGCGCTCGCCGATCGTCACTCCGGGCAAAACAAAAGCGCGCGCACCAATGAACGCGTCGGCTCCGATCGTGATCTTCGCCGTCGTCAGCGGAATTTCCGGGCGCGAAAAATCGTGACTGCCAGTGCTAAGATACGCTTCCTGCGCTACGGTCGCGCGTTCGCCGATTTCAACTTCGCCGAGGCTGTAAACATTCGCGCGATCGCCTAGGCAGGCGCGATCGCGCAAGGTGAGATGCCACGGCACCGCAATGCGCGCGCGTTGATGCACAAACGGCGTGCCTTCGATTTTCGCTTCGAACACGCGCAGCCAAAACAGTCGCCACGGATTAAGCGGCTTCGGCGTCCACACGCAAAAAACGAACCAGCAAACTTCCCATAGCACGCGCATGACGCGGTGGCCGTTATCCCACGGCGATGCGAACGCGTTCGACTGTTCCGAGTTTACGACTTCTTCGTTCATTTGAGCGACGCAAAATCTGCAAGGAACTTATCCGCCACGCGCTCGATGGAAAAGTCTTTGGATTTTAGCCGGCCCGCTGCGGCCACACGCGCCAGCTTTTCCAAAGTGGAAACGGCGCGCTGCAATGTCTTTGCCAATTCGCCGGCGGGATCGGCGGCGTCGTGTGGAAAAACGAAGCCGGTTTCATCCGGTGTCACAAAATCGCGAAAGCAGCCGAGATCGGAAACAATCACAGCGCAACCGTGCGTCATCGCTTCGAGCGGCGCGAGCCCGAATGTTTCGCCACGCGCGGCCAGCGAAGGATACGCAAAAATGCGCGCGGCACGAAATTCCTGCGCCAGTTTTTGCTCGTCGAAAATCGGCCCGCGAAATTCCACGCGTCCGTTCATAGACGACGCGCTCTGCCGCAAGCCATGGAGATAATCCGCGCCGCCCCCGCCCGCGTTCGTCTCCGTTGGTCCCACGAGCACGAGCTTCCAACCTGCCAGAACGCTGTCATGCAGCGCGGCGAACGCCTCGATCAACAGATGCACGCCTTTCTCCGGGTGCACCCGGCCGACAAACAGCACGATCTTCTCGCGCTGGTCGATCGGAACGACGGAGGCGTCGGAGACCGATGGCCGCGGATACGGAATGGCGACGATCTTGTTTTTCCATCGCGCCGCCCGACGACCCATCGCGTCGGCAATGTCGCGCGATGGCGCCTGCAAGCGCGCGGCGCGGTGATAAAGCCACATCTGCCCTTTCGGGTAGCGGCCGACGTGTACGTAAATTTTTCCCTGCGAGCGATCGCGAGCGAGCAACGGCAGCCAAAAGGTGTTCGTCACCAAAATGTCCGCGGGCGGAAGCACACGCCGCACGCGCCACGAATAAATGAGATCGAGAAATTTCAGCCAGAGCAATGAGCGCGGCGTGTCGAAGCCCGGCACGCGCAGGTAGCGCACGCCGTCGACGATTTCGTTTTTTTGGAATTGCGGGATGGCGCGCGAGATGAGCGTGACGGCATGACCGCGCGTGGCAAATTCACGCGCCAGCGCCGACCAGATTTTTTCGACCGCGCCACCCATCACGGTGGGCACCGGGAAAAAGGCGCCGAGCACAATCGTGATCTTCATGGCGTCTGTAAAATGTGCAGCAGAGATTCAGCGGCTTGTCCGATTTCGAAGCGCGTGAGGAAACAACGCCGCGCGTTTGCGCGCATTTTTTCGCGGTCATCGGCTGACGTCGCGAGCCAGCGCTCGATCAAGCGCGTGGTGCCCGCGAGGTCGTCGCTTTCCACATAGCCAGCGCGATCTGCTTCGATCTCGCGCCAGATATTAATGCGATCGGAAATCAAAACGGGGACGCCATACGACAGCGCTTCGACGACGGAGATGCCGAAGTTTTCCTGATGCGACGGCAGAATGAACGCGTCCGCGCAGGCGAAGGCGCCGCACTTGAGCGCGCCTTGCAGCATGCCCGGGAAAATGATGCGCGGCGAAAGATCCTGCCGCACCACGCGCGCGCGGAGTTCGTTTCCCCACTGATCCGGCCCCGCGAGCACGAGCGAGAGATTGCCGTCGCCGCGCGGGAAAGCGTCGAGCAACAGGTCGCATCCTTTTTTCGGATGAATACGACCGAGAAAAAGGAGCATGCGGGTGTCGGCGATTTGCGGAAAGCGCGCGAGAAAAAGTTCTCGCTCGGTTTGTCCATCGGCGACCGCCGCCTCGGCGCCGAGCGGGGAGATTCTTTCGTTCGCGCAGTAGAGCCAGAAGGATTCGCGCGCGAGCCGCCGCTCTTCTTCACTGGTGAAAATCACCGCCGCGGCATCGCGCAGCACGCGATATTCGCCCCACGGCCAATAGAGCCATTTTTTCAAATGCTTGAGCGGAAAAGTGCGCTTGAACCATGGATCGAGCATGCCGTGCGGAAAAACGAAATACGGAATTTTGCGCGGAAAAAAAACCTGACGCACGGCGAAGCTGGGGTGCTGCCAAAGTCCGTGCACGACGACGCGATCGAAACGCTCGGCGTTTTTCTCCAGCCACGGTCTTAGCGCGGACGAGTAACTGTAACTGCCGCGACCGCGACCGAGCGCGTGGACGGGAAACGCGGCCGCTGTTAGCCAGCCCGATGCTGGATCATCCAGCGTGACGACTTCGTTGCGGACGCCGCGGCGTTCCATCGCTTCGGCCAGCGAAACGACCGCGCGCACGACGCCGCCCGTTTCGGGATTCAGCGTCTGCACTGTATGCAGAACTCTCAATAGACGAAGCCTTCGCGGCGCGTGAAGTAACCGCAGTCCGGCGAGAGCGTGCTGAGTTCACGCGCGGGCACGCCGCCGTAGAGCCGATAGCGTTCCGTGTGCGCCTTGTTCAAAAGCGATTTCGCGCCGAGCACGCAGTAATCCGGCAAGGCCGAGCCGGCGAGCATGACGCAATTGGTGCCGACAAAACAATAGGCGCCGATGTTGATCGGCTGCGACGCCTGGCGATTCTGCGCGATGTCGATGCCGTGCGAGATAAATTGCGACTGAAACCCGGCGATGGTGGTGTACGCGCCAATGGTCACGCGGCCGGTGCAATCGATGAGATGACGATTCGTGATGGCGGCGTGTGCGCCGACGATGAGTTCCGGGCGGCGATCGGTTTCGCTCGCGAAATGCCTCGAGCCGCCGAACGGGAAGCCTGTGATCCAGTTGCCACGGCCGATGGTGGCGTGCGCTTGCAGATGCACGAGATCGAGATTCCTGGCGACAGTGAGATGGCCGATACTGCTGTGCTCTTCCATGATCAAGCGCGCCGGCAAAATCCACGCCAGCCCGAGGCGCGCGGTGGGATGAAGTTCGTAGCCGAACTGGCGGACGAGAAAACGCCGGCGCCATTCCCACGGCAGGAAATTCGAAAGCAACGCGAGCAGTGTTTTCATGCGGCGAGCCCGAGTTCGCGATACAACGCGAGGTAACGCAACGCCATTTCGCGCGCGGAGAATCGAGCGGCATTGCGCCAGCCGCGTTCGCGCATTTCCGCGCGCAGCGCGGACTCGCGCAAACGAAGAAGATCATCGGCAAACCCGGCTTCGTCGTCGAGCGAACGAATGAGCGCGCCATCGCCGGCGACTTCCGGCATCGGCGCGCGGTCGCTGCACACGACGGGGCAACCACAGGCTTGCGCTTCAATCAACGGCCAGCCAAAGCCTTCGAAACGCGACGGGAAGATGAGAGCGTGCGCACGATTGTAGAGCGCTTCGAGAACCACGCTGTCCGGATTCTCGATTTCGACGATGCGCGATGGCAAGCTGAGCGCGTCGGCTAACATCCGGCTTTCGTGATCGAGCTTTTCCCCGGCGAAGACGATTTGCGCGTTCCACTTCTCTTTCGTTAACGCGAATGCGCGCAGCGCGCCGGCGCGATTCTTTCGTTTCAACGCGGAGCCAACAAGCAGCACGAACGGTTGGCCCAGATCGAGCTGACTAATTTTCTGCAGCCGCTGCTGCGCTTCTTCAGCAGGCAAAATTCGAAATGGATAATTCATTCCGTTTTCGACGACGGTGATCTTGCGCGCCGGCGTCTCGCCGACCAGGCGCATGGCGTCGTTTGCCGTTGCCTTCGAAACACACGCCACGATCCGCGCGCGTTTCAGACCGCGCAGAATCCAGCGTTGCAGCAAGCGCCCGCTCCAACTCGCCGGGCAATCGGTTTCTTCGCCAAGTCCGCCGCGGACGGCCAGCAAATCATGGCAGGTAACCAGCACCGGCGCGCTCGCGTTCGCGGCGTAGACGGCGTTCGAGTGATCGCAGATGTGGACGACGTCAGCCTTCACGCTTTGCAATTCGCCTGAGAAAACGAGCAGCTTGTCGACATAGCCGAGCCATTTGGCGAGCGGCGAAGTGGCGCGCACGAGTCGTTGGAAGAACGGTTGCGGACAACGCAATTCCGCCGCGACACCGAGCGCTTCAAGTTCGCGCAACATCATTTCCGCGAAGCGCTGCATGCTCTGCTGTTGATCGGGCGCGTAGTTACCGATCAAGAGCACCATTGGAATGAGAGTTGGCGTCCGGACGATGCAGCCGATCCGCGTAAGGTGAACGCCCCCGCACGCGCGTCTGCATGCGCGTTTCGCTGATCGCCGCCGTCGATGGCGTAGCGGAACTCGCGGCCGCGAGGCACAGGCCGTTCACCACCACGGCGAAGCCGAGGCTGGTCGGCTGCCCGAATTGACCGGTGAGCATAAGAATAAAACCCACGCTAAAAAGCAGTAGCGGCAAAATATCGGGCACATTGAGCGCGCGGAAACAGGCGGTCCCGATCCGGATCGTCAACGCCACGCGCCAAAGCAAAAATGCGAGACCAAGAACCGGACCGCTCTCGAGCAGCACACGCGACCATTCGCCCTCGGCCAGAAGAAACGCGGCGCGTCCGACCAGAGCCTGCGCGCCGGCGTTCGTCCCAAGACCGAGCCCGTAACCCAAAAACGGAATGTGATCCATGTGCGACAAGCCTTCGGTAAAGCCGCCGGTGATGCGATCGAAAATGCCGACCGTAATACTGGTCTGCGAAGCTTCCGCCGATTCCGTGAAGCGATCGGAGAGGATGTGCATGCCGACTTTCACGATCGGGAGCTGCGTGATGAGAATGGCGAGTACGCAAACGATCACGAAATTGCGCAGGAACCGATTCACTGCGTCCGGCCGTACAATCCAAGCGACCCCGAGCGCGCCGACCACAATCAACACCATAAGCACGAGCGAGCGGCTGCCGGAAACCAAAACGGCGACCGCAGCGGCGAGGCCGGACGCCACGAGCAGCCAGCTTTTGTAGGAGTCGCGCGAAGAGGCGCCGTGCAGGAGAAAAGCGACGCAAGTGGTGACGTAAAAGATCGCGCCCGTAATAAAAGAGAAGGTGCCCGGCGGACGAATGCGCCCGCCCCCAGCTTGAATTTGTTCGGCGTCGCCAAGGCCGACCGTGCGATTGATAAACGAATCCGGCGACGCGCGGAATTGCAGCGCCATGAGCAGCCCCATTGGGATCATGGCGAGCAAAAACCAGCGCCCCATTTTCTTTACATCGGCCTCGTTAAACACGGCGGGGAAAATAAAGATCAGCGGGAGATGCAGGAAATTGGAGCGGAACCCGAACGTCGTGACAAACAGGATGCGCAGCATCGGGAAATAGGGATCGAGCACGAAAATCGAGATCACCCACGACAAAATTGCGATCACCGCCAGCGAGATGACGAAGCCGTTGCGCGGAAAAATGCGCGCCTTCCATGCCAGAAGATAAATCAGCACCACGAACGGATCGCGCACGATGAGCAGCGGATTCGACAACTGCGGCACGACCCATTTGCGCAGCGCACCCTCGAAAACAAGCAGCACGATGTAGACGTAGATGAGGAAACGGATGTGCCGGATCGTCTTCGAGCCGGCGGGCGGCGGCGGGAGTTTGGATGCGATGGCGGCGGTCATCGGGCTGCCTGATTATTCATCACTTCCCGTGCCACTGCGACGACGCGTTCGCGGTATTTTTGCCAGGTACACGTCGCCGTCTTGCCTCGTGCCGCCACTTTTATCTCCCGGAGACGCGCGCGGTCGGCGTCGATTTCCTCCAGCTTCGCGGCGATCGCTTCCGGCGCGCGGATGGGGACGAGAAACCCGTCCACGCCGTCGCTGATGAGATCGGGCCCCGCGGTGTGCGCGGTGGTAATGACCGGCGTGCCTTGCGACATCGCTTCGGTAATAACCAGACCGAAGCCTTCGAACAATGATGGAAACAGCACCGCGTCGCTTTCGCGCATTGTCTGCAAAACTTCCGCGTGCGGCAGCGATGGCAGCCAGCGATGGCGCCGAAGCGCGTCGTCTAACGGCCGGCATGCGCCGCCGACTTTGCGGCCGAGCAAAGTGAGTTCGCAGCGCGATTCGCCGAAAATTTCGACCGCGCGCAAGGCGTCGGCGAGCCCTTTGCGCTGGCCGAGTGAGCCCGCGAAGAGCAGCCGCAGCTTGCCGCGCGGCTCCGGGATTTCCTCCGTCGACGGCTCCGGCGCGCCGTACGGAATAATCTCGATGCGCGGGAGCTGCGACGCTTGCGCGAGCGTGTGCGCGGTGAACGTGCTGGCTACCAGCACGCAGTCCGCCAGCCGCAATTCTTCTTCCTTGCGCGCCAGCTTCGCGCCGCTGTCGCGCGCGCCGGTCAGCGTCGCCGCCCATTCCGGCAGCCGCTCGCGTTCTTCGGCGAAGATCCCCTGCGCTACGCGATAGTAACCGATCGGCAAATCGTAAATGGTCGGCACGCCTTGCGCCTTCGCCGCCGCGAACGTCGCGCACGCGCCATCTTCATATGCGTAAACGGCGTCGACCGCGTGCTCGCGCAGCCGTCGCGAGACCGCGCGATCATGCTCACGCAAAACGGCGTCGATGCTGAGCGGGCCGGTTTCGTGGCGCATGAGCGCGCTGTTTGATGGCAGGAGCAAACGCGCCAGTTCGCGCCACGGCCGCGAATGCACGCGCGCGCGCACGTTGCCAGGAAACGAACGCCGGCCGAGCAAAGCTTGCATGCGCGCGGGTAAAAATTTCGCCATGGTCGAATCCGGATTCCAACTCAGCGACGTCCAGAATTCGTCGAGCAATCCCGCGTCGGCGAAGGCGCGCGCGACTTGCCGCACATTTTCGTTGCCGGTCGGATGCGAGAGTAGAATCACGCCGCCATCCCCTCTAGCATTCGCAGATATTCCGCGGCGACGGTTTTCCTGCGGAAACGTGCGAGATGCGCTGGCGCGGCCGCGCGCAGCCGGTCGCGCAGCGCGGCGTCGCCCAGCGACGCGCGCACTTTTTCCGCAAGGTCGCCTTCGTCGCCATTGCGAAAAGTCAATCCGCACGGACCGATCGCGTCCGGCAATCCGCCGTCAGCCGACCCGATCACGACGCAGCCGCACGCGATGCCTTCGAGGGCGACGATGCCGAACGGCTCCGCCCAACGCGATGGAACAACGAGCAGTTGATGCTGGTGGAATGCGCGCACGAGTTCCTCGCCTCGCATCGCGCCAGCGAAACGGACGTTCAACTGCAAATCGCGCGCGAGCTTTTCCAGCGCTTCCCGCTCCGGCCCGTCGCCGATGATCGTGATGTCTAACGTCCGTGCGTCGCGCAAAGACGCGGCCGCGCGCAGCAAAATGTCCGCGCCTTTATCCGACACGAGACGACCGACGAAAAGAATTTGCCGCGGGCGCGCACTTTCGACGTTTTGAAAAATGTCGTCATCGTAGGGATTACCGATGATTGTCGCGACCACTCCGAGATCGCGCGCAATCGCGTTGCTAATGGCAACGTTGCGCACGCGCGGCAGCAGCGCGCGCTTGATGCGATTCACGCGATCGATCTCGCCGCGCGTATTTCGAATCCACGTTTGATGCACGACCAGCGCCGGCTTGCGCATGAGCACCGCGAGAATAAGCGAAGGCAGCGAGATGTTGTTTTGGAAAAACACGTCGCACCAATGCAGCAGAGCGTGCTGTCTAATGAACGATGGCCGGCGAAAAACCGGATACGGAAAAGAGGTCGACGGCGCACCGGGCGTTTGCGTGATCAGTCGCACCTCGTGTCCCGCTTCGACGAATTGCGTCGCCAGCAGCGCCGAGGCATTTTCAATTCCGCCGATGCCTGGTGCGAACGCGTACGATGAGAAAAGAATCTTCATCGCTCGGAGCAAACGCGCTTATTCATAATCGCTCCAGACCGTGCCGAGTAATTGCCGGCGGCGTTCGATTTTCGCCGCGGCACTCGGGTCGCGACGAGCGCGCAGCAGCAACAACTCCAGCGCGTGGCGCGCAAAGAGCAGCGGCTTGATGAGCGCAACAGTCGCGCCCCGATAACGCCGCAGGAGCCGCATGCGACTCCGATGAAAATCGAGCACGCGCCCCGTCGACCACGCCGACATTTGCGTGAAGTTGTCGTGCACGACGCCGTCGCCTTCGATCACCGCCATCTTCCAGCCAAGCTTCGCGCAGCGCCAGGCCCAGTCGAGATCGCTGTCGGAAAAAGGAAACGCTTCCGCATCGAAGCCGCCGCTCTGCTCCCACGCTTCGCGGCGAATCAAGAGCGGGCTGGTAAAAACAACATCGCATTCGCGCCAGCGCACGCCGCCCGTGTCGCGCCACGGCGATGAATTCGGCCGATGCAAATTGAGCCAATACGAAATATTTTGGCCGAGCGCGAGCGACAGCGCGCCGGGGAAGCGCATGCCATAGCCGACCCGCTCTCCGTTTTCGAGCGCAACGGTGAAGCCGGCCGCGGCGAGCTGCGATTCCTGCGCGAGCAACGAGATCGCGCTGGTTAACGGTGCGGCGTGGTGCAGCGCGTTGTCCGTTTCGTACAGGAACAACCAGCGACACGCCGAGAATTTCTCGAGCGCGGTTGCGCACGCGGAATTGACGCCATCGCTAAACGACGACTTCGCTCCCTGCGGTGCGATCACGAGAAGTGGATCACCCGGATTTTCCCGTTGCCACGTTTCCAGAAATTCGCGGCTGCCATCATTCGAACCCGCTTCGAAGACAACCACAGCCGACCCGATCCTACCCTCGCGTAACGCCGCGAAGAGCGAGCGAATCGCGCGTTCCAAAAGCGCGCGGCGATTAAAAGAATTGACGATGGCGACCAACTCGACTGCGCCTTGAGGAGAAACGTTCACTTCTTGTCGAAACTCTCGTTGCGGAACGCGATGTCGAACCACATCGCTTCTTCATCGTCGCCGCGAACCGGTTCGCCGAGATCGACGACGCGAAATCCGTGTTCGCGCAAAAAAGTGCAGAGCTCGCCGAAGGCAGTTTGTCCTTCGTAAAACGAGACGGTCGTGACCTCGCAGACGATGGCGGCGACTTCGGGAAAAACTTGGGTCGTCCCGCGCAAGACTTCGAGCTCGAAACCTTGCACGTCGAGTTTCAGCAAGAGCGGTCGCGGCAACTGAGCGCGCTGTTTGACGATGTGATCGAGGCGAGCGACCTCCACGGAAATCGTGCGCGCGGTCGCTGCTTCCGGAAATTTGCCGATGATTGCCGGGGTAATGGGCAAGAGGGAAGACGCGGGCGAAAATTCGGAGACGTTTAGCGACATCTGCGATTGTTCGCGACCGCACGCCATGTTCAGCGCTTCGCTGCCCGCCGTGCCGGCGAGCAACGTGCGCAGACTTTCGAGATGTTGCGGATTCGGCTCGAACGCGAGAATCGGCCGCTGTGGAAGAAGCGCCTGCGCGGTGCGAATGAATTGTCCTTCGTTGGCGCCGACGTCGACGACGGTGCCGATGTTCAAGCGCCGCAGCCACGGTTTATTGAGCAGGCGATAGAGATCGCGCGCGCCGCCATTTTTGCGCACGTCGGCATAGGCGCGGTTTTTCCAGAGGTAACCCGCGGTCGCGATGCGCTGCCCGAGTTTTTCGAAAACGTCTCCCAGTGACATGCGTTTAATGATTGGTTTCCATCGACGGAGCGACGAGCGCATGCGCGATCGTTTCAGCGAGGCCGGAGATCGTCGCATGCGTTTGATACCACTGATAAACAGCATCGTTCGCGTCGGCATCGGGGAGCTTCATCGCTTCTGCGTCGACGTAAAACGGGCCGGGAAAGCGAGCGCCGTTGTGCGTGATCGCGGAAATTTTCTGCGCGAAGATGGGCACGACGCCGTGCGCGCAGGCGCTGGCAAATGCGCTCGATTTCAAGATGACGTCGCCCGGCACCGCGCGACCGCCAAAATAATCGAGCCAAAGAAAGGCGCAGCGCGACAAAAGACGCGAGCCCTCTTCGACGGAAACGCGCGGGTGATATTGCGCACGGATGTTAGACAGCGCGCTCAGCCGGGCGCGGAGCGACGCGTTCTCGACGCCGCCGAGAACTTCGAGCGTGGCCGGTCGAATCGCAGCGGGCAAACGCGGGAAAATTTTCGCGAACGAGGAAAAGGAACGCTCGATCGACTGCGTGCCGCCGAAAATCGCCCACGCTTTCGGATCGCGCTGACTCAATTCGTCAGAGGAGAATTTCGGTTCACCTAGCGTCGATGGAACGGGACGAATCGCGACCGGCGCGAGACCAACCAAGTCGCTGAGCAAACGCGCCATCGTCTCACTGCTGACCAGGCGCGCACAGGAAAGAAGCGCAATCTCGCGCGCGATTTTTTTCTGAAACGGTCGCAACCAGAATTCGCTCCGCCACGGCGGGCCGCTGGCGAACAGCTCGTGAAAAATCGTCAGCAACGGCATGTCGTTATTGCGCAGGAATGACGGCAACCAGAACGGAATGCCGCGCCGTTCGAAGCCGTAATTCACGTAATGCAGTACGCGGCTTTCCCAGTCGCCGCGCTTGGCCGATGAATCGTGCAGGCTAACGATCGGGAAGGCGTCAATCGCTGATGCGGAAGTCGGCTGGTGGACGGCGAAGGTCGTCTCGATGCCGTAGTGTGCGCGCAAGCCGCGCGCTGCGTTCAACGCGTAATCCGCCACGCCGTCGCATGGGCCCGGCGCGGTGGGAAGAATCTGAAGCAGGTGTCTCATGGCTGCGCCGGCGGGTTGATGACGCTCGCCATCGTGTTCCAAAAACGGGCGCGGATATCGGGCAGCCAAAACTCGCGGCGCGCGAGACGCAGCGCGTTCCCGGCGACGGCGCGCCCGGTGTTCTCGTCGCCGATAAATTTCCGCAGCGCATCGGCCAGCGTGTCGACCTCGAGGGTTTCCCACGAAAGCGCGGCGTTATTTTCCCGCAGCAATTCACAAACGGCGGCCTCGCGCGGCCCGTGATAAAGAATCGGAATGCCGCTGCCAAGATAGGTCACCACTTTGGTCGACAAACTGTAGCGGACAAAGGGCGCGTGTTCGTCTTCGAAGGGCAGCGGCAGATAAAGCAGGTCGGCCGCTTCGAGATCGCGGGCGACATCGGCTTCGCTGCCGAAGGGGAGCACGCGCACGAAATCGCGATAGCGCGCGAGCAGCCCGGGGCGAAGCGTGCCGCAACGCAGCGTGATTTCCAGCGCGGGCGCTTCCCGCCGTAATTTTTCCATCGCGGCGAGAAGCGCTGCGAGATTCGCCTCGTACTCCAGATGAAACAGGCCCATGAAATAGATGCGCAGGCGACCGGGAACGCGAGGTGCGGCCGGCGCGGCGAGCGAGCTGATCCCGTCGGTTATGATCGTGTAGTCTGCCGCACCGTAGCGGCGGGCGTATTCCTCGCCGAGAGCGCGTCCGATGACAAAGCGCGCGTCGGCGTTGCGCCACGCAGCGCCCATGATGGCGTGCGCTTCGCCCGCGGTGCGCGGCGCGCGCGCGGTGTAAACGAAATCATCGTGCACGTGTAAGAGGAATGGTCGCCCGGTCGCGCGCGCGATCTCGTAAGCGTGAAAAAAATCAGTGCCGCCATGAGCGATGGCGTGGATGGCGCGCGCGTCGATTGCCCGAATGAATTTCTCGAGGCGTCGATGGAAGCGAGTGGTGAAGAGCGGCGCGGTGGCCCAGGCTGGTCCGGCGAAACGAGTGCGTTCGAGCCGGCCGAAATGCGGGCGCAACGGCAGATGCACCTCGGCGATTTCTTTCTGCCGCGGGGGGCGATCCGGCGCGGTGCAAATCAATTGCAACGGCGCGGGCGCGTCGCGCAGGATCGCTCGCATGATGCGAGCGCCGCCGCCGGTGGAGCGAAGCCCGAAGGGTTGCGTGCAGACGATGGGCCGGCGCCGCAGATGCGGCCGGTAGGATTGGATGGTAGCCGACGCGATCTCGCGCCAGGTAAAATGCGCGGCGCGTGCGAAACATTTTTTACGCAGCAGCTCGTACGCGGGCGCGTCGCGCAGGATTTTGATGACGCGCGCGGCGACAGCGGTCGCGTCGCCCACTGGAACAAGCAACTCCTCCCGCAGTGGCTCCAGAATCTCCCGCGGCCCGGGGGCGTCGTAAGCGACCGTGGGAATGCCCGCCGCGAGTTGCTCGAGCACAGCGATGCCGAAGCCTTCGACGTAGCTCGGAAAAACGCCGATCGCGCAATCGGACAACAATTTCGGCAGATCGCCGGGCGCGTAGGTCTCGCAACACGTGACGACCGCGCGTTGTGCCGGCGTGAGATCGCGAAAGACGGCTGCGCGACTCGTCATGGTGCCGAGGAATTTGAAGCGCGCCGCCGGTTCGGCCCGCAAAATTCCGCGCATGATCGCGCTCCAATCCCGCGAGCCTTTGCGCAGAATCCACATGCCGACGAAGCAGATCGTCTTCGCGGCGAGGCGCGACGCGACCGGCTCCGCGGCTTCGCGCAAAGCGCTTCGCGCAGCGTCGTCGAGCCCGTACGGTTGCACGACGATCGGCTTGCCGCGGGCCGGCGTTTCCTCGACCAAAGCGCGCTCGGTTTCGTTGGGCAGATTGAGCAAATCGCAATGACGCAGCGAGCGCTGCGAGTTCCGGTTGATGCGTTCTTTCGTCCAGCGATAAACCACGCGACCGACGAGACGGCCGCGCGGTTGATCCGGCCAGCGACGCCGGCTTTCCTCGGAAACGCGATCGTAGGCGAGGGGCAAGCCAACGGAGCGCGCGACGAGTAATCCGCGAAAGCCGAGTTGCTCGGGTGAATCGGTGACGGTGCCGATGAGGCCGTCGATGACGTCGAAACGGGAAGCGTTTTCGCGGATGAATTTCGCGGCGTAACGCGGGAAGAGCGCCTGGCGCACGGCAAAGTGCGCACGCGAACGCGAGGGCGTGAGGAAGGCGTCGGTGATGCAAAATTTCTCGACGATGTGGCCGGCGGCACCCCATTCCTCAGACAGCGCGATCCAGACGCGCGCGGCGCCGAGGCGCGCATCCCAGCCGAGATTCACGACGCAAAGAATGCGCAGCGGCGACGTGGTCATCGGGGATGGGCGAGCCAGAATTTGTGCCGCACCGGATTCACGTAATGACGCAGCACGAGATCGTCGCCCGCGTAGCGATCGCGATACTCGGTCTGATCGTCGAGCTGCAAAACGTAACGCGCAGGATCGAACGCGCGCGCGTTGTTCTGATGCAACGCGAGATGCGTGAGCGTTTGGTTACTGAAGAAGATCGGGTCGGTTGTGATCCGGGCGAAACGTTCATGGGCGAGCGACCAATCGGGTCGGCTGTGGAATAAAAGCACGCCGGTGTTGATCGGGTGGCGCGTTTCGTCGTCGGAAGCGAGCAGGCGCCGATCGCCAGAGAACTGGCAATCGGCGAGATAAAACACGGGAACATCGCGCACCGCAAGCTCGCGCGTGATGGTGCTGGCGCCGCGAAAAAAAAGAACATCGGCATCGAGATAAAGCGCCGGGCGCTCGAAGGGAAGCGACATGATGAGCGCCATCTGTTTGCCAGTGGGGTGCGCGGTGAGATAGGGGCGCATCGTCGCGGGTGCATCCGCGCACTGAAAATTCTCCATGGAGATGACGCGCACGGATTGATCCGCCTGCTCGAGCAGAGAAAGGCTGGCGACGGAATGCGTGCCATCGGAGACGACATGGAAGGCAACGGGCCGTCCGGCGTGTTGCACGAAGGAACGAATGGAGGCGATTTGTTCGGGGAGATCGGCTTCGTTTGAATAACTAAAGACGTCGAGCGCGAGCGATTGCGCAGCGGTGACCGGTCGCGCGACGATCGCGCTCAGGTGCTCGCGATATTTCTTTCGCCACGCGCCACTTTTCGCGCGCGCGAAATGGTATCCGAAATTCCACATGGTCAGGCGGGCTCGGGTTTCCAGCTGCGAAAACCGCGATAGCTCAGGAAAATATTAAGGAGGGCATTGGGCACGCTGGAGAAAAGATTGAAAACGAGAACGCTGCGCACGCTGGAGAAATCGGTGAAGGGAATGAGCGCGACCTGGGTGAGAAGCGTGAGCGGAATGTAGAGCCAGGATCCGGCGATCCATGCTTTGGAAGCGTTGAGCGACCAGAACGCGCCGGTTAATGCAGCCAGCACCGATGAGCCGACCATGAGCAAAAGTTCGCGCTGGAGGTGCGCGTATTGTCGGCCGAGGACGAAAAGGAATTGATCCGGGAACAGCCACGCGGCGATGACGACGGCGGCGCAGAAAAGTCCGACGCCGCCGGCGATTTCCAGGTAAAGCAATTTCAGCAGGCGCCGGTCCTGGCAACGCGCAAAGGCGGGCACGAAAATGTTCATCAACAGATTCGTGAGCAACATGAAGATCATGGCGAGCCGGCCGAGGGCGCCGACTTCGGCGATGGCGCTGGCGCGATGCGCGAAGAGGGTGATGAGAAAAACGGTGATCTGACCCTGGAAGCAGTAGAAGACGGCGTTCGCCGCCTGCTGGCGAATAAAGGTAATCATCGCGCGCTTGTCGTCGGTATTCTGCGGTGCGCCGAAATCGATGACGGTGGCGCTGAAACGACGCAGCAAAAAGTACTGCACCACGAGCGCGAGGACGCCGACGAAGAGCGCGACGGAAGCGTTGAAGAAGAACCAGGCCAACGACGCCAATACCAAAAAACGGGTGATCGCGCCGGTGAGGTCGATCTTCTGAATGACAGTGACCCGCGAGTACAGGCGGGGCACCACGCCGAGAACGCCGATATCGAGCTGCAGCCCGAGGCCAAGCAGCGTGATCACAACCAGCACGACGGTGTAGGCAATCGACGCGCCGTTTTTGACGAGCATGAAAACGAGCACCGGCGTGATGAGCGCGACGGCGATGAGAGCGAGACGGCGGCGCAAATGAAAGGCGGTGCTGATGAGCTGGCTGAAGCGCGAGCGATCCTGCCAGACGCGACCGCCGATGGAGACGAGGCCGACGCTGATGCCGATGTCGGCGAGCAGATTGAGCGTGCCCTGCATCGTATTCGCGATGATGAAGAAGGCGTATTGCTGCTGCGGCAATTTCCGCACGATGAGGATGCCACTCATGAAGCCGATCAGTTGCACCAGCGCCTGCACGGTGGCGAAACTCCCGACCGCGCGACCGCGTTGCAGCACGCGCCGCAGCAGCGGCGACTGCACTATTTCGGTGACGCTCGCCGGCGGGAATTCAATGAGCGGCATACGAAACTCGCCCGGGAGCGGGTCGGCTAACGCAACAGCGCCGAGGCATGGCCGGCGGGCGCGAAGATTTAGGAAGGAAGAACCTCGCCCGAGGCGGCGCGACGCGCCGCGGCGGGTTCCGGTTCAGTCGCAGCGACCGGCGTGTTGTAGTACTCGGAATACTGGTAGTAGTAGTATTCCGGCAACGAAGTGTCGACGTAGTTTAGGATCACGCCGGGCACGTTTACCTGCCGGTTGTAAAGCAGCTCGAGCGCTTTCTTGGTCAGGCGCGCGGAAGTGTAAGAGAGGCGCACGACGAAAAGCGTCGCGTCGATCTTCGGCGCGAGACTGGTGGTGTCGTCTGCCGCGAGCACGGGCGAGCTATCGATCAGGATGTAATCGTAGTGCTGGTAAATTTCCTTGAGCAACTGATCCGTCGACTCGCGCAGGAGATGTTCGCTCGGTTGCGAAAGCGTCTTGCCGCGGGGTAGAAGCGTCAGATTCGGATACACGGTCGGCACCGCCACTTCTTTCCAATTCACTTCCTGCTTCAGCACTTCGGCGAACCCGATGCGGGAGGAAATTCCGAATTTCTCGCGCAGGGCGCCGCGGCGCAGGTCGCCGTCGATGAGCAAAGTGCGCGCGCCCGACAGCGCCATGGTGATGGCGAGGTTGGCCGAGATGGTCGACTTGCCTTCGTTCGGCACGGCGCTGGTGAGCAGCAACGTTTTCGGACGCGGCCCATCACACGGCATGAAGAAAATGGACGACCGGATGTTGCGATACGATTCGGCAAAGATATGACGCGCGTCATCCGGCTGGAGCAAGCTGACGTCGCCTTTGGTTTTCTCGCGCGGAATCTGACCGAGCACGTTCTCGGAAAAGTGATGCTGGAATTCGCTGAAAGAGGCCATGCGATCGTCGATCCGATCGAGCAGGAGAAGGATGGCGAGGCCCACGAGCGCGCCGGCACCGAAACCCACGAGCAGGCTCTTGATCAAGCCGGGCCGCACCGAGGCTGGCGTATTCGCGTTCTCCATGATCGAGACCTGATCGCCGGAGTCGACCACTTGGGAAACGCCGATGTCTTTCAAATTATTGGTCAGGCGATCGTAGAGCGTTTTGTTGCGGTCGACTTTGCCCTTGATGCGATTGAATTGCGCGAGACGCTGGCTGAGGTCGAGCGCTTTGGTTTCCCATTCCTTAATGTTGCCCTGCAAATTCTCCATCTGCTTGCTGATCGAGGCGCGCCGGGTCTCAAGCGTCTCGGCCGTGTCCGCGCGATAAAGTTGGATCAACCGCTCCTGCTTGGTGATCTCGTCGTTTAATTTCAGGATTTTCGGATGTTTCGGGCGCAGGTCTTTGGCCAAAGTATCGCGCTCGGCTTTCAGCAGCGTCACGGCCTGCTTGGCTTTCAAATAATCGGCTTGCGGCCCAATCTCCGAAAAAGGCATCTGCCCATCATTCGCATCTCCGGGGGAGGCCTCCGGCCGCGGCGCGTTGCGATCAAGATTCTGGTCGAGGTCGAGCCGGCTGAGCAACTCGTACTCGGTCTTCATCTGCGCATAATCGCGATTCAGTTTCACCAGATACTGCGCGGCGCTATTCCCCTCCTCCTGGATGAAACCAATATTGTTCTGCTTTTGGAAATCGAGCATCTCGTCTTCCGCGGTGCGCAAATCCTTCTCCACGCCGATGAGATTTTCGGTGATGGCAGTCGTTACGTTGTGGCCCTGGTCTTCGCGCATCGATTTGCGCGAATCGAGGTACTTTTGCATGACCGCGTTCAGGTAGACCTGCGTGTACTCCGGCGCGCTGCCGATCGCCTGCAGCTCAAAAATCGAGGTGCGCGGTTTCTGCGTCACCGTGATGTCGACCGGCACCGGCTGCAGTTCGGGATGGGTGGAACGTACGAGTGTCTCCGCCGCGCGCCGAACATCCGCGCTTTGCATGAGTTGGATCTGCGTGCCGTAAAAATTCACGCTGTCTTCGCTGTAGACGGCGCCCTGGCTGATGTTGAGCTTGCCCGCCAAAATCATCTTGGCGGTGGAAAGATATTGCGGCGCGGTTTGGAAAATGAGCCAGGCCTGGACAAAGAGACCGAGGCAAATCGTAACGACTGGAATCCACCAGCGGCGATGCAGCAACGCTTTGTAGCGATGCATCCGCGTGATTACCGAATTCGACCAGGAGACAGCGTTGCGTTCGGGGGCAGGGACGGCCGGGGTGCTCATCGTTACATGTTGATCAACTTCTGCGGCACGTAGATCTGGTCGTCGGGCTGCACGACCACGTCCTCATCGGTGTGGCCCTGTTCAATCACGCGCTTCAGATTGATCACCATGCTCTGGCCGTTCTTGCGGGTGAGCTTGATTTTCCCTTTATCGGCAAAATCACCGAAGCCCCCGGCGCGAATGACTGCCTTGCTCACCGTGTAGGTTTCATCCGGCGGAATTTCCTGCGGCCCCTGGCCTTTCACCGAACCGTATACGTAGACGCGGCCGCGGGATTCCTTGCTCACGCGGTCAACCGCGAGAATGACGGTGGCGTGGTAATAGTATTCTTTCTCCAACTGCGCCTTGATCGCGTAGGCTAAATCACGACAGGTGCGGCCTGCGGCGGGCACGAGGCCGATGTAAGGCACTTCGAGCTCGCCGTTGTCGTTCACCCGCAGATGCTGCGGATCATCGTCGCGGTCTTCCACCACGCGAAAGCTGATGTAATCGTTCGCCCCGAGTTTTTTGCGATCGTCCAGCACCGACATCGAGTTCGTCAGGCGAACGGTGCTCGTCGTCGGCAGGGCAGCCTCCGCGCGCGGAATCGTGGGCGCGGGACTGGGTGCGTCCTGCCCTACCGCGGAGCGGGAGGCGAAAGACAGCGCGAGAATAATTGCGAAGAGCGCGCCGACTTTCATTCCTCCCTTTTCATCCCGTTAGAAGCTGTAAGTGGCGTCGACCGACACGCGGTTCTGCGTGTAATCACGCAACGCCACATCGGAATCTTTCTGCGTGTACTGATAACGCAAGCCCAAGGTGACGTGCGGCGTCAGTTGATAGCCGAGGCTGAGCGCGCCGCCGTAGCGGTGCAAATGCTCGTGAATGAATCCGCCGGAATCATCGGCGTCCTCGAAGAAGACTTCGGTCGAGAGCAAGGTGTTGCGGACGATATTCCAGTTCACGGTATGGCGAACGTAATTCAACGCGATCGAGTTCGAGTTCACCCCGAGCTGATTTTCGTGGCCGGCGCTCAAGGTCTGCGTGATCGCGGCATTCAAGCGGTGCGAAAGCAACATGTTGGCGTAGAAGTCACCTACATCGCTGCCGTCGTTGACGAGTCCGCCGCCTGAAAACGAAATCGACTGGTAGCCACCGGCCACACGCACCTTCAGGTAATTGGTGAGCTGCGTTTCCACGAAGACGCCGCCGCTGAGGGTGTCCGAATCGTTCAGAACGTGTTGGTCATACGTGTTGTGCACGAAAGTTCCCTCCAGGCCGACGCCGGTGGTGCTGGTCACGGCAAACGACACCGAGGCCGTCAATTCCTCGGCATTGCGATCGAGATAATCGAACATCGAGGTGGTGGAGACGTAATTGTAATGATCGTAGCTCAAGCTCACGACCGCCTTGTTCAAATCCCAGAGCACGCTGACGCCGGCGTAATTTTCGAAGCGGCCGTAGTCTACCACGTTGCTAACCGCGAGCTGATCGATCGGATCCTGCTGCGCGGAAAACCGGTCATGGATGTTGATTCGGAAATCGCCGACGAAGATGTCGAACCCGATCTGCGAATTGGGCGCGAGCAGGATCGTGTTCGTATTCTGATTGGAATGATCCGCGTAGAAGGCGTAGCCGAGGCCGATGTCGAAACGCAGTGTATTGAGCTGCGTAATCGGCCAGAGGGCATCGATATTCACCTGCGGGCGGAAGATGAAATCGCTCAGCTCATTATTCTGCGAGAGATTGATGTTGTCGTTGTATTCCACCCCGACGGTCGCACTCACCCGATATTTAATCGGGCCAGTCATCAGATTGTAGGGAATGTGATCAATGTCCTGGTGACGGGCCTCAGCGGCGGATTCACCAGCGAGCGAAGGACGCACCGCGTCTTGGGCGTTGGCGACAGAGATCGCGGTTAAAAAGGTGACGGCGGCGGCCGCGATCGCGAAAAACGGCGAGCGGGCAAGACGCGAGTAAGGGTATCGACTCATAGGACAGGGCAAGGTTAGCTAAGCAGGACCGGTACCACGCGACGAAAACGCAAATATCGCGCTTTTCGCCGCCGTGGATAACGACTGCTTGGGCAGGTTAAGAATTTCGCTTCGGGTATCTAATATGCGATTTATGGGTCGCTTGTAACGAAATTCGGGGGCCGATTCAAGTAAAAACGGACTTCCGAGCTTCCTCACAGCGGCGCGTTGATACCACAGGATTTGGGAAAAATCATATAAACGCGTCGGTTGACGTAAAATCCCCGCGAGCTTGGCGCGATCTAAGCTTTTTGTAGAATCCGTATGAAACGGTTCTCCTCGCTTCTCATCACGGCACTCTTAACTCTCGGCGCCAGCGCCACCTGGGCCGGCCCCGAAGCCGAAGCAGGCATCCCGGTCTCGAACGAAGCCAAAAATATCGCCCGCATGAATTGCGGCGCTCGGCTCGAATGCATCACGCCGGACGGCCGCTACGCGCCGGTCGCCCTGACCGCCGATGGCGATTCCACCGCGGCCGCGCTCATTATGGACGACGACACGGTGAGTTCGCCGCTGAAAGAGGGCGACACGACTTTCATCATTTCGCTCCCCAAAGCCGCGATGCTCGATCGTTTTTCGTTTGTAAATGAGAATGCTGAGGCGCGCGGCGACCTGCATATCGCGGTCTCGAATTACAAACTGGCCGCCGACAGTCCGCGCTGGACGGAAGTGGAAGGTCGCATCCCGTTTAGCCACAAACGCTTATTCAATCTCTCCATGCTCGGGGTGGAAGCGAAATACGTGAAGCTCACTTTCCACGTGCAGAACGAAGGCCGGATCGCCGCCCTCGCCCTCTACAGTCCGCGCACGATCGATGATTTCGCCCAGCGCGAGAGCAAAATCATTCGCGCCGCGAATCCCAGCCCCGGGACGCGCACCAGCGACGCCATCAACTTTGATTTCGCAAATCTTTACGCCCGCGCGCACGTCGTTTTCGTCAGCTCCGGCAACAAAGCGCTCGCTCCCCGCATGATCGACGACGACGCGCAAACCGCTTTTGCCTTCGCGCCGGGCGACCCGAATCCGACCGTGATCGTCGAACTCGCCGAGGAGCAGCGCCTGCATCGCGTGAGCGCGCTGTATAAAATGGCAAGCGGCCATCTCGACGTCTTCCTCCTCGATCGCATCCGCGATAATCCCGCTGACCTCTCCGGCATGACCCCGATAGCCAGCGTCGATGATCAAGACGGCAAAGGCAGCACAGCCGTGACCTTCCAGCCCAGAGGCGCGCGTTACGTCGCGCTCCGCTGGCACCCGCGGCAGGCTGACCACGACGCGCGTGATTTCGAAGTCGCGGAAATCAGTGCCTTCGGGGACGTGCCGCTCACTGTCCTTTATTCCGCTGCGGAAGCCCCGGATCTCTTTGCCGCCAACACCATCGGGGTTTATCCCGGCGAAGGCGGCACTGACCTGAGTAATTCTCTCGGCACGCTGGCCGCGCCGCCCGTTGTCCCGCCCGTCAGTCCGTAGGCAACTACCGGGCGACGCTGCCATGGCCTCGATCTCCGACATCAATCCTATTTTAGCCAGCGCGATCTCCTCCGGGCTCGCGCTCTCATTCGCGTGGGGGCTTGACGTCTGTGCGCGGAAAAAGGAACTGCGGCTGGACGAAGCCGTGCAGGCTCGGCCACCGGTAGCGCAATACGCAGCCACTGCGCCGTCGACGAACAAAGTCGTTTCGGCGCCATAGTCGGGCACATCCCGCGTGGGCAACAACGCCCCGCCAGCGACAACAAAATTTTCGCGCTCGGTTTACGCTTCCCAAACCGAGCGATTGCTGACCGCGCTGGATCGTTAGCCAGCGCGATCACACCCGCACGCCCGCCGGCGCCGCAACTCGCATCGGTGACGCACGCGTTCCGATTCCTGAGAACGGCGCTCCAAGGCTGCGACATGTTTTCCATAATTTCCGGAAGCCAGATGATTTTCTAAACAAATTTACCGGCTTCCGAATCGCGTAAAAGCAACGGCACACGACTAGCTTTTTACCGACCGGGCACCACGGCGACGCATGCGAGCATACACGGTCAAACCACGGCAGGCGTCGCCTAAAGCCAGCGCGAATCCAACTCATGAGAACCCAACTAACCCTGCGGGGAAAATCGCTGCGGCGCAAAGCACGGATCCTCGTGAGCTTGCTGCCGGGGCTACGAACGATGCGATTCGGGATTGGAATTTAGTTTCCGGCGAGCTCGCCTGGCCACAAGGCCTGGCCGGTCTGCTCGGTTACGCCGAAGTCCCGCCCACGATCGGCTTCTGGCAAAAACGCCTGCACGTTTCCGATCGCAGCCGGATCGCGACGTCGCTGCGCGAAGCTCTCGCCTCCGGCGAGCTCGCCTGGACGGCAGAGTATCGCTTCCAGCACGCGGAGGGACATTACCTTCATCTTCTCGAGCGCGCCGCCATCGTGCGCGACAAGAACGCGAAGGCCGTCCGCTTTGTCGGCACGCTCATGGACGTCACCGCGCGCAAGCATCTGCAGGATCAGCTCGCGCATTCACAAAAGATGGAAGCGTTTGGCCAGCTCGCCGGCGGCGTGGCGCACGACTTCAATAATTTTCTCACCGCCATCCTGGGCTACAGCGATCTGATCGTCGCCGAAATCCAGGGGCGCGGCACGGTCGCGAAATATGTGAGCGAGATTCGCAGCGCGGCCGGCCGAGCGTCGGCGCTCACGCGTCACCTGCTCGCCTTCAGCCGGCGCCAGGAACTCGAGCCGCGCGTGCTGGAAGTGAATTCCCTCATCCATAATCTGGAGCGTTCCATTCTTCGTCTTCTCGGCGAACACATCTCGGCCATCTGCGAATTATTGCCGGCGAAAGCGGCCGCGCACATCAAGGTCGATCCGAATCAATTCACCCAGATCATCGTCAACCTCGCGGTCAATGCGCGCGACGCCATGCCCGCCGGTGGCAAACTCACTCTGGCCACGAGCACAGTCGCCCTCGATCCATCGTTAGACGACACGATCCCGCCCACGCTGGCCGCTGGCGAATATGTCGTCGTTAGCATGACCGACGACGGCGTCGGCATGAGCGACGAAGTGAAGGCGCGCATTTTCGAACCCTTTTTCACCACCAAAGAAGACGGGCACGGCAGCGGCCTTGGTCTCGCCGCGTGCTACGGAATTATCCGGCAGAGCGGCGGTCACATTTCGCTGGAGAGCGAACTCGGCCAAGGCACCACCGTGCACATTTACCTGCCGCAAGTGGAAGCGCCTCCCCCGCCCGCGTATCGACGGCCGAGCGCGGTCAAATTGCCGACCGGAACCGAGAGCGTGCTGGTAGTGGATGACGAGGTCGCGGTCCGGCACGTGGCGGTGCGGACGTTGCGCATGCTCGGCTATGAGGTGACCGAAGCCTTCCGCGCGTCCGACGCGAAACGCCGCATCGTCGAAGCGCACATCGATCTCATTCTCATCGACCTGGTGCTGCCGGATATGAGCGGTCGCGCATTCGCCGACTGGATTCGCGCGCACAGTCCGCACACGCGCATCATTCTTTGCTCCGGTTATCTGCCGGAGTCGTCGCAGCATTGTGCGCAAGCGAACGACGAAGAGATTTTCCTGGCGAAGCCATTCGATCAGGAACAGCTCGCCGCTATCGTGCGTCAAACGCTCGACGCGAAACCGGCACGCTAAATATTGCCGCTGCGCGACGCGCGGTGTATGCAAACCGCGTGATCGAGTTCGCCGACATCGAGGCCGCGCGCGAACGCATACGCGGCGCAGTCTACTACTCGCCCTGCCTGCCGTCGATTCCGCTCAGCGAGCTCACCGGCATGGAAATTTTCTGCAAGCTCGACAACTTGCAGCGTACCGGAAGTTTCAAGGAACGCGGCGCGCGCAACGCGCTGTCGCAGTTGCCCGAGCAGCAAAAAAAGCGCGGCGTCATCGCGGCCTCCGCCGGCAATCACGCTCAGGCGCTCGCTTACCAGGGAAAATTACTCGGCGTACCGGCGACGGTGGTGATGCCGAAATTCGCGCCGCTCATTAAAGTGAGCAATTGCCAGAAACTCGGCGCTACCGTGGTCATGCACGGCAAAGATTTCGGCGAAGCGAAAGCTTACGCGCACGAGCTCGCGCGGGAACGCGGCCTTGCCTACATCGACGGCTACGACGATCCCGCGATCATAGCCGGGCAAGGCACGGCCGGCGTCGAGATCGTCGAGCAAGTGCCGGATCTTGACGCGGTGATCGTGCCGGTGGGCGGCGGCGGCCTGCTCGCGGGCGTCGCGCTCGCGGTGAAAACATTGAAGCCGCGCGTGAAAATCATCGCGGTCGAAGCCGAAAACGTCGCCAGCTTTTCCGCCGCGTTGAATGCGGGCCAGCCAGTCACGATCGCGACCAAGCCGACTCTCGCCGACGGCCTCGCTATTCCCCAAGTCGGAGCGAACGCCTTCGCCATCGCGAAAGACCGCATCGATCGCGCGGAAACCGTGACCGAAGAGCAGATCGCGCTGGCTATCTTGCGCATCGTCGAGCTCGAGAAAGGCGTCGTCGAAGGCGCCGCAGCCACGCCGCTCGCCGCGTGTCTCTCCGGTCAGCTTTCGGAACTCACCGGCAAAAAAGTGGTCCTGCTCCTATGCGGCGGAAATATTGATCCGAATGTCTTGAGCCGCGTCATCGAGCGCGGCCTCGTCGCCGATGGACGTCTCGCGCGTTTTGTGGCCATCATTAGCGATCGACCGGGCGGTCTCGCCGATCTCACCACGCAAATCGCGGCCAGCGGCGCCAGCATTAAACAAGTCATGCACGATCGCGCCTTCGCCGGCAGCGACGTTTCGGCGGTGCACGTCCTGTGCACAGTCGAGACGCGCAACCGCGAACACCTCGCCGAGTTGCGCTCGCACCTGCAAGCGCACGGAGTGAAAACTTACGACAGTTGATCATTAAACAGCACGCTCCACGATCATGGAACTGATTTTCCCGATGCTCTGGTTCGACGGCAAAGCCGAGGAGGCCGCGACCTTTTACATCAACGTTCTTCAGGACGGCAAAATCACCGCGATCACACACTAGCCGGAAGGTTCGCACGGTCCCGCCAGCGCAGTGCTGACCGTCGCGTTCGAATTGCGCGGCAAACCGTTCGTCGCGCTCAATGGCGGCCCGATTTCGCTTTCAACCAGGCGATTTTCTTCGTCGTCAACTACCAGACGCAGCAAGAAATCGATCACTTCTGGGATGCGCTCAGCGCCGGCGGCGGCGAAACGAATGTCTGCGGCTGGCTCAAGGACAAGTTCGGCGTTTCCTGGCAGATCGTCCCCGAAACGATCTGGAAGATGATGCACGATCAGGACGAGACGAAAGCGCATCGCGTGATAAAGGCGCTCTGGAAAATGGAAAAATTCGATCTCGCCAAACTCGAACGCGCTTACGTCGGCGAATAGATCGCGTTGTCTGAAAGCCGGCGCGGCTTGAAGCGCGCAACGCGCTTCGTAACCTCTCCCGATGAGTTCTGGCGCGACCGCAGCGATTGAGAAACTGACGAAAAAAAATTCACCACTCAAACCACAGACAGCGCGCTCTGACGCGGTGCCGCGCGAGTTCACCTTTGCCGATCGCCACATCGGCCCGGACGCCGGCGAGATCGCGGAGATGCTGGCGCAAGTCGGCTTCGAGAACATCGACGCGCTCATCGACGCGACCGTGCCGAAAAATATCCGGCTCGATCGCCCACTCGATTTGCCGGCAGCGAAAAGCGAGATCGACGCGCTCACCGAATTGCGCGCGCTCGCGCACAAAAACAAAGTCGCGCGTTCCTTCATCGGCGCCGGTTATTCCGACACCATCACACCGCCGGTGATTCAGCGGAACGTGCTCGAAAATCCCGGCTGGTACACCGCTTACACGCCGTATCAGGCCGAGCTCGCGCAGGGACGCCTCGAGGCGCTGGTGAATTTCCAAACCATGGTGACCGATCTCACCGCGCTCGACATTGCGAACGCGTCGCTGCTCGATGAAGCGACCGCCGCCGCGGAAGCGATGGCGTTGTGTCACGCGACTGTCCCGAATCGCAAAAAATTCTTCGTCTCCGACAATTGCCATCCGCAAACGATCGCAGTCGTGCGCACGCGCGCGAAACCGCTCGGTCTCGAGATCGTGTCGGCTAATTTTGCGGACTTCAAATTTGACGACACGATCTGCGGCGCGCTGGTGCAATACCCGGCGACAGACGGCGCGATCTACGATTACGAAAAATTCGCACAGGCCGCGCACGACGCCGGCGCACTGCTCGTCGTCGCCGCCGATATCCTTTCGCTCACACTGCTGAAACCGCCGGGCGAATTCGGCGCGGATGTTGCCGTCGGGAGCACGCAGCGTTTCGGCGTGCCGCTCGGTTTCGGTGGACCACACGCCGCTTACATGGCGACGCGCGATCAATTCAAACGTCATTTGCCCGGGCGGCTGGTCGGCGTTTCGCACGATGCGGACGGCCGGCCCGCCTATCGCCTCGCGCTGCAAACGCGCGAGCAACACATCCGCCGCGACAAAGCGACCAGTAACATCTGCACCGCGCAAGTTCTTCTCGCCGTCATCGCTTCGATGTATGCGGTCTATCACGGCCCGCGCGGTTTGACCGCGATCGCGCAACGCGTCCATCGCACGGCGGCAAAACTGGCCAGCGAATTGCAGGCGCTCGGCTTCGAAATCGCGCACGAAAATTTCTTCGACACCATCCGCGTCACGACCGACGACGCAAAAGCAATCGCCGAGCGCGCAGATCGTGTCGGCTGTAATTTGCGCGTCCTCGCTTCCAGCGCCGTTGCCATTGCCGTCGACGAAACCACGACCGACGCGGACATCGAAAAAATCGTCAGCGCTTTCCGCGGCGAAGGCAAAAGCAGCGGCGCCAAAGCAACGGAATCGTCATTTCGCATTCCGCAATCCGCGCTCCGCACTTCCCGCTTCCTCACGCATCCGATTTTCAACACCCACGAAACGGAGACAGAAATGCTGCGCTATTTGCGCAAGCTCGAAGCGCGCGATCTCTCGCTTTGTCACTCGATGATTCCGCTCGGCTCCTGCACCATGAAGTTGAACGCGACGGCTGAAATGTTTCCGATTTCGTGGCCGGAATTTGCCAGGATGCATCCGTTCGCGCCGGACGCGCAGTCGGTCGGCTATCGCGAAATGTGCGAGCAGCTCGAGCGTTGGCTCGCGGAAATCACCGGCTTCGCCGCGGTGTCCTTGCAGCCGAACGCCGGCTCACAGGGCGAATACGCCGGCTTGCTCGCGATCCGCGAATTTCACGCGACGCGCGGCGAAGGTCATCGCAACGTCTGCCTCATTCCGCAATCGGCGCACGGCACCAATCCCGCCAGCGCCGTCATGGCCGGCTTCAAAGTGGTGCCAATCGCGACGCTGAAAGATGGCGACATCGATCTCGCTGATCTGCGCACGAAAACCGATCTGCACAAAAACGATCTCGGCGCGCTGATGGTGACATATCCGTCCACGCACGGCGTTTTCGAAACGACCATCCGCGAGATTTGCGAAATCGTGCACGCGCACGGCGGGCAGGTTTACATGGACGGCGCGAACATGAACGCGCAGGTCGGGCTGTGCCGGCCGGGCGATATCGGCGCCGATGTTTGCCATCTCAATTTGCACAAGACCTTTTGCATTCCGCACGGCGGCGGCGGGCCGGGCGTCGGCCCGATCGGCGTGACGAAACATCTCGCGCCGTTTTTGCCGGCAAGATTCGCGCTATCGGATCACAGCCAGCGCGCTCCGGTCGGTCCGGTGAGTGCGGCACCGTGGGGTAGCGCGAGCATTCTCACCATCTCCTGGATGTATATCCGCATGATGGGCGAGCGCGGGCTGACGCTGGCGACGAAGGTCGCGATCCTGAACGCGAATTACATCGCGAAACGGCTCAGCAATTATTTTCCAATTCTGTTCCAAGGCCGGCACGGTCTGGTCGCACACGAATGCATTCTCGATCTGCGCGATTGGAAACGCGCCGGCATCGAAGTGGAAGATATCGCGAAACGCCTGATGGATTACGGCTTTCACGCGCCGACGGTTTCATGGCCGGTCGCAGGCACGATGATGGTCGAGCCGACTGAGAGCGAACCGAAACAGGAGCTGGATCGTTTTTGCGACGCGATGATCTCCATTCACGCGGAAATGAAAGCGATCGCGGACGGCAAAGCGGACAAGCAGAACAACGTTTTGAAAAACGCGCCGCACACGATCCGGCAGATCGCGTCGTCTGATTGGGCGCATCCCTATTCGCGCGAAGAGGCCGCCTATCCGGCGCCGTGGCTGCACGACTACAAATTCTGGCCGAGCGTCGCCCGCATCGACAACGTCTACGGCGATCGCAACCTCTTCTGCTCCTGCGTGCCGATGGATGACCTGCCGGAATAAAATCGCCTAACGAGTAGCCGGTTTGAGCGAAGCGACAATCTTCTCGAAGCGCGGCTGATTGCGCAGCGAATCCCAGGTGGGATTGAAACGAAGGTCGCCGTAGGAAATGTCGCAAGGCATTTTTGCGAGCATCTCCAATTTCTCGATCGCGAGCTCGGGCTCGCCGGTCCACGCGTAAACCTGCGCCAGTTTTCCCGCCATTTCGGCGCCAAAAAGTGGGTCGAGCTCGATCGGCACCAACTCCACCGCGCGCTGCGCTTCACGAATGGCCTCTTCTTTTCGCCCGAGACGAGCATCCAACTGTGCGACGGCAATGAAATACCATTCGTCCCTCCTTCCATCTGCCTTCTCCCAGGAATCGCGCGCACCCTGGAAGGCAGTGCGGGCGGCGCTTTCATCGCCGTGAGCTCTCGCCACTCTCCATTGGAAAAAATAAAAGGCGGCTGGCCATCGAAAGTACTTTCGACCTGGCCTGCGGGCGTGTTCGCGATCGCTGCGGCAGCGCCATCGTAATCTCGCAAACACAGCGCAGTCAGAAATCGCTCGTAGTTCCCGGACCGCAGGCGGGAGTTGTCGCAGAATTTCCTGCGCGGCTTTCGGATCGCCCTCGGCCAGTTTCATCTGCGCAATGTTCCCGTAGAGTGTTGAAGTCAGCGCCGGCTTTCGCTTCATGGCCAAATAGGCGAACTGCTCACCTTCAGCATAACGCCGCATCAAGCGGTAATCCTCGCAGAGCCATTCAATGATCTCGCCGTTTTGGGGATCGAGTCGTAAGCACGGCGAGAGCGCGCGAGTGACACGGCGATGGGCATGATCAACGACGCAGAAATCGGCCAACCCAGCGACATCGTCAGCGCGGTCTTTCGGTCGATGTAGGCTCGCGCACGAATTTAACTCGTTTCCCTAGCGGGTGACCGGTACACTATCGCCTGATGAAACCAATCTGCCCCCTTGCACTCCTGGCGTTAGCCATCCCGCTCTCCCTCTTCGGCCAAGGCTCGCTGACACCGCCCGGCGCCCCCGCGCCCTCGATGAAGACGCTGGATCAAGTAAAGGCGGGCATCGCTATCGATCCGAGTAAGCCGGGCTTCACGACTCCTTACAACATCACTCAGCCGGGTCATTATTTTCTAACCGGCAATATTGGAGTCACCTCTGGCGACGCCATCGATATCAACGCCAATGGCGTGACGCTGGATTTGAACGGCTTTACGCTTAGCTCGATGGAAAATTCTCCTGCCGGCACGGCCATCGCCCCCAACGGCCTCGATATCAGCATTCGCAATGGCCATATCCGAGGTGCGGTGACGGGTGACGGCACGACTTACAGTGGCAACGGGTTTCGCTACGGTATTTACAGCACCAGCGACCAGTTAGGTGTCGACGTCGACGGCGTGACCGTTTCCGGCTGCTTGCGCTACGGCATATTTATTCAAGGTACCGTGCAGTCGTGCGCTGTTACCGAGGTTGGTGGCCAGGGAATCATGGCGAACGTCGTGCGGGGCTGCACGGCTTACTTATGCGGTGATACTGCGATCACCGCGTTTGGCGACGTGTCGGATTGCGCCGCTTCGAGTTATACGCTTTCGTCTAGCAGGAGCGTCATCCAAGGGAACATCGTGACGAATTGTTACGCCGTAAATGGTTCCAGTGTGAGCGGGAGCATCGGGATTACTGCAGGTTCGGCGATCAATTGCAGCGTTTACGCGGTCATCTCCGGCATAGGCATCAACGCGTCTGCCGCGAAGAATTGCAGTGTCGATATGACCACGGGCGGGACAGCCTACAGTTCGTTTCAAACTTACAACATAGCGAATAATGGGCAGGTCTATGAGAATTGCCGAGCCCAGCTCGACGGCGGGGGAGGAACCGGCTTCTACATTACCAGTGGCTCGGCGACGAACTGCTCGGTCTCGAATTCTTTCGGACAGCGAGGCACCGGCATATCGGCGTTTAACAGCGTGGTAACGAATTGCGTGGTGCACAGCATGTCGACTGGCATGTCTAGCAACGGCTCTTCGCGCTTTGAAAATTGCCAGGTCCAAGCTTCCGGCGCGACAGGCATCAGCTTGGCAAGCGGCGATAGCGTCAACAACTGCACGGTCCAGGGAAGCGTTGGCAGCGGCATTATTCTTGGCAATAACTGTGTGGCGAATAATTGTAATGCCTCGGCCAACCTAGGCGACGGGATTGCCACCATTAGTGGGTGCACGGGTAGCTCAATTACCAATTGCACCGCATGTGGCAACGGCTCCGGAGGGACCTTCGATGGCATTCACCTCGTAGGCCTTGAGCGTAGCAATCGAATCGATGGTAACAACGCCAGCAATAACACCGGCATCGGAATTCATCAGGAAGACGGCCCGGATCTAATCGTGCGCAACACCGCTCGCAACAATACCTCGGGAACGAATTACTCGCCCAATCACGGCACCAGCGTCGGCCCTATCGGAACGCCGGATACCGCCACCAGCCCATGGGCGAATTTCCAGTAAACGCCAGAGAGTAGCTACTGCCGCAAGTCGATCTTAGCCGACGCGCTCTAACCTTCCGGCGGAAGGTTGGGAACGACGGCTCGCATCGGCACCATGCGCAAGGCTGAGCCGGTCGTCTCCGTCTCGGGTGCACTGCCGGCTTCGTGATATTCTGCGTCGCTGTTTACCGCCCAAAGATCGTAGAGCTTGGTGTTCGCGATGATGTTCTCGGTACACCCCATCGCCGTCATCATGGCGTGATCCTGGTTGTTATATTTGTGCATGCCGTTGCGGCCGACGAGATGGAGATTCGGAAAACGCGCATCGAGTTCGGCGCGAATGGTCGCGACGTGTTTCGCGTAATCGTCGTCGTAAACCGGATACGCTTTCTTCTGGCGTACCACGGTGCCATCGAGCACGTCGCTATCGTCAGCCAGCCCGATCTGCACCAGCTCGCGCCGAGCCAGCGCGATCAGATCTTCGTCTTTGGCATCCCAAAGCCCGTCGTGCTCGAAGCAAAAATACTCGAGCCCGTAGCAGGCTTTATCCGCGTCCGGCACCATCTCGGGCGACCAACTGCTGAAATTCTGAATGCGGCCGACCTTCACGCTTGGGTCGTGGATGTAAATCCAGTTATCATCGAACACGTGGCGATTTTTCAGGATCAACATCACGATGAGGAAATCGCGATACTTCAGCGCATTCGCCGCCGCCTTGGTCTTATCGGAGACGGGCGGCATCAGGCCATTAACCAACTCACGCATCGGAGCCGACGAGATCACGTGCTCGGATTGCAACGCGTGCTCATCGCCCGCTTGATCGCGATACACCGTCGTCCAAATGCCGTTGGCGTCGTCATATTCGCAACGCACGACGCGGCAGCCCATTTCGATCGCGCCGCCCATCGCTTTGGTTTTTTCCGCACACGCTTCCCACATCATGCCGGGGCCCCTGCGGGGATATTTGAAGGAATTGATGAGCGTCTTGATGACTTTCGACGGGTCCTTCGGCTGGCGCTGCGGAAGCAATGCGTTCTTGATCGCGCTGCCTAACGACAAACCTTTGATGCGTTGCGCGGCCCAATCCGCGGAAATTTCGCGGCAGCTCATGCCCCACACTTTTTCGGTATAGCTCTTGAAGAAAGTGTTGAAGAGACGTTTGCCGAACTGATTGCTCACCCAATCCTCGAAGTTGGTCG
Organism: Verrucomicrobiota bacterium; assembly: GCA_030854105.1. GTDB lineage: Bacteria > Verrucomicrobiota > Verrucomicrobiia > Chthoniobacterales > UBA10450 > AV69. The sequence continues at coordinate 4,527 of JALYTV010000012.1, read as the reverse complement.
GATTACGCACCGGAAAGAGTTTCGCTTTCAGCCACGAGAGAACGCAGAGCGTGGAATTGAAAACGCCGAGCTTGCGCAACGCTTCGAATGCTTTCAGCGGATACGAGAAAAATTTGCCGCCGTAGAAAATGCGCGTCCTGCGCGGACAATCGAGCATGTCGTGTGGGAGAATCTCGTGCCAGAGTTCGTTGACCTCTTTCGACTTCGAGAAAAACCGATGGCCGCCGATGTCGAAGTGGAAGCCTTTGTAAGTCGCGGTGCGCGAGATGCCACCAACGTAAACGGGATCGGCTTCGAGGACAGTGACGCCGATTTCATTCTTGGCTAAAAGATAGGCGGCGGTGAGACCTGCCGGTCCCGCCCCGATGATTGCCACGTTGCTTTTCATTTCGTTAAGCGACCCAATTTCCCCGCGTAAAATTCCAGACATACCAGCATTCGAGAGCGAGCCCGACCGCGCTGATGAGCACGGCCGCCATCACCGCGCTCGCTCGCACCAAGCGGGAGCGGACGGGAACATTGTGCAAATAATGTAAAAACGCCAGCACGAGCAGGGCGTGCACGCAAAACTCGTAGCGCAGCATGCTTTCCATCGCCACGCAGGCCACTCCCGAGACTGAAATGTAAAAGAGCACCCACGCCGCGAAGTAAATCGCGACGCGCACAGATCGGGTAGTCTGACGGCGGATCGCCGGCAAAAATTCAGCGATGCCGACGACGATAAACATGAGCGCGCCAATCGTGACCGCGAGTTGGCTCGCTTCCGTCGGATTATCGAGCGACGGAAGCGAGAGCCGGTAGCTCTCGAATTTGAAAACGGCGAGGTAATCCGGATCAATCGCCCAGCCGGATTCCTGCGTGAGCATGTAAATATCCCAGCGTCCCCAGCGCAGTTGGCAAAAGAGGAAAAACGCCAGCCCGCCGATCATAGCCGATGCGCTCAGGAGAATCGGCCCGGCGTAATTCCGCATCCACGAGCGCGTTTGTTTAATCCCGCGCCAGCCGCGTTCCCACAGCCGCTGCGCGATCGGCGCGAGCGCGCACGGCAGACCGACGATGCGCGTGCCGGTCATGACGATGCCGTGCAGCGCGGCCAGAATTTTTCCGCCGCGCGTGCCGGCATTCATCCAATAGAGAAAGCCGAGCAAGCTCATGAGGAAGAGCGACTCCGAATACGCCGCGATCAGGTAAAACGCCGCCGGATGCGCGGCAATGAGCAGAGCGCCGAAGTAGCGCGGCGCCGCACCGATCTGCCAGCGTGCGCAGAGCAGAAAGAAGTAAGTCCAAAAACCCCAGGCGGCGAGTTGCGCGGCCAGCAGCATCGCATTCTCCGTGGTGAAGCCGAGTCCGTAATGCAGGAGCGCCGCCGCCGCCGGATAAGCGGGAAAGAAGGCGGTGTTCGAGACCTCGATCATCTTGTGCGGCGCGGGCGGAACGGTGGTGGCGTAGCCGCGATTGACGATGTCGCCGAACCAATAGCTGTCGTGTTCGATCAGCGTTTGATAACGCCAACCGAGCGGTCCTTCCGGCGCGAGCAACAGGATCGCGATGGCGAGTTGCGCGAGTGTGACGACGAATCCGGAGGCGATAGCCGTGAGCGCGGCGCGGGAGCGGATCATCGGTCGACGAGTGGCCGAAGAGACAACAGCCGCTGGAATTTGGCAAGGCTGATTCGCTGGAGCGTTCGTCGCGAGGACCATGGTAAACGCGGCAAGTTTTTGACGCCAGCGCTTCTTCGTTATTCGCAGCCGCGCGCTGATCTCGCCGGATCGATTTTCGCAGATCGCGCTGGCTAATGACCGCCCGCCACGCCGTAGCCAGCAGCGCGCAAATCTTCCGCAAGATCGCGCTCCATCTCGACCGCCGCTTCGTACGGCATCGGATTCAGATGCGCGTAAAGCTCGGGCAACAGGCGCACGCCAAATTTTTTCACCAGCCGCGAAGCTTTGTAGCCATTCCGGTGATTCTCGAAGCGATGTTCCGGAGGCAGCCCGCTCATGCCCACGTAAACGCACGGCTTCGCCGGATCGCGCTGCGGATTCGCGCGCCGCATCGTCGCATCGTGCGCCGCCTTTTCCTCAAGCAGAATCACGTAAACGTGATGGCTACAGCGCGGCTCTTCTTTTTTCTTACGCCGCAATTTCCGCCTCGCCCGTCAGCTCGCGATACAAAATTTCGTAGCGCTCGGCCGCATCCGACCACGCAAATTCGCGCGCCATCGCGCGTTGCATCAAGGCCAGCCACTTCTCGTGATCGCGGAACACAGCGCGCGCGCGTTTGATCGTGTCCCAGAGCGCGTCGGCTGTGTTCTGATAATAAAGGAAACCGTAGCCGCGCTCGAACATCGGGTCGTAATCCTCCACGATTTCCTGGATGCCGCCGGTCGCGTGCGCCACCGGCAGCGAGCCGTATTTCAAACTGTACATCGCCGACAGGCCGCCCGGTTCGAAACGCGACGGGATGAGCGTGATGTCCGAACCCGCTTCGATGAGATGCGCGAGGCGTTCATCGTAGTCGCGGCGATAAGCGAAGCGCGTCGGATAACGACGGGACGCGATCGCGAGCTGCGTCTCGAACGCCGGATCGCCTTCGCCCAGAATGATGAGGCGGACGTCATCCGCGAGCAATCGATCGAAGACCGGCGCGAGAATATCGAAGCCCTTCTCCTGCGCCAGCCGCGACACCATTCCGAAAACCGGGCCGCGCGGCGCCGGCGCAAGGCTCAGATCGGCGAGCAACGCGTCGCGGCAAATCGTTTTGCCCCACACTTTCCTGGTATCGAAGTGCTCCGGGATGAGCGTGTCGTCTGACGGATTCCAGCGGTCGTAATCCGCGCCGTGCAAAATGCCGCTGAGTTTGTGCGCGTTCTCGCGCAGCACGATGTCGAGCTCGGCGCCGCCTTCGCGCGTCATGATCTCGCGCTTGTGATGTTCGCTCACGGTGGTGACGCGATCGGCGAACTCGATGCCGCCTTTGAGAAAATTCAGCCGCCCGAAAAATTCGACGCCGCGCAGACTGAAGAAGCGCTGCGGCAAATTCGTGAGCGCGAAATCGAGTCCCCAGTAACTCCCCTGCTCGCCGATGCGATGAATCGTCAATACCGTCGCGAACGGCAAATTATTCGCGCGCACCAGCGGCGGCGCCAGCGCCGCCGCCCAATCGTGCGCGTGCAAAATTTGCGGCACGGGCGTGAGACGACGCGCGAGTTCGATCGCCGCTTTGCTAAAAAAAATAAAGCGCGTCGGATTGTCTTCGTAGGGCACACCGTGCTCGCCGTAGATTTCATCGCGATCGAACAGCTCGTCGTTGCGCACAAAAAATAACTGCACGCCGCTCGCCGTACGGCCTTCGAGATATTCGGCCACGAAGGTTTTGTCGCCGACGCGCACATCGACGGTCACGCCCGTATCGTTCGCCTCCAAGTCGCGAGCCTCCCGAATCTCGCGATAGAACGGCGTGATCACGCTCACTTCGTGCCCGCGGTCGCGCAGCTCGCGCGGCAACGCATCCAGCACGTCGACGAGCGCGCCGGCTCGTTGCAGCGGCGGCGCCTCGGCGCTGATCATCAAAATGCGCATCGTTATTCTATAAAGAATATTCGCCCTTCAGCCAAGCAAGCGCTTCCTCGCGCGAGGTGAGCGCGCCCTCGAGCTGCCGCGTTTCCACCGCTTCGAGTATCTCGCCAAAACGCGGGCCCGGTTTCATACCCAGCGCGATCAGGTCATCGCCCCGCACCAGCGGCGGCGGAATGATCGGCTCGCTCGCGAATTCCTCTTTTTTGCGCTGCAGAAATTCGTAATTGTCGAGCATGGCGTGACTGCTGGCGCAATCGACGCGATGCAATTCCAGCTCTTCCTCAAACGTTGGCCGCGCCATGAATCGCTTCAGCTTCGCGACGCGCATATTCGGTACGTCCTTGAAGACCATGTGCTGCCGCACCATCTCTGCGGTGGCGTCGATTTCTGCGCGCGAAAAACGCAGGCGCTCCATGATTTGCTCGGTCATTTCCGCGCCGATGCGATCGTGGCCGTTGAAACGAATGCGACCTGTTGCGTCTACCGTCGCCGCCGGCGGCTTTGCCACATCGTGCAGGATAACGCTGAAGACGAGCGGCACGGTGACGTGTGCCGGCAGCATGCCGAGCATCAGGCGCGTGTGCTTAAAGACGTCGCCTTCGGGATGGAATTGCGGCGGCTGCTCGCAGCCTTTCATCTTTGCGATCTCGGGAAAAATCGCACTGAGTAATCCAGTCGCATCGAGCAAATCCCAGCCGCGCAAACGTTGCGGCGACAAAAATATTTTTACCAGCTCATCGCGAATCCGTTCCGCGCTAATCTGAATGATAGACGACGCGTTCTTAGACAGCGCGCTCTGCGTTTCTTCCTCGAGCGCGAAATCGAGCACGGTCGCAAAACGCACCGCGCGCAAGAGTCGCAACCGATCTTCCGCGAAGCGCTGCGCCGGATCGCCAATCGCGCGAATCAATTTCGCCGCGAGATCTTTTTCGCCGCCGACGTAATCGATGAC
>JALYTV010000011.1 GCA_030854105.1 Verrucomicrobiota bacterium | reverse complement strand
AAGATCGCGTCGTCTGATTACCGGGCGCGCGGCATCGAGATCGCCGACGACGAGATTTTTGTCTCGGACGGTTCGAAATGCGATTGCGGTTTCATTCTCGATATTCTCGGCGAGCAAAACAAAGTCGCGATCACGGATCCGGTGTATCCGGTTTACGTCGACACCAACGTGATGGCTGGACACACCGGCGCGGTGCGCGCCGACGGCAGCTATGAAGGCGTCGTCTATTTGCCGTGCACGCCGGAGAACGGTTTCGTGCCGGAGCCGCCGCGCGAGCACGCCGACGTCGTCTATCTTTGTTTCCCGAATAATCCGACCGGCGCGGTGGCGAATCGCGCGCAGCTCACGCGCTGGATCGAGTACGCGCAGCAGCACGATGCGCTTCTGCTCTACGATGCGGCCTACGAGGCGTACATCAGCGAGCAGGGAATTCCGCATTCGATTTACGAATTGCCGGGCGCGCGCGCGTGCGCGGTCGAGTTCCGCAGTTTTTCGAAAACGGGCGGCTTCACCGGCGTGCGTTGCGGTTTTACGGTGATGCCGAAGAGCGTGCTGGCTAAAACCGAGAGCGGAAAAAAATTGCCACTGCATCCGCTGTGGCATCGGCGTTGGAGTACGAAATCGAATTCGGTGAGTTATCCCGTGCAACGCGGCGCGGAAGCGCTCTACGGCGAAGAAGGTCGCGCGCAGACGGCGGCGCTGGTCGCGCATTACATGGGCAACGCGCGCATTCTTGCCGCGGCGGCGCGCGACGCCGGCTTCATCGTCTACGGCGGAGCGAACGCGCCGTATATCTGGGTCGCGACGCGCGACGGCAAATCGAGCTGGCAGACGTTCGATTGGATGCTGCGCGAATTGCATGTCGTGATCACGCCTGGCAGCGGGTTCGGTTCGAAAGGCGAAGGCTTTTTTCGCATCTCCGCTTTCAACTCGCGCGCGAACGCGGAGGAAGTGGCGCGACGCTTGCGCGAGACGCGCTGACCTGCGTGCTTGTCGCGCGAGCGCGCGCCGTCTAAGTTTCAAAAAATTTCCGCGTGGCCAGCGATTCCCAAAATCTTCCGCAACTCTACCGTTTCTGTTTTCTCATGACCGGGGACGCGGCGAAGGCGCAAGAAGTTTTCCAGGACACGCTGCGCGAGGCGGCGTTTCACGTGGCGAATGGTGAAGCGCCGAGCGATCGTCTTTGGTTTTTTGGCGAAGCGCGCTGGCGTTGCCTGGCGGCGTGCGAAAAAGGCGTGCAACCGGAGGCCAACACCAGCACGCTGGCGGAAATTGCCGAGACGGCGCCGCATCAGATCGCACGGCTCGAGCCGGAGCAACTGGCCATTTGGATTTCCGCCGCGCCGGAGCCACAACGCAGTGCGCTCGCGTTTTTCTATCTCAACGAATTCAGCTATCGCGAAATCGTGAAGCTGCTGGGGATTAAGCTGAGCGTTTTTGCCGACTCGCTCGCGCGCGGTCGCCGGGAATTGCAGGCGTGGCTGCACACGATTCTGCCCGCGGAATGAGACGAGGTCTGCGAATGCTGGCGGAGTGCGCGCCGATCGGGGGCGAGCGTGCGGGAGAGCGCCGCATGCGGACCGCGGTGTCGCGCGCGAAAAAGACGGACGACTTCGCGAAGCAACAGGCGTTCGATCAAGCGCTCGCCGACCGCGTCGCAGCCACGGCGATGCCGGCGGAAATCAACCAGTGGTTTGCGAACGAAAAGCTCGCCACGCCGGAGAAGAAGAGCTGGCTCTCGACCGCGCGGCATCCGGCCATACTCGCCACGGCCATCGCGCTGGCTGTGATCGCGGTGATCGCCTGGATAAAGTTCGACGAACAGATGCACGCCTTTCCCGGCATGGGGCGCGCCAGGAAGTTGCTCGTCGTTGCCAGCAACTCGCGCACGTCACAGCTCGATCCGGTGCAGACGGACGCCGGCACGCTCGGTGATTTATTTTTCATGAAATACCGGCTCGAGCATTACGATGTGCCGGAGGAATTTGGACAATTGCGCACGGTCGGCTGCCGCGTTTTTGACGACGATGAAGCGGGCCGCGTGGCGCAGATCGGGACGGCTGAGAGACGATTGCAGTTATTTTTGTTTCCCGCCGAACGCGATCCCAAGAGCGGGCAGCCGGTGGAATTCGAAGGCTGGCGTTATCTTGAGCAGGAGGGATGGACGGGCGCGGTGCGGGCGAAGAACGGAGTGCTCTTTATGGCTGCGGTGCATGGACCGAAGAAGGAACTCGTGCCGTATCTGCCCAAGGAATCCGCGCGTTGACAGCCGACCCGCTCCGTCGAAACTTTGCAGCCCGCCGCGAAGGTCGCTCGGCACCCGAAAGCCTTCGGGGTTGGTCGGGTTGTGAGTGAGCATTGGCGCGGACAAGGAAAAGATTTAATGCCAGGGTAGCTCAGTGGTAGAGCAGGGGACTCATAAGCCCTTGGTCGGGAGTTCAACTCTCCCCTCTGGCACTTTGCGCATGGCTTCGTCGCGGCGGACAAAACAAGCCGCCCCGACCGCATTCGAGTTTGAGCGAGCGCGGAAGCTTTCCGGGCGCGTCCCAAAATTTACGATTTGCGGTTACTGTGTGGCGGTCGACTTTAGCGTTCGGTCTTTGCGAGCAAATAAAATCGTTATGGCTGAGCCCAATCCCGAAGTTCGGCTCGAGATCGCGCACGTTTTGTTTATCGACGTCGTTGGTTCGTCGAAGCTGCTCATTAACGAGCAGAGCGATGTATTGCGGCACCTGAACGAGATCGTGCGCAACACCGCTGCCGTGCGGGCCGCTGAAGCCACGGGCAAGCTCATTCGCCTGCCCACTGGCGACGGCATGGCCCTGGCGTTTTTTACGACGCCGGATGCACCGGCACGCTGCGCGATGGAGATTGCGAGCGCGCTTCGCCAAGGGCCGCAATTGCAGTTGCGCATGGGAATCAATAGCGGACCGGTGGAGGAGATTGTCGACGTCAACGACCGATCGAATGTCACCGGTGCCGGTATCACGGTCGCCCAGCGCGTGATGGATTGCGGCGACGCCGGCCACATTCTTCTTTCCCAGCGAGCAGGCGATGACCTGGCTGAATTCGCCGGCTGGCGATCGCGCCTGCACGCGCTGGGTCCTTGTGAGGTAAAGCACGGGGTCGTCATCGATCTGATAAATCTTTACACCGACGAGATCGGAAATGCCGCTCCTCCCGCAAAGTTACGCGTGAAAGCGGAAACGACGAATTGGCGCGCTCGTTCCGGCATTCGGATCGCGGCATTGATCGGGCTTTTACTGCTGTTGGGAATTGGCGCTTGGCTGTATTCCCGACGACCTGCGCCTGGCGATGCCGCTTCCCAGCGCATCGCCGTTCTTCCGTTCAAGCCGCTCTTGCCGGAAAATCGCGACCAGGTGCTGGAGCTGGGCATGGCAGACACCTTGATCGCGAAACTCAGTAGTAGCACCAGAGTGATCGTTTCGTCCTTAAACGCGGTGCGCAAATTCGGCGGCCTCGATCAGGATGCGATAGCCGCAGGCAAAGAGTTGCAAGTCGCGTCCGTCCTGGAAGGAAGCGTGCAAAGGGTCGGTGATCGGATTCGCGTGACCGCCCGTTTGATTAAGGTCGCTGATGGCGCGTCACTTTGGGCGGGCACATTCGACGAAAAATTCACAGACGTCTTTTCTGTCCAGGACGACATCTCGCAAAAAGTCTCCGATGCGCTGGCGCTGCGGCTCAGCGGCGAGGAACAAAAACGCCTAACAAGACGTTACACAAACAACCTCGCCGCCTATCAACTTTATCTCACCGGCCGCTATCAATGGAGCAAACTTACGCCGCTCGACATCCGCAAAAGCATCGAATTCTTCCAGCAAGCCATCGCGGCGGATCCGAATTACGCGCTCGCCTACTTTGGATTGGCCGAGGCATATCGTTCGCTCGCCATTACTTCGAATGTTCCGTCGCGGGAATGTCTGCCGCAGGCGAAGGCGGCCGCCGAAAAAGCGCTGGCGATCGATCCTTTACTCGCGGAAGCGCATGCTTCGCTCAGTTTTTGTCTGGTTTGGTACGACTGGAATTGGGCGGAGGGGATGAGAGAGGCGCAGCGGGCAATCGCGCTCAATCCAAATTCCGCGCACGCTCATTTCGCCTACGCTCACGTGCTCTCGGATATGGGGCGCCACGATGAGGCGATTGCGGAAATCAAACGCGCCCGGGAGCTCGACCCGGTATTCCTGCTCTATGCCGCTCTCGAAGGAATGATGCTCCACCACGCCGGGCGTAACGATGAGGCGTTGCTCGAACTGACGAAGGCGATCGATCTTGATTCGAATTTCTGGATCACGCATTTGCAACTGGGAAAAATTTACACCCAGCAACGAAAATATACGGAAGCAATTGCAGAATTCGTCAGGGCAAGGGATCTCTCGCACGGTAATTCGGAAGCGATTGCCTCCATCGGTTACGCGGCGGCGATGGCCGGAGATCGTGCGAAAACGGAGGCGGTCCTGAACGAGCTGAAAACATCATCCAGCCAGCGTTATGTTGCCCCGGCCAGCATCGCGCTGGTTTACAATGCGCTGGGCGACCGCAACGAAGCAGTCTCGTGGCTGAATAAAGCCTGCGAGGAACGGGACGTGTGGGTGACGCTTTTGAAAGTCGATCCGCGATGGGATTCTCTGCGCGCCGATGCCGGTTTCGCAGCCGTTTTGAAACGGATCGGCCTGCTCTAGTTTGCCGGGAGCAACCAGCGAGACGCAGTTCAAGCGTCTTCTTTCGCCAGTTCCTGGCAACCGCGAATATCAAGCTTGCCAGAGGCGAGCACGGGAATGATTTCCACCACCGTCGCGCGCCGTGGCGCCCAAAGATTCGGCACGCCGCTCGCGCTCAACGCCGTCCGCAGCGCCGCGAGATCGACCGGTGCGGTCGTGAGCAGCACGAGCGCCTCGCCTTTGCTCTCGTCGCGCACGCCGCAAATCGCGATGCGCCGTTCGCTGCCATCGAGGCCGAGCGCGTCGATTATTTTTTGCTCAACCAATTCGTGCGGCACCATTTCGCCGCCGATCTTCGAGAAGCGCGATAACCGGCCTTCGATGTAAAGAAAGCCGTCTTCGTCGAGACGGCCGATGTCTCCCGTCTTCAGCCAGCCCTCGCGCAAGACGTCGGCCGTGCGCGCGGGATCTTTCAAATAGCCTTCGAAAATATTCGGGCCGCGTAACCAGAGCATGCCGGTGTCGTAGAGCGAAAGTTTTTCGTTGGTTTCTGGGTGGCGAATTTCGGCGGCGATGCCGGACGCCATTTTGCCGACGGACCCGAGTCGATAAAGCGTTTGGCCGACGAGATCGGAACGGTCCGGTATCGGATCGGGCAAGTTCACGGAGACGACCGGCGTCGTTTCCGTGAGGCCATAGCCTTCGAAGATTCGTTTGCCGAAGCGCTCGTAAAATTTCTCAGAAAGATCGAGGGGCATTTTCTCCGCGCCGACGATGACCAGGCGCGTGGATTGCAATTGCGCGCGCTCGGCTTTGCGCAAATAGCCGCGCAGAAAAGTCGAGGTCGCCAGCAGCACGGTGATGCGGTAGCGCTCGATCAATTCCGCGTTGGTCGCGGCTTCGAGCGGATTCGGATACGTCACGATGCGGACGCCTTCGATGAGCGGATACCAGAGGGTGACGGTGGAACCGAAGCTGTGAAAAAATGGCAGCGAAGCGAGCAGGAGATCGTCCGGGCCGGCATCGAGCATGACGCTGAACTGGGTGACGTTGCCGATGATGTTGTGATGCGAGAGCACCACGCCTTTCGGTTCGCCCGCGCTGCCGCTGGTGAAAAGCAGGACCGCTTCCTCGTGGTCGCCGTGCTTCGGCAAACGCAGACTGCGCGCGAGTAAAGCTCCCGGCCAGAAAATCGCGCGCAGCCATTCCCATAGAATCGTTTTTTTTAATTTTGGCAGTAGCTCATCAAGCAGCACGATCTGCTGCGGCCAGGGAAAATCCGCCGGCAACCGCGCGCGAAACGCCTTGGCGCTGATGACGGTTTCGATCTCGGCCGTTCGCATGGCCGAGCGCAGCGCGTCGGCTGACGCTGTGAAATTCAGGTCGACTGGCACCTTACCGGCCAGCAGCACGCCGACGTTGGCGATGACCGCGCCTTTGCTCGCCGGCAGTACGATCGCGATGCGTTTTTCCGGAAACGTGCGCGCGAGATAACGCGCCAGCGCCATCGAAACGCCCAGCGTTTTGCCGCGGCTGAGGGTGGAGTGATCCATGCCGTCGATCACCGCAGTGCGCAGCGGCGCGCGTTTCAAACCGGCCAGAACGCGACGCGCCAGATGATCGCGCAAGCTGCGGCGTACCTCGAAAGCCTGGTTACCGAGCTTGAGTAATTCTTCGTGCACCACTGCACGCGTGGCCGCGTCGGCGCTCATCGGTTCGCCGAACGCCACCGTCGCGCGATACGGCAGCTCGCGCGGCCATTTGCGAAAGAAACGCCCACCGCGATACGAGAAGATCGAGCCCCAGAGTTGATCGAGAAACACGGGCACGACGGGCGCCTGCGCATGCCGCGCGATCATCTCGTAGCCGCGCTGCAAGCGTTGCAAACTGCCGGTGCGCGAAAGCTGGCCTTCGGGAAAAATGCAGACGACTTCGCCGGCGACGATTCGCTCGGCGGCGCGCCGGATCGCCTCGCGCGGTCGCGCCGGATGAATCGGAATCACTTGCGCGCGAGTGAGGATCGGGTGCAGCAGGCCGTGATTGGAAAACTCTTCATGGATGATGAAGCGCACGCGGCGCGGCGTGGCCAATTGGAGGATAATGGCGTCGACCCAGCTGATGTGATTCGGCACGATGAGACAGCCGCCCGCCGGCAACGCGCCGACGGTTTCGACGCGATAAAGGAAACGCCCCAGCGTCAGGGCGATAAAATAAAGCAGGCGCGCGGCCAATGTTTCCCGGAGCACGAATAACGTTTACATTCCCGCCTTCTCCCACTGCAATCGCGAACGCATGTTTCGTGAGGCGAAACCCGGCGCCGTCAAAGCCCTCGCGCTCTTGCTCGGCATCAATCTTTTCAATTACATCGACCGGCAGGTGCTCGCCGGACTCGAGCCGGATATTCGCGCCACTTTCTTTCGCGCCAATGATGCGAACGCGATGGCGGCCACCGGCTGGCTCGGTACCGCGTTCCTCTTCACCTATATGCTTTCGGCGCCCGCGCTCGGCTGGCTCTCCGATCGTTTCTCGCGCTGGGTCATCATCGGGTCGGCTGTGATTTTTTGGAGCGTGGCCAGCGGTATGTCGGGTTTGGCAGCGACGTTTACCATTCTGCTGCTCACGCGCGTTTTCGTCGGCATCGGCGAAGGCGGTTACGGCCCCGCCGCGCCGACGCTGCTCGCCGATCTTTTCCCGATTGAAATTCGCGGGCGCATTCTCGCGATCTTTTGCGCCGCGATTCCGGTCGGCAGCGCCTTCGGCTACGTCGTCGCCGCGCTCATCGGTCCGCATTTTGGCTGGCGCGTCGCATTTCTCGCGGCCGCGGTGCCTGGGCTCATCCTCGGACTATTTTGTTTTAGACAACGCGATCCGCGCGCAACCGGTGGCGCCGTGCCCGATAAATATCGCGCGACGCGAGCCGACTACCTCCGGCTTTGGCGGACGCCGTCGTATGTCTTGAACACGCTGGCGCAAACTGCGATGACGTTTGCCATCGGCGGGCTCGGTTTCTGGGTGGCTGCGTATTTGCGCTATCGCGGCCAGCCGGATTCGGGGAAGCTCATCTTCGGCGGCATCACTGTCGTCGCCGGCTTGTGCTCTACCTTGCTGGGCGGAAGCGTCGCCGATCGATTACGCAACCGCTTGCCCGGCTCGTATTTCTTGGTGTCGGGCATCGGCATGCTGCTCGCTTTCCCATTTTTTGTGGTCTCGCTCTACGTGCCGTTTCCGCTCTCGTGGTACTTCATGGCCGTCGCGATCTTTTTCATTTTCCTCAACACCGGACCGGCCAACACTGCACTGGCCAACGTTTCGCTGCCCAAGGTACGCGGCACCGCATTCGCCATTAACATCCTCATTATTCATCTGCTCGGGGACGCCGCCGCTTTTCCCGCCATCGGTTTCATCGCCGGTCACACCAATTTGACCACGGCCTTCCTCGTCGTTTCGGGCATGATGCTGCTCGCCGGCGTCTTCTGGCTCATCGCCGCAAAATTTCTCGCGGATGATACCGCCGCGGTGGAGGACGCCGCCGGTGAACGCGCTGTCTAATTAACGATCACCGAGGTGAACATCGAAATCGTGCGCTTCTGCGAGCGCGCTGGCGGCTTCGGAGGTGCGACCGGCTTTGGCAAGTTCTTCGCCTAAGAGCTGCCACGTTTCGGCGCGATACCATTGCAGAACGAGCGTCGCGCGCAGTTCCGCGATGGCTTTGTCGCGCGCGCCGCTTTGCTCCAATGCCGTGACGTAGCGGCGCTCGATTTTCCAAGTCGTGCCGGTATCGTAAGCAGCGAGTCGCCAGCGGATCAGATCGAGCTTGCCGGTTTCTTTCAACGTGATGACCGCGAGTAATTCATCGGCTTGCGCGACAGCGACCGGTTCCTTCGCCGCTTCGGCCAAGAGCTTGCGCGCGTCGTCAAATTTGCCGCGTTCGATCGCGATGGCGGCAAGATTGAGCAGCGCGAAGGGTTGCTGGGGCGATTTCTGCAACGCGACTTTCAGCAGCGCTTCGGCGCGCTCGAGATGATGCTCCTGCAATTCGAGACCGGCGAGATTGATGAACATTCTCGCCGAGTCGCCGCCGCTCGCGATGGTGCGTTCGAAAAAGGTGCGCGCGTCGCGCCAATCTTGCGCGCGATAGAACGAGCGCACACCGAAAAACGTCATCCAGACGAGAGCGATCGCCGCCATGAGCGCGCTGCCTGTGAGCGAAGATTGGGACACGCGCGCGAGAGCGCGGGCGGCGGCGAGCAGGAAAAAAGCGAGGGGTAAATACACCCAGTGCTCCGCGCAGTTGGCATTAAGCGGGAAAATTCCGCAGACCGGCAGATAGGCGATGAGGCTGGCGAGCAGCAACGTGGCGACCAGCGGATCGCGTCGCCACGCGCGCACCAGCCAGAACAACAAAAGAGCGAGGCAAATCGCGCCCCCGCACGTTTGCAATTCGCGCATCGCGCCGGAAGCAAGTTCCGCGTTGCTCAAGCCCCAGGCGTGTTCTTCGACATTACGTTCCACGTGCAGATTGATCGGCAGCACAATCAGCCCGGCGTATTCCGCGAGCGCGCGCGCGGCCAGCAGCGGTCGCAAGATCAACGGTGCCGGCGGGGTAAATCGCGGCACGTTCACGACAGGCATTTGCGCGCGGAGCGCGCCGTAAACGACGCCGACAAATACGACCACGATGAGCGCGGGCGTTAACGCGAGCCAGCTTTTGCGCAGCGCAATGATAACCAGCGCGATCAGCGGAAAGACCAACCCGATTTCGCGACTCAAGGCCGCCAGAAGAAACGCGAGCGTCGCGGCCGCGAAGCATTTCCACGCCGCGCGTCCACCGCGTTGCACGGCGCGGATCGAAAAATATAAACCAAGGAAACCGAAGAGCGCGGCGAGAGAATCCGCGCGACCGGCGACGTAATCCACCACGGCGGAGTGCAGCGGATGCAAAGCCCACGCTGTCGTTGCGAACGCGGCGACCCAGAAACGTGCGCGTGGTTCGCTGCCGAAAAGAGCAAGCAGGCTAAGCGCAAAAGCAAACAGCGCGATGGCTGCAGCGGCGTGCAGTAGAATATTAGTGAGATGATAAGTGAACGGCCGGAAGGCAGCGAACGCATAGTCGAGGGTGTAGGAAGCGCGTTGTAGCGGGCGGTAAAAATTCGAAGGCGTAGCGTCGAGGAAGAGCGGCTGCTCGAAGCTTTCCGGAATCAGTCGCCAACTGCGGATGAGCGGATCGCGCAGCACCAGCGCGGTGTCGTCCCACACGAAGCCGGCCTTCAACGCGGGCCAGTGCGCGCTCATAACCAGCACGATCAGGACAACGACGAAAAGGAAATATTTTTTCATCTCGAAACGCGTTGCAGTCTGGCCGGAATCAGTTTCAAGGTGAATGCGTGAAGCGAAATTCTTTTCTCATCGCGCTGCTTGTTGCGAGCAATGCCTGTGCCGCTCCGCTGCCGGACAATTGCCGCCAGCTCATCATCGCGCTCAGCCCCGATTGGAATTCGATGCACGGGCGCATGTTTTTACTCGAGCGCAGCGGCGATTGGAAAGTGCGCAAGGAAGCGGTGCCAGTGTTGTTCGGCAAGAACGGGCTCGCCTGGGGCATCGGCATCGCTGGCCAGGAGGAACCGGGTTTGCACAAACGGGAGCGCGACGGTCGCGCGCCCGCGGGCATTTTCCGGCTCGGCGACGTCTTTACTTACGACGCGAAATTGCCGGCGGGCGCGAACTATCCCTTTCATCAAGTGACCGACGCCGACGTCTGGAGCGACGATCCGCGCTCGCCCAATTACAACAAGCACATCGTGATCGATCCGAAAAATCCGCCTGATACTTACAGCCACGAAAAGATGCGCGGGAACGATTTCGCTTATCGCTGGCTCATTGACGTGCGGCATAATTCCGATCCGCCGATTCCGGGCGCAGGCAGCGCGATCTTTTTCCACACCCGCCGCGGGGTCAATCGCCCGACCTCCGGTTGCACGACGATGGCAGTGGAAAATTTAGTCGACCTGATCTCGTGGCTGCGCGCGCCGCTGAATCCCTGCTATGTGCTGCTGCCAGAAACGGAGTACCGCGCTAAATGGCAGAGCTGGAAGTTGCCGAATCCAACGCTGCTCGGCTTGAAGTAGATCGCGCCCAGACGTGCCAGCATTCCAGAAAACCCGGCGCGAAATCCCGCGGCGCATGCGCGATCCAGCGCTCGACGATGTCGACCGGGAAAAACATCACCGCGCTGATTTCCTCAGTGTTGAACGGGAACGGCCCTTCGTGCTGGCCGGTGTAGATCCAGATGAATTCTTCACCCGTTTTCGGCGAAGCGAGCAGCTTGCCGATGCGTTGTAACGGCACGCGCACGCCGAGTTCTTCTATCAGCTCGCGCGTGGCGGCGAAATCATACTCTTCGCCAGCGTCGACGTGCCCCGCCGCGCTCGAGTCCCACACGTAAGGATGCCGATCTTTGCGCCCCGAACGTTTCTGTAGTAACACCTCGCCTTTTTCGTTGAAAAGCAGCAGGTGAACCGCCCGGTGGCGCAAGTTATCCTCATGCACTTTGCTCCTTGCGGCGGAGCCAATCACGCGGTCTTCCTCGTCCACTACCGGAAACTGCTCTTCAGTCGCGCGTTGGTCGTGTTCCGCGCGCGCCTCGCTCAGGAAATTAGCCAACGCGATCCACTGCTCGCGCGACAAATCTTCCGCGCGCGACTCTCGCGCGATGCCGAGCGCAGCCGTGACCGGCTCCCAATCCGTAATCTGTTTGCTTAAGCCGTTGCGGAGCTGCTTGCGCCGCTGTGAAAATCCGCTGCGCACGAGCTCGCGAAAGAGTGACACATCGTGAATGCCGATTTGTTTTTCGTCGCGCGGCGCGAGGCGAATCATGGCCGAGTCGACTTCCGGTCGCGGAAAAAAAACGGAGTTCGGAATCTTGCGCAGATACTCGATTTCGAAATGCGATTGTAAACGCAACGAGAACGCACCGTACTCATGATCGCGCTGCGTGGCAGCCAATCGTCGCGCCATCTCATCTTGCAACATAAACAACGCCAATATGATGTGACTTGGAAAATCGACGTAGTGCAACAGCAATTGGCTCGCGACGTAGTACGGAAGGTTGCCGAGAATTTTCACGCGCGCGTGCGCGAAGAGTTCGCGCGCATCGAAGCGCATGGCATCGATGTGACGCACTTCCACACGCGTGTTTACAAATTCGCGCCGCAAAAATTCTGCGAGCCGCGCATCTTTTTCGAGCGCGAGTACGCGCGCGCCGCGCGCCGCGATCTCGCGCGTGAGCGCGCCGAGCCCCGGCCCGATCTCGACCACGCAATCGTCCGGCTGCACATCCGCCTGCGTTACGATCCAGCGCGCGAGATTTTCGTCGTGCAAAAAATTTTGCCCGAGCGATTTCACCGGTGTGACCTGCGCCTCAGCGAGGGCGGCACGGAGTTCGGTGAGATTCATCTTGGCGCAGGGCGCAGCCAGCCGAGAGAGGGCGAAATGTTCACAAAAAAGTGTGAACAAGTTGCTGCGGGAAGCCGCTCTTTTTTCACAAGTTATTCACAGCCGACCCGATGCGAAGAATCGCCTCCCGGGTCAGCGCGTTTTCAGGGGTAATTCCTTGCGTTTGCGCTTGGTCAGGTAGGTGCGCCGGGCGTCGCGCAGGGTCACGCCCTCAAGAAAGTAGGCCGCGGCGGAATGGCCGATGGCGTAGGTGCCCGCGCCCGCCACCATGCCGCAAACGATGTTGCCCCAGCCGGGAAAAAACTTCAGCACGACGCGCGTTCCTTCGCGCAGGAGCATGCCGGCGCCGACATTCGCGCCGATCGCCGTGAGATATTCGGTCGCCGCGCGCAGGCTGCGTTCGCGTCCGCTGACATACATAATACCGGAGACCATCACCAGTTGCAGCGTGGTGAGAACGGGTAGGTCGGCCAGCGGAATCGGCTGCGCGCCAACCGCGACGCAAATCGCCGTCGTCGATTTGATCAAAATGTTCGCGATCTCGCGTTGGGCGACGCGATCGCGCGAGATGCGCACCATCTCGACCCGGCATTCGTTCGGCAATCGCTCCGCCAGCAAACGCAGGAAGCGCTGCGACTCCGCCAGCGAGCCGGCTTCGGGAAAATCGAAACTGCCCCAGACGCGGCTGCGCGTTTCCGGCGGCATTTTGCTGAGGCCCGGCGCGAGATCGTGGCCGTTGTGCGATTCCTTCGTAGCGGAAAAAATGGACGGCCACGAGACCGGCCGCGGGATGGAATTCATCGTTCTGCCGCACGCACTCGCTCGCGTTTTGCGCGCTCTGTTTCACACGGGTGCGACCGTCGGCGGCGTCGGCGATGGTGATGATCGCGTCGGCTGATTGACGCTTCAATTCGCTTTGCACCAACGCCGTCGCACTCTCGTCCGCACCGCGCGCATCGAGCACTTCGACGCTGCCGCGATCCGCGAGTTCGATTTTCTGCCAGCGAAAGACTTCGAAAAGAATATCGCGCGAGACGGCAATCGCCGAGCCGGTGAAGAGACGCTGCACTACATCCGCCAGCGGCAGCCGACCCGAGCCCGCGATCAAAAAACGCGCTGGGCGCTGTTGCAGGAAAAGTTCCTTCAGCGGCGTCAGCTCATGCAGCACCGGTTTTTGAATGGCGTTGGGCAAACGATGGAGCAGCCCTTCCAAACGTTCGACGATGTGGAGAAGAGCCGAGCGATTCACTGCCGGCAATCACCCGCGATTTCGGCGCCATTGCAAGAAATGCGTTTTGTCGACGCGCCCGCCGCGTTTATAGAAACGGCATGGCGTTGAATCTCGAGGCTCTCTCGCGCGCGGCCAACGAAGCGCGCGGTCTGGCGATGGACGCGGTGAAGACATCGCAGTCCGGTCATCTCGGCCTCCCGCTGGGCTGCGCGGAAATGGGCGCGGTGCTTTACGGGAATCTGCTGCGCTATAATCCCGACGAGCCGCGCTGGCTCGGGCGCGATTATTTCGTTCTCTCGGCCGGGCACGGCAGCATGTTCCTCTACGCCTGGCTGCATTTGAGCGGCTACGATTTGTCGATCGACGACATCAAAGCGTTCCGCCAACTGCATTCGAAAACGCCCGGGCATCCGGAGTTCATGGAAAGGCCCGGCGTCGAATGCACCACCGGCCCGCTCGGGCAAGGCGTCGGCAACGCCGTCGGCATCGCGATGGCGGCGAAGATGGCGGCGGCGCATTACAACACCAGCGATCATCGCGTTTTTAACCAGCACGTTTTCTGTCTCGCGGGCGATGGCGATTTGCAGGAAGGCGTGAGCGCGGAGGCGAGCGCGTTCGCTGGGCATTTCGGCCTCGATAATTTGATCCTGATCTATGACGACAACGCCATCACGCTCGACGCGATGGCGAAGCAGACGCAGAGCGAGGACACGCGCAAGCGCTATGAAGCTTACGGCTTCGATGTGCAGGAAATCGACGGCAACGACATGCAGGCGTTCCTCGACGCGTGCCGCATCGCGAAGGAGCGCGACAACAACAAGCCGCAATTCATCATGGCGCACACGCTGGTGGGGAAAGGAATTCCCGAAGTCGCAGGCACGGCGAAAGCGCATGGCGAAGCGGGCGCGAAATTTGTCGACGCCGATCGCAAAAAGATCGGGCTGCCTGACGAACATTATTTTGTCTCGGAAGAAACGCGCGCGTATTTCGCCGGGCACAAAAAGCAACTGCTCGCGGATTACGCCGCGTGGGAGGAAATTTACGAAGCCTGGCGCAAAGCGAATCCATCAGACGCACGGTTGTTAGACGACGCGATCGAGAAAAAGGTGCCGCAGGATTTGCTCGCGCAGATTCCGCCGTTCGCGACCGATGCGAAACTGGCGACGCGCAAAGCCGGCAGCGCAGCGCTGCAGCCGATCGCGAAAGCGATGCCGAATCTCATCGGCGGCAGCGCCGATCTCTATGGCTCGACGTTGAATTACATCGAAGGTGCCGAGGACTGGGATCGCGAGCACCGCGGCGGCCGCAACATCCGCTTCGGCATCCGCGAGCACGGCATGTGCGCGATCATGAACGGCGTCGCCTACCACGGAATTTTCCGGCCCTCCGGCGCGACCTTCCTCGTCTTCGCCGACTACTGCCGGCCGAGCATCCGCATCGCGGCGCTGGCCGGATTGCCGACCCTCTACATCTTCACGCACGACTCCATCGGCGTCGGCGAAGACGGCCCGACGCATCAGCCGGTCGAGACCGTGAGCGCGCTGCGTCTCATCCGTGAGCTGGATGTTATCCGACCCGCTGATCCGGAAGAAACGGCCGGCGCGTTCGTTGCCGCGATGGAACGCATCGACGGCCCGACGTTACTGGCGCTTACTCGCCAGACGGTGCCGATGCTGAACGAGATCGACGTCAAACTGCGCCGCGAAGGCGTGGCGCGCGGCGGTTACATCGCGCAAAAGGAGAGCCGGTCGCTTGACGTTATTCTGCTGAGTTGCGGCAGCGAATTGCAGCATGCGCTGGCCGCCGCGAAGGAACTCGGCGCCGGCACACGCGTGGTCTCGATGCCGTGCATGGAGCGATTCAATCGCCAGCCGGAAAAGTATCGCGAGGAAGTTTTGCCGTCGTCGTGTCGCAAACGCGTCGCCATCGAGGCGGGCGTGCCCGAGCTTTGGGCGCAATACGTCGGCCTCGACGGCAAAATCATCGGCCTGCATCGTTTCGGCATGAGCGGGCCCGGCCCGGAAGTGATGAAAGAATTCGGCATCGACGCGGCCCACGTGGTCGCAGCGGCAAAGTCACTATAGCTGCCGCTGTCCCCAACGGCAGAAGATCGACATCGCCCAGGTTCTGCCGCCAGTTTCCTGCGCGGCAAGGCTTGCCACGTGATCGAGGTCCGCATTATGAACGGGGCTCGTCATCCAGCCAAATCAACTAACATGCTCGCTCAAAAAATTCTCCGCCGTTCCATCTTCGCTGTGCTATCGCTGCGGTAGACACAGCCTGCGCCGGAATGCGAAGATAATCTTCACCTGCAAAACGGGCACGTCCTGTTCCTCGACATCGTCGGTTACTCCCGACTCCTGATCGAGGAACAGAAGGAGCGGCTCAACCAGCGGAGGATAAAAGATTTCGTACGATGGTTGGACATTGAGACCGCAACCATGGTAGCAACGGAGCCGAGCGCAGAAAATTTTAGCTAATAGCTGAGAAACAAATCATGAATGCAATGCTGAACAAACAAAACCAACTCCCGGGATTTTTCGCAGTCATTTTGCTGGCGCTATTTGTCCTGAGCTCGGCGCGCGCCTTCGCCGGCAGCGCCACATGGAATGTCGTGCCCGGCTCGGGCGATTGGAATACCGCGGGCAACTGGATGCCGGCCACCGTGCCCAACGGGCCGGCGGACACGGCCACGTTCAATTTCTCGGTCACGAGCGGCGTCTCCCTCTCGGCCAATACGGAGGTCAACGGCATCACCTTCAACCCCTTCGCGGCCATCTACACCATCACCGCCAGTCCCGGCTTGACTCTCACCCTCAGCGGCGTGGGGATTACCAACAGTTCCGGCATCACCCAGCACTTCGTGTCTGCGGCGAACGGGGCATTCACCTTTTTCAACTCCGCAACTGCCGGGACTTCCACCACCTTTACCAACAACGGCGGCACCGTCAGCGGCGAACCCGGCGGCAAGACGGTATTTCACGACACCTCGACGGCCGGCAGCGCGACCATCACCAACATCGGTACAACCTTCGGCGCAACCGGCGGCTTGACGGAATTCCTCGACACCTCCACCGCCGGCAGCGCGACCATCACCAACAACGGCAACGGCGAATTCATCCGCGCCGGCGGATCGACAGTATTTCACGACACCTCCACCGCCGGCAGCGCCACGATCACCAACAACGGCGGCATCGTCGTCGGCGCGGACGGCGGCTTCACGGAATTCTTCGACACCTCCACCGGCGGCAGCGCGACGATCACTAACAACGGCGCCACAGTCAGCGGCGCATTCGGCGGCTTCACGAAATTCCACGACACATCGAGTGCGAGCAGCGCGACCATCACCAACAACGGCGGCACGGTCAGCGGCGCGGGCAGCGGCTCTACGAAGTTCTTCGACGCCTCGACTGCGAGCAGCGCGACCATCAACAACAACGGCCCCACGGTTAGCGGCGCGTCGATCGGCGTGACGGACTTCAACCAGTCATCGACTGCGGGCAGCGCGACCATCAACAACAACGGCTCCACGGTCAGCGGGTCGAGCGGCGGCTTCACGGACTTCTTCAACGCATCGACTGCGGGCAGCGCGACCATCAACAACAACGGCGGCACAGTCAGCGGCGGCGGCGGCGGCTTTACGGACTTCCACGATACATCGGCTGCGGGCAGCGCGACCCTCATTGCTAACGGCGGCACAAACGGCGGCGGTGGCGGCCAGATTTTGTTTCTTAACGATTCGACCGGCGGCACAGCGCGCGTCGAGGTTTTCGGCAACGGCAGCCTCGACATTAGCAAGCACAACCTTCCGGGCGTGACGATCGGCTCCCTCCAAGGGACCGGGAATGTCTTTCTCGGAGCCGAAAATCTCACCGTGGGCGGCAATAACCTGAGCACGACATTTTCGGGCGTGATTCAGGACGGTGGCTTCGGCGGCGGCACGGGCGGCTCGCTCACCAAGATCGGCACGGGCACGCTCGCGCTCTCCGGCGTGAACACCTACACCGGCAACACGACGGTGAACGGCGGAGAGCAGGACGTGGATGGGTCGATTGCGAGCCCGAATACTTTCGCCAATCCGGGCGGCACGCTCGGCGGCATGGGAGCGATTGGTGGTAATGTGGCTAATTCCGGCATCGTCAGCCCCGGTGACAATTCACCCGGGACACTGACGGTCAATGGCAACTACACGCAGAACGCTAACGGCACCCTCAAGATCGAGATCGGCGGGCTGGCTCCGGCGCAGCACGATCTTTTGCAACTGCCGACCGGGAGCGCTGCGCTCACTGGCACCCTGCAACTGGTGCGGCTCAATAATTTCATGCCCGTGAGCGGCGATCGGGTAACCATCATTACCGACGGCAGTGGGCATTCGGGAATATTTTCCACCGTCACCAGTACCTTCACGGGTTTAATTCAACCGGTGCCGATGTATAACGAGACGACTGACGTTTACGTCCTGTTCGAGCAGTCAGCGACCTTCCAATCGCAAGGCTTGACGCCCAATCAAAGGGCGGTGGGCGAGGATATCGATGACTCGGCTAACGATCCGCGCGCGGCCGCGCTGGTCGGCTTTCTCGGCTCTGAACCGCTGGCGAATCTGCCGGCCGACTTGGACCTGATCGCGCCGGATGAATTGGCGTCGATCTACGAAGTCGGCTTCTCGCAGGCGGTGGTGCAGAACAATAATTTGCAACATCGCATGGATGATATCCGTGCCGGTTCGACCGGATTCTCCAGCGCTGGTTATCAAGCGCCAGCCGTTAGCAGCAAAGATGGCAAAGACGTTATCGCCGATAAGAACATGCCGCCCGTCTTTGTCGCGGCGCCAGATAATCGCTGGGGTGTCTTCGTCACCGGCAGCGGCGACTTCGTCAACGTCGACGACCACGACTTCAACGCACCCGGCTACGACATCACCACCGGCAACGTCCTCCTCGGGGTCGACTACCGCATCGGGCAACATGTCGCCCTCGGTATCGACGGCAGCTACGCCAGCAGCACGGTGGATTTGGTCAATCGCGGACGCATCGACGTCGATGGCGGCAAAGCGGGCGTCTACGGCACCGTATACGGCTTCAAAATTCTCGGGGCCGACGTGCACTTGGATGGCGCCCTCGGCGGCGGCTGGAACAACTACGATACCAACCGGACCGGCTTGCAGGGCTTGCCGGTGCGCGGCAGCAGCGACGGCACCGAACTCAACGCGCTCATTGCCTACGGAGGCGACTACCACTTCGGCCATTTGCTGGTCGGCAGTTGGTCGACCGTGCAATACACCAACATCGACTTGAACGGCTTCACCGAAACGGGCTCGCTCGCGCCGCTGCGTTACCCCGACCAGAGCCAGGATTCTTTCCGCAGCTCGACCGGCTTGCGCATCGCCTACGAAGCGCATTGCGGTCACCTCATCATCCGGCCGGAAGTGAGAGCTGGTTACCAACACGAAAGCGAAGAACGCGCCTATCCGATCACGGCCAACTTCGCCAACGGCACCGGTAACACGTTCACCGTGTTCGGCCCCTCGATCGGGCGCGACAGCGCGCTGGTTGACGCCGGCGTGTCAGTTAGTTGCGGTGATCGCTACTCCGCCTTCGTCTACTACGACGGCGTGCTCGGCCGATCCAACTACGACAACCACAGCGTCTCCGGCGGCATCCGCGTTAGCTTCTAACGCTCACAGCCGACGCGCTCAGCGCGGCTCGCGTTCTTCCGGCGCGCGATCTTCGAAGCGCGTGTATTCCTTGAGGAAGGTGAGGGGAATTTCGCCGACGGGACCGTTGCGCTGTTTGGCGATGATGAGTTCGGCTTTGCCCTGCAGGTCTTCGCGCTCTTCGTCGTTGTCGGCGTAATACTCTTCGCGAATGAGCAGGCCGACGACATCGGCGTCCTGCTCGATGGAACCGGATTCGCGCAAGTCGGACAAGCGCGGGCGACCTTTGCCGCTGCCGGTGCGCGACTCGGGATTACGATTCAACTGCGCGACGACGATGACGGGCACGTTCAATTCTTTCGCGAGTCCTTTGATGCCCGCAGAAATTTCGGAGATTTCGAGCTGGCGATTGTCCTGCGCGCGGCGCGACGACGAACGCAGCAACTGCAAGTAATCGATCACAATCAGCCCGATGTCTTCGCGCGCTTTTAGCCGACGCGCTTTGGCGCGCAGTTCGAGAATGGAAGTGCCGCTGCTGTCGTCGATGAAGATCGGCGCTTCCGCCAGCTTGGAAGCAGCGTTGGTCAGTTTTGGGTGATCTGAGTCAGTCAGGAAGCCGTCGCGTACGCGGGTAAGATTAACACGAGCGCGGGAGCAGAGCATGCGTTGCACGAGCTGCGAACTGCTCATTTCCACGCTGAAAATCGCGACCGGCAATTTTAATTGCACTGCGACGTGCTCAGCCACGTTCATGGCAAAAGCGGTCTTGCCCATACTCGGGCGCGCCGCGATGACGGTCATTTCACCGGGATGGAGACCGCTGGTCATGCGATCGAATTCCTTGAAACCGGTCGCGAGTCCAGAGATCGATCCCTTGTTAGCGAAGAGTTCCTCGATCGCCGTCAGCGCGCTCATGACGTGCTTTTTCATCGGCTCGAGATCGGTTTTCTCGCGCTGCTCGCCAACAGTGAAAATGCTTTGCTCGACTTCGTCCAGCAGCGCGCCGACTTCGCCCTGCTCTTCGTAGGCGCGGCGCACGCCTTCGGTGCAGGTGCCGATGATCTGGCGCAGGACAAATTTATCGCGCACGATTTCGAGGTAATAATCGATGTTCGCCGCCGTCGGGACGAACGTATAAAGGCTGGTGATGAACGGCGCGCCGCCGATGGTATCGAGCAAATGCTGGTCGCGCAGCGTTTGCGTGAAGGTGATCAGATCAATCGCGACGCCGGCGTTCCATTGCTCCACCAGCATGCGGTAAACGATCTGGTGTGCGGGAATGTAGAACGATTCCTCGCTGATTTTGCCGACGCACTCCGCGATTTTGTCGTGCGGCGAGATCAACATCGAGCTGAGCACACCCTGCTCGGCCTCCACGCTGTGCGGCGGCGTGCGGTGAATATCCTGTGCCGAAGCGGTGGATGAACCCTGAAAAACTCGACCGCCATTTTGGGCGGCCGAGCCTCGGCCAGCGCCATTTGTCGCTGTCTTGCGAGGCTTCTCAGGACCGGGTCCTTGAGAGCTCGGCATTGTTATTTCGTGTCGCTACGTTTCTTCGAGTATCCGCGCTTGGGAGCGTCTGCCTCTTCCGCGGGAGCGGCGTTTTCGTCGCTTGCAGATTTCACTTCAAAATGGAAAGTCGCGACCACGTCGTGGTGCAATTTGATTTCGACCTCGTGCTCGCCTGTCGTCTTGATCGGGTGCTCGAGGTGAAGCTTGTGGCGATCGATGTCGACGCCGACTTCGTTCTTCAAGCGCGTAACCAAATCCTGCGCGGTGATGGAACCGAACGCCTTGCCGGTTTCGCCCGTCTCGAGTTTGAAAACGACGCGCGCCTTGTTGATGCGGCGGGCGAGTTCTTCGGCCTCGTTGAGTTCGCGCCCTTCGCGCTCGGCGCGTTTCTTCTTCAGCGTGTCGAGCGTGCGCATGTTGGCCGGCGTCACTTCATACGCTTTGCCGTGCGGCAAAAGATAATTGCGGGCGTAACCGCGGCGGACTTTGACGACATCGGCCTCGGCGCCAAGGCCGGGGACGTTTTCGGTGAGAATAATTTCGGTCGATGGCATAAGGCAGCCCGCGCGAAGGAGTTTCTGCCGCGGCGGGGAACGGGATTATAGGAGGGTCGGCTGCGCTGTCAACGCGCGCCATCGGATCATAGCCGACGCGCTCTGCCCTCGCGCCGCTTTTTCCGCTTGCCGGCAAAAAACAAACTCGCTACAAAGGCCGTCTGGGCTTTGCACGACTATGAATACACCTCGCATTTGCATCATGTTGGTTGTCAGCGCGTTTCTTGGTTTCTCGGTCAACGCGTCTGCGCAGTATAATTACACCGTCACCGACCTCGGCACCCTCGGCGGCGCCTCCAGCACCGCGAATTCCGTCGACGATTCCGGCGCAGTGGTTGGCTTCGCCCAAACCGCCGACGGTTCCGGCCACGCCTTCGTCTTCCGCAACGGCAAAATGGAAGACCTCGGCACACTCGGCGGCGCCGGCAGCGTCGGCGTGAGCAAGAACATTGGCGAACTGGCCGGCGTCTCCGACGTCGCGGGCACAAGCACGTTCCACGCTTTCACCCAATCCGATCAGGGCGTCAGCGATCTCGGCACGCTCGGCGGCGCGCAGAGCAGCGCGCTCGGCATCAATAAACCCGGCCAGGTCGTCGGCTTCTCCACCATCGCCGATGGCACCGTCCACGCCTTCCTCGCCATTGACGGCAACATGTATGACCTGAACACGCTGGCTGACATCGGCGGCGCCGGCTTCAAGGTGCTGACCGTCGCGAAGGCGATCAACAATTCCCTCGTCGTCGTCGGCGAAGGCATGACCAAAGACGGCGCCAAGCACGCCTTCATGCTCACGCCCGCGGCCGTTGATGGTGGACGCTGGACCTATGTCTGCAATCCCGGCGCTTGCAGCGGCAGCGACGGCGGCTGGGTCTGGATTCAAGTCGATGGCGGGTGGTGGTGGGAGATCGGTTGCGGTTGCTACACCTGGCACGGGCCGCCGGGAGATCAGCCGCCGTGCCCGCCGCATCCACCGCGTTGCTGGGAATTGCCGTTTCCTTGCCCGAGACCTACGCCCACTCCACCGCCGGGAGGCTGTTGGTGCTGCATCGACGGGCGCATCGTCGCCGTCACCGCGGCAGAGTGCCGGAAGCGCGACGGGCAATGTTACCCGTCTCGCGAAGAAGCGGCCAAAAACTGTCGCCCGCAGCGGACACCGCCCCCGGGAGATTGCTGGTGCTGCATCAACGGACAAGTCGTGCACATCTCAGCGGCCGCGTGCGAGAAGCGCGGCGGTCAATGTTATCCTTCGCGCGAAGCCGCGGACCGGGGCTGCCGCTCTACCCCGACACCGCCGCCCGGCGATTGCTGGTGCTGCATCAATGGGCAAATCGCCCACGTGACCGCGGCGGATTGCCGCCAGCGCGGCGGCCAGTGTTATCCGTCGCGCGAGGCGGCGGATCAGGGTTGTCGCGGGAACAATCCCACGCCGACGCCTGGCACCGGAGTGCTCGTCCCGCTCCTGCCTGGCGGGACGCCTAAGCCGACGTTGCCGCCGGCTGTCTTCCGCACCCCGACGCCGGCGCCGCCAAATATCCGCGGCAACCCGACACCAACGTCGACGCCTCGGAGCAAAGGAAAGACCAGGGGAGTTGTTGTAAAATTGCGGCCCACGCCCACGCCGGCGAAACACCGGTCGCCGAGGATTCGGTCGCTCGCGCCGCGGCAGGTCACGACGCCGTTGAGGAAAACGAAGGCGACGCCGACACCGCCGAATATTCGCTGACGGGAATTTGGACTGAGCGCGTCGGCTAATAACCGGCGTCGCTCAGACCATGCCGAGCTTCATCCGCCCGGCTTCGCTGATCATGTTCTGATTCCACGGCGGATCCCACACCAGTTGCACGTCGGCTTCGTCAATGCCGTCGATCGTCAGGATTTTGCTCTGCGCGTCGTGCGCGATCGCCGGGCCCATGCCGCAGCCGGGCGCGGTCAGCGTCATCTTCACTTCCACGCGCGTGCCGCCGTCATCTTTCTTCACCAGTTGGCAATCGTAGACCAGGCCGAGGTCGACGATGTTCACCGGAATTTCCGGATCGAAACATTGCTTCAGCTGATTCCAGACATCGTCTTCCGAGACCGCGCCGTTCGTGTCGCTCGTTGCCGATCGGGTCGGCTGTGATTCCACCTTCGCCAGTCCGAGCGCATCGCCATCCTTCTCCGCCACGCGCGCGAGACCGTGATAGGTCGCGATGGTGTAGCTGCCACCGAGCGATTGCGTGATCGCGCCCGGCGTTCCCGCCGGAATGGTGAACGTCGTTCCCGCGGGAATCGCAATCGCTTCGATCTCCCGCGTCGTCGTAAATTCCGTGTTCTCGTGCATAGCTCAGTCTTTCCGATTTAAAATAACTTTCACCTTTTTGCCGCCCGCATTCATCTGGCCGAGCAACGTCGGCGCGCTCTTGTCCGCCGATCGGGTCGGCTGTGCTTCGCCTTCGAGCGCGTTGCGCAACGCGCCTTCCACCAGCTGCGCGCAATGAATCTTCACCGGCGGCAACGCCCCCAGCGGCGCCGCCAGCTCTTCGCCGCTCAACGTCTTCGCTTCCTCCGGCGTTTTGCCGCGCAACATTTCCGTCGCCACACTCGCCACCGCGATCGCCGTCTGGCAGCCGAACGATTGAAACGTCGCGCGATCGATCACCTTGCGCCCGTCCTCTTCCTTGAACTTGATCCACATCCGCAGCATGTCGCCGCAATCCGCGCTGCCCACCGTGCCGACCGCGTCCGCGTCCTTCATCTCGCCCAGATTCTGCGGATTCCGGATCGCGTCGGCTATTTTCGTCTCGAGATTGCCCGTCATCCCGAGCGAAGCCGAGGCATCCCGCGGCGTCTCGTTAAGCTCATTCATACTTTTGTGTCATTCCGCGCAACGCCTTTTGTCATTCCGAGCGAAGCCGAGGAATCTTCGTAACGCGAGCAAGGATGTCTCGGCTTCGCTCGACATGACAGATTTGCTGCGGCGTGAAAGTCGGCTTCGCTCGAAATGACAAAAATGCGGCGATAGCCGCGCGGAAAAATTGGGCACGTTCATGCTGTCTCCAAATGATAACGCGGCAGCTTCGCATCGACCTCCGCGCTCCAGGCATCGATCCCGCCGCGCAAAGTCTTCACGCTTTGAAACCCGTGCCCTTGGTAATACGCCGCCGCGTCCAGCGCGCGCTCGCCGGTGTGATCGTAAATCACCAGCAGCTCCGCCTTCGGCCAGCGTCCGAGAATTTCCTGCATCAATTCCTGCGTGAAAAGCTGCGCGCCCTCAATTTTGACCGATTCAAATTCTTCGCGCGTGCGGATGTCGAGCAAATGCACCGGCTCGCCCGTCGCGATTTTCTCCGCCAGCGCGCGCGGCTCGATCTGCAGCGCGCGATCCGCTGCGTCAGCCGACACGATGTGCTCGATCACCTCCGCGACCGGCAAATTCTCATTGCGCGCACATACTCCTGCCAGCGTTTCATCCAGCGCAAACCCGCAGCTCGCGCACCCGCCGATGTGATACTTGCGAAACATCGCCCGCTGCGCGCCCGGAAATTGCCGCAGCAATTCCTGCATCGTTACCTCGGGATCAATCGTCGCCGTCATCGGCCAAAGTAAATCCGCGCGCCCTTTCCAGCAAACCGATCTCGTTTTTTATCCCGCAATTTGCTAGAACCCGGGCATGGGCCGGCGCGAGTCGGCGGGGCTGTTCGAGGGTATTTGCTGAAACGCTCTTTCTCTTCGCAAGGGCGCGAGTGGCAAAGCGTGTAGGCAAGCGTTCACCGATGTCACCCTCTGCCCGCACCAGTCCAAAGGGTGGCAGGGCTCGGCCTTTGGCCCCCTTGTGCTCATGCTCGGTTCGGGCGCGCCCTGCCGCGATCGCTGGAAACCCGTTTCGCGTAGTCTCTGGCCAGGAAGCGAAGCCCAGTCAATAATCATCGTCCGAGGATGATCCATTAACCTATCGCCTGATCCAGCGGCCTGCGCACACCTAGTCCCGGCTTATTGGGGACATGGGTATAAATCATCGTCGTCGACACATCCTTGTGGCCGAGAAACGAGACGGAGCTGAGCCACCGCTGGCGGCGGCAGCACAATTTGGCGGGGCGGCCCATCAGCGACGAGGCCGAGCTCCCTGTCTAAAGTTTTTCGGGAGATCGGAGCAGCTCTACGACGCGTTGCAACAGCCGACCCGCTCCGCCGCCGTCGAGGCTGCGGTGATCGAAGCTGAGGGTGAGCTCGGCTTGGGTGGTGGGCTCGAAGGCTTTTTTCTCTTCGTTCCATGTCGGCGATTTTCTGCCGGCGCCGAGACCGAATAAGAGCGTTTGGTCGGGAAGGGGAATGGGCGTGCCCCAGTCGAGGCCGAAGGTGCCGAAGTTGGAAACTGACGCAATCCCACCGGAAGTCATCTCGGTGGTGAGGCGGCGGCGGCGCGCGAGATCGACCAGCTCGGTGTAGCGCGTGGTGAGATCGCCGAGCGACGTTTTGTCGGCATTGCGAATGATCGGCACCATGATGCCGTCCTGCGCTTCAACAGCGACGCCGATGTCGATCGCTTTCGATTGCACGGCGCGATTTCCGACCAAGCGCGCGGCGGCGTTTGGCATTTCCGCAAGGGCGAGAGCGAGCGCGCGCAAAACGTAAAGCGCTGGTCCCGGTTTGGGATCGCGCTGTTTACGATCCGCCAGCAAGGGATCGAGATTCAACTTCAGCCCGACGGTTGCGAGCGGTCGCGTCCAACTGCGGCGCATGGCATCGGCTACGCCAGTGCGAATGGCGCTGGCGGGTTCGGCGGAATGTTTTTCGATCTCGCTGAGAAAACTTTCGAGGTCCTTAATCGTGACGCGGCCGGCATTGCCGCTGCCGGAGATGCCGGCGAGATCGGCGCTCGATAAATTCATTTCCGCCATCCGTGCGCGCACGCGCGGCGAGAGGAAGCCCGCGCCTTTCGCACCCGCAGGCACCGGCAACCCGCTCGTTTGATCGACCTGGAATCCGGTCGGCACCGGCGCGAGCGCGGTTTTGTCGACTTGAAAATGCGAGCTGCTGCCGTTGGTCGCTTTCGTTTCTTCGCGTCCCGGAATTTCTTTCGCTACTTCGCCCGCAGGCGGCGCGTTCTTGAGCAGGCGTGCGGCGTCGGTTTCGCTCGCTTCGACGTAACCGAGCACGGCGCCGACCGCATACGTTTTCTTCACTTCCGCTTCGATACCGGTGATCTCGCCCGCGCACGGCGTGGTCACGCCCATGACGGCCTTGTCGGTCTCGACTTCGATGATCTCCTGGTCGACCGCGACTTTCTCGCCCGGCTTCACTTTGATGGTGACGATGGTGGCCTCGGCCATCGATTCGCCGAGCTGCGGCATGGTGATTGGAACTTTCGGCATATCTATTTTTTCATTCGGCTAAAATCTGGCGCGCTTTGGCGGCGATCGCTTTCGCGTTCGGCCGATGCGTTTCCCACAAATTCGGGTGATACGGAATCGGCGTGTCCTTGGCGTTGAGTCGCGCGGGCGCGGCGTCGAGGAGATGAAATCCTTCGGTGCTCACGCGCGCGATCACTTCCGCCGTCACGCCGCCCCACGGGAATGCTTCGCCGACGCAAAGCAGCCTCCCCGTGCGCGCGACAGAAGCGAGGACAGTCGCGGTATCGAGCGGTTTCACCGTGCGCAGATCGACCACTTCGATTTCGATGCCTTCGCTGCTCATCTGATTCGCGACGGCGAGCGCTTCGTGCACCATCGCGCTGTTGGTCACAATACTCAGGTCGCGCCCGGGCCGAACGATGCGCGCTTTGCCGATCGGCAAAGATTCCTTCGGCAACGCGTCGGCCTTGAGATGGTAATAGAGATACTTGTGCTCGCAGTAGATCACCGGGTCGTCGATCGCGACCGCGTCGATCAACATCGTGTAAGCGTCTTCGACGGTCGCCGGCGTCATCACCACTAGGCCGGGATAATGCGAATAAACGCTTTCCATGCTCTGGCTATGAAACGGCCCGCTGCCCTTCGTGCCGCCGCTCGGCAGCCGCACCGTGATTGGACACGGCTGCTGCGTGCGCCAGTATTGCGTGCCGGCGTTATTCAAAATCTGATTGAGCGCGATGCTGGAAAAATCCGCGAACTGCATTTCGACGATCGGCCGCATTCCTTCCATGGCCGCGCCGATCGCGGTGCCGACCATGGCGTCTTCGCTAATCGGGGTGTTTAACACCCGGCCGGGAAATTGTTCGGCCAACCCTTTCGTCGCCTTGAATGCGCCGCCAAAATTTCCGGCGATATCCTGCCCGTAGAGATAAACGCGATCGTCTTCGCGGAGGAGATGCGCCTGCGCTTCGCGGATCGCTTCGAGATAGGTGACGCTCACGAGATTTGATCCACCAACGCGCGTGTGGAAACCGCGCACCAATCTTCTTCGCTCCCGATCGGCGCGGGTTCGCTTTGCGCCGTCGCGACGGCCTGCTCCACTTCCGCGACGATTTCGGCCCGCCACTTTTTCAGCGTCGCCGTCTCGAGCCAATTATTTTCCGTCAGCAATTTCTCGGTCGCGAGCACGCAATCCTGCGCCCACGGTTCGCCTTTCATCTCCGGCGGCACATAACTCGCGTCGTCGTGTTCGCCGTGGCCCGCGAGACGCAGCAGCGACGCGACTACTAATTGCGGCGGGCCGCCCCCGCGCGCGCGCTCGACTGCCCCGCCGATCACTTCGAGACATTCGGCGAGGTTGGTGCCGTCGAGTTCGTGCCCTTCGTAGCCGTAACCTTGCGCGCGCTCGACGAGATTCTCGCAGGCAAATTCGCGATCGTTCGGCGTGGAGTAGGCGAAATGGTTATTCGCGACGACGAGTACGAGCGGCACTTTCTCAACCGCGGCGATGTTCATCCCTTCGTGCGTCGCGCCCGTCTGCATGCCGCCTTCGCCGAGCGTGGTCAGGCCGACGAAATTCTTTTCGCCTTTCATCTTCTTCGCCATCAATTTTCCGACGACAACAGGAATCAGCGAGCCGAGATGGCTGATCATCGCGAGCTGCCCCGCCTCGAGACAGCCGCGATGAATATTTCCGTCGCGCCCGCGCATCGGTCCCTGCCGCGAACCGAGATATGTGCGCGTGACGTTAAGCAGCGGCTCACCCGCGGCCGCGCGTCCCGCCTGATCACGAATGAGCGGGCCGAAGACGTCGCCCTTCTGCAAAAATAATCCACACGCGGTGCTGACGGCTTCCTGCCCGCGCCCGACGTAGACGCCGCCGGTGATCATGCCGCCGCGATACAGCGCGGTCAGTTTCTCCTCCAAAATGCGCGTCTGCAGCATCCAGCGAAACGCTTCGAGGTAGCGCGGATGCGTGGGAGCTTTGGCCTTTTTTGCTTTGCTCCGTTCCGCGACTTGAGTCATTCGGGATTTTGGCAGCATCGCTACAGCCCAGCAAATGGTTTTGGGAAATCGCGAGCCGCACCAAGTCATCCCGAGCGGAGCGCAGCGCAGTCGAGGGATCCCATCGCGGAACGAGAAGAACGCGAGCGCGGCAGGGCGACGGTGCCTATTTTGCTCCGCGCTGCTTGCTTTAAGGTTGCGCCACGGGATCCCTCGGCTTCGCTCGGGACGACGGTGAAACGTGATCGTGTCGGCTAACGACCGATCGCCAGCTCGGGTTCCGTCGCGCGCTCGGCGGCAAACTCCGCGGTGCCATTGCCGTTGCGCTTCGTCTTCAGCTCGCCGTCGCTTCCTTTCTCGCTTGCGAGCCGCACGCCGACCAATTTGCTCACGCCGCGTTCTTCCATCGTCACGCCATAAAGGATGTCTGCTTTGGCGATGGTGCGTTTGTTGTGCGTGATGATGATGAACTGGCTCTGCTGCACGAAACGGTCGAGCATTTTGATGAAGCGATTAATGTTCGATTCGTCGAGCGGCGCGTCCATTTCGTCGAGAATGCAGAACGGACTTGGGCGCACCATGTAGATGGCGAAGAGCAACGCGACCGCCGTCATGGTGCGTTCGCCGCCGCTGAGCAGCGACACGCTTTGCAATTGTTTGCCCGGCGGTTTCGCGATGATGTCGATGCCACAATTCAGTGCGTCATTTTCATCGAGCAATTGCAGATCGGCGCGGCCGCCGCCGAACAGCTCAGCGAACATTTCCTTAAAGTTGACGCGCACTTGCGCGAATGTTTCCGCGAAAAGTTTTTGCGTCGTGACGTTGATGCGCGCGATGACGTCGAGCAATTCGCGTTTCGAGTTGATAAGATCAGTGTTCTGCGCTTCGAGAAACTGAAAGCGCTGTTCGAGCTCGTCGTACTCCTGCACGGCATCGAGATTCACCGGCCCCATGCCGTCGAGTTGGCGCGTGAGATCGGCGATCAACTGTTGCAGAATTTCCTCTGTGGCTGTGGTCGCCGGCCGCGGCTGATCTGTCGTTTCGCCGCCGCGGCCACCGACAGATTCGCCAGCGCGTTTCATTTGCGCCTGCAGCACTTTTTCGTGTGCGAACGAATCCGGCGTGAACACGCGCAGGTCGATCTGGTAACGCTGCGTCACATGCTCGGCCAGATGCTCGATGTGCAATTGCAATTCCGTCTGCCGCACCGTGTGCGCGCCGCGTTTTTCCTGCAGCTCGCTCAAACGATGACGCGCGCCGCGCAATTCGCCATCGTGACTATTGATCGCTTCGAGCTGGCGCGCGCGTTCCGCAAGGAATTGCTCCACTTCGCTTTCGCGTTGCTGGCGCTGGTCGGTCTGCGCCGCGATCGCGCTCTTTGCGCTTTCGGTTTCCGTCGCCTGCGCCGCCAGGCGTGTTTGATAACTTTCGATGTCGGCTTTGCGACTCGCGGCCAATTCGGTCAGCTCGGTGCGGCGCGCCAGCATCGGCGCACGCTGCGCGAGCAGCGCTTCGTGCTTCTGATTTTCGGTCGCGACGGTGATGCGCAATTCCGCGAGGCGCGCCGCCGTCTCCTCTTCCTGCCGCAAGGCATCGGCGCGCGTTTCGTTCAATTTCGCGATCTCGCTGTTTTGCGTCGCGAGTTGCGCGTTCAATTCTTTCTGCTGCGTCGCTAATTCCGCGAGCCGTGCGTCAGCCGACGCGATCTGTTTTTCGAGCGTCGCGTGTTCGCTCTGCAAAATTTCGAAATCGCGTTCGGCGGAATGATGTGCGCGTTCCAGCTCGGTAATTTTCGAGGCCGCCGCCGCCTGCGCCAGGTGCGCTTCCTGATGCCGCGCCCGCGCCTGTTCGAGATTGCCGTTAGCCGACGCGATCTGCGTTTCGGTTTGGTGACGGCGTTGCTCGATCTCGGCGCGTTCGCGTTTCAACGTCGCGAGTTCGAGCGCCAGCGCGTCGATGCGCACCTTGCGCTCCAGCAGCGAATCGGTGCGCACTTTACTGCTGCCGCCGAAAAGCACGCCGTCGTGCGAAATGAATTCGCCCCGCAACGTCGCCGCCGCGATGCCGGACTCGCGCGAGACCGCGTCGATCGCCGATTCCAGGTTTTCAAACAGCGCGACGTCGTGCAGCAACCGGCGCACAATTGTCTTTAGCGGTGCCGGCGCGTTCACTTTGTCGGCGGCCCAGCCGAGCGCGCCCGCCGGTAAAATCTTAGCCGGCTCGCTCTCCGTCTCTTCGATTTCGCCAAGAATGAGCGCGGCCTGGCCGAGCTGCTGCGCGTGGAGATGCGCGATGATTTCATTCGCGCGCGACGCATCGCGCAAAACAATGGCGTGCAGATTGCGCCCCAGCGCGGCTTCGACGGCGGGGACGAATTCCTGCGCGACGTCGAGCTGCGCCGCGAGCGCACCGGCAAATTCAAACTGCTCGCTCTTCAGCAGCGCCTGCGAACCTTGCGCGAGGCCTTCGCCTTCTTCGTTCAACTGGCGCAATACATCGTGACGCGATTCCTTTTCGGCGATGCGCCGATCGATCACCGCGAGCTGCTTCGCGATGTCAGCCGACGCGCTCTGATGTCCGCGCAAATTATCTTCGTGCGTGCGCCAGAGCGCGAAAAGTTCCTCGACCGTTTGCTGCTCGCTCTGCGTGGCGTCACGCGCCGTCTGCACTTTCGCGTGCAACTGCTCACGCCCGGCGCCAGCCGACGCGATCTGGTGCGCGATCGCCTCGGCATCGCGCTGCGTCGTCTGTTTGCGCTCGGCCAAGTCGCGCAAATCGTTTTCCATCGCGGCGAGACGCAATTCGTCCTTCGACAAATTCATCTGCGCGCCGCGCAATTTCTCGTCCGTCACGGCGCGCGCAGCACGGCGTTCGCTCGCCAGCCTCGTCGCTTCGTCGAGCCCGGCTTTCTTTTGCAAAAGCAGTCGCGCCGTTTCCTCGACCAGCGCATTGGCCGCTTCAATCTCCGTCTCGTGCTGCCGCAATTTTGTTTCAGCCGACGCGATCTCGCGTTCGCTGCGCGCAATCAGATCGTTGAATTCGCTGGCGCGTTGTTCGTTAAACTCGATGCGGCTGCGATGCGACGCGATCTCGCTTTCGAGCTGCTGCAATTTTCCACGCGCCGTCGTCACGCGCTCGTCCACGCCATCGAGTTCGGCGCGAAGATCCGCGAGCTTCGATTCGCCGCTTTCGATCTGCTGGCGCGTCTCGCGTTCCGTCTCGCTCACGCTCGCGATCGCGCTGGCGCATTCGCCGAGTTCGCGCTCCAGCGTTTGCAATTTGCGATGCGAGAAATGCGTATCGAGCGTCTGCAAATCCGCGTGCAGTGCCTGATAACGACGTGCCTTTCCCGCCTGCCGCTGCAGCGAGCCGATCTGGCGTTTCACCTCTTTAATGATGTCGCTGATGCGCAGCAGATTCGCTTCCGTCGCTTCGAGTTTGCGCATCGCCTCTTTTTTCTGCGCCTTGTATTTCGCGATGCCGGCCGCTTCTTCGAATATGCTGCGGCGATCTTCCGGTCGCGAACTCAGGATCAGGTCGATCTTGCCCTGCTCCATGATCGAGTAGGCTGTGCGCCCCACGCCGGTGTCGGCGAAAAGGCTGTGGATGTCTTTCAGGCGGCAGCCGGTCTTATTCAGAAAATACTCCGAGTTGCCGTCGCGATAAACGCGCCGCGTCACGCGCACATCGTGCCAATCGGTGCCGAGCTCGGCTGAGCAATCGCTGAAGGTGAGCGAGACTTCGGCGAACCCGAGCGGTTTGCGCGAATCGGTGCCGTTGAAAATGACGTCGGCCATTTCGCCGCCGCGCAATGCTTTTGCGGATTGCTCGCCGAGCACCCAGCGCACGGCATCGAGCACGTTGGATTTGCCGCAGCCATTCGGCCCTACCACGGCGGTCACGCCCTCGTGGAAATTGAAAATGGTTTTATCGGCAAACGACTTGAAGCCGAAGAGTTCGAGAGATTGAAGATGCATACGAAAAAACGGCGGCGCCGTTGATCTAGAAGTATAACTTTTTGGCCGTGGTCACAAGGCAATTCTCCACCAAATAGCGGTCGCGACCGGCGACCGACTACCAGATTTGGTGGTCAACTCAATGCGCGACCGCTGGTCGTGAGGTGAGGACGCGCAGGAAATAGAGCGCGCTGCCTATGAGTAACACCACGCCGACCACGACAAATTCATGGCGCGTGGCGTGTGTGAGCATCCAGACGATCAGTGCGATCGCGACGAAGGGAAAAATTTGCGCACCGCGAAACTGGAACGGCGCGCCATCGGTGCGCTTGTTGGTGCGCTGCAACTGCCAGGCGGCCGCGCAGCACATTATATATAGGAGCAGCGCGGCCACATTCGCCATCACGGCCAGCCCTTCGAAGGTCGAAGTGAGCGACAGGGCAAACGCGATGAGCGCGTAGGCTATGATCGCGACGTCTGGTGACCGGAAGCGCGGATGCACATGCGCGAAAAACTTCGGCAGCACGCCATCGCGACCGAAGGCGAAAAGCGTGCGCGGCGAATTTAGAATGTCGCTGGTCACATAACCGAAGGACGAAATGGTCGCGCCGACCAGCAGCAGGACGCGTCCGAAATTTCCCAGCGTGATGCTGGCGCTTTGCGCGAGCGGCGAGATCGTGTTGTCGGCCAGCCGCGCGCCGAGCGTGCCCTGCGCGACCAGTTGGATAAGAATGTAAATGATGGTGGTGACGGCGAGCGCGAGGTAGATCGAACGCGGCACCGTGCGCGCGGGATTGCGCACTTCGCCACTCGGCGTGAGCGAGCTTTCGATGCCAAAGAAGGCAAACATGAGCAGCAACATCGCTTCGCCGAAGGAGCCGCTGCTGACATGCGTGGTGAAATTGAGCGCGCTCGGTTTAATGAAGAAGATTCCGGCGGCGACGAAGACGAGCAGCGGAATGATTTTCACCAGCGTGACGAAGGTCACGACATTGGTCCCGGCGCGCACACTGCGGACGTTGATCGCGACGAGCACGGCGAAGACGAGCAGCATCACGCCGGCACGCCCGAGCGGGCTGGCTAAGATCGGCGAAAACGCGACCGCAGCGTCAACCAGCACGTTCATGACGGCGGCGATACTCAGGATCGCGGTGGTGAAATTCATCAGCCCCGCGAGGAAACCGACGTAGCGACCGAACGCGACTTCGACGTAGGCGTAGAGCCCGCCGGTGAGCGAGACGCGTGAGCCCGCCATCGCGAAACAGGTTACGAAGATCGCCTGCGCGATGGCGCAGGCGATGAACGCGAGCGGCGCCGCGCCGCCGAGCATTTTCGCCATCACCGCCGGCAGCACGAAAATGCTCGCGCCGATGGTGGTGTTGACGATGTTCGCCGTCAGCCCGGGCACGCCGATGGCGCGCACGAGTTGTTCGTCCACCTGCTCCGCTTTCGCGAATGCCAACGGCGCGGTTTTCATGCCGCGAATGCTGGCGAAAGAGGCGCGGCAGTTCAAGACCTGCCCGCGCTGGGTGATGTTTCGCGATTGAGCGGAACGCGTTGTCCGTCATCGTGGCGCGATGCTTTCCGAGGCGCTGCCTGACCGACGACGCGTCCGCTGCATTACTTCCGGCCGTGGCTTTTTCTGCCGGGTGCGACGTTCAACCGCACCAAGTAAACCGGCGTCTCGAGTCTTCGCGTGATGCGCTCGCTGCGACGATCGAGCGCAGCTTTCAAAATCGGCTCGTTGAGGTTCGAGTTTCCCGATAGAAACAATCCCATGCCGGTCAATCCTTCCTTAGACGTAAAGTTCGAGATCGGCCACGTCCTGTTTCTCGACATCGTCGGTTACTCGAAGTTGCTCATTAACGAGCAGAGCGAGCGGATTCAAAAATTAAAGGAAATTGTCCGCGCAACGGAGCAGGTCCGCCTCGCCGGGGCCTCGGGCAAACTTCTGCGTTTACCCACCGGCGACGGCGCTGCGCTGGTTTTCCGCACCAGCCCGGAGGCGCCTGTTCTCTGCGCGCTGGAAATCAGCAAAGCGTTGAAAAATAATCCAGAACTTCCGGTGCGCATGGGCGTGCACAGCGGGCCGGTCAATGAAATCGCCGACTTCAACGAGCAGGCCAACATGGCCGGTGCCGGGATTAACATGGCCCAGCGGGTGATGGATTGCGGCGACGCCGGTCACATTTTGTTATCGAAGAGGGTGGCGGATGATCTGGAGCAATACGCGCAATGGAGGTCGCTGTTACACGATCTCGGCACCTGTGAGGTGAAACACGGCGTGAAGATGGCGCTATTCAACCTGTACTCAGACGAGTTCGGCAATCCGAACCGGCCAATGAAGCTCGAGTCCACGGCGGCTGTGGGCGAGACAAAGAGCGGTTTGTCTGGAGCCCCGCGCAAATCGATCGCGGTCCTTCCGTTCGAGAATTTGAGTGAAGACAAAGCGAACGAATATTTTGCCGACGGAATCCAGGAAGAAATCCTTACGCGTTTGTCGCGAATCGGCGACTTGAAAGTGATCTCGCGAACGTCGACGCAGCGTTTCAAAAATGCCCGGGGGGCCATTGCGGAGATCGCAAAGCAACTTGACGTTGCCACAATTCTCGAAGGGAGCGTGCGCAAGGCGGGCGACAAAGTGCGGGTGCACGTTCAACTGATTGATGCCAAAAATGACGCGCATCTCTGGGCGGAACGCTACGACCGACAACTTGATGATATCTTTGCCGTTGAAAGCGACATTGCTGCAAAGATCGCGGATAGCCTGCAGGCAAAGCTTAGCGGTGAAGAGCAGCGCGCGATTGCTTTTCGTCCGACGCAAAGCGGTGAGGCGCATGAGTTGTATCTCCGAGGCCGCTTCTACTGGAACAAATCGCTCGGGCCGGGCTTTGAGAAGAGTCGTGAGTACTATGAGCAGGCGATCGAATTGGACCCGACCTACGCTCTGGCCTATGCGGGCCTGGCCGATTACTATGGCTTCGCATTCGCGAATGGATTGCTTCCGCCCGAGGAGAAATGGGCAAAGACGGAGGAAGACGCCGCGAAAAAAGCGTTAGAACTCGACCCGACTCTTGGCGAAGCGTACAACCCTCTGGCTGCCGCCAAACTCTATTATCATCGCGATTGGCCAGGCGCAGAGCGGGATTTCCGCCGCGGCTTGAAGCTAAGCCCGAACTTTGCCGAGATGCACCTTCACTATGCGTTCTGTTTGGTACTGTTTGGCCGAGATGAAGAAGCGCTTGCCGAGATGCGGCGCGCCATCGCGCTCGACCCGCTATCGCCCCGCATAGGTTTGTGGAGCGGGCGACTCTTTTTCTTGATGCGGCAGTACGACCCCGCGGTCGATGAGTACCGCAAAACCCTGGAGCTCGATCCAAATTTCCAAATGGCCCATGAAGCGCTCGGCTATGTCTACGAAAAAAAGCAAATGCAGAGGGAAGCCATTGGCGAATGGAGCAAAGCGTTGGCTTTGAGCAGTGAAGGCGAACACGCGTCGCTCCTTGAGGGGACCTATGCCGCGTCCGGTTTCGAATTGGCGGTCCGAGTTCTAGCGCAAAAGAAACTTCAACAGTTAAACCGTAAAACCGGTCGCGGCGAGTACGTCCCAGCACTCGACTATGTAATCGCCTGCATGCGAATGGGCGACAACGAACAAGCCTTCGCGTGGCTGACCAAGGCCGTCGCGGAACGCAACCGGCTCGCCTTGGAAATCAAGATCGATCCACTACTCGATCCACTCCGAAGCGATCCTCGCTTCGATCAAATCGTCGCGTCGCTCGCACTGAAAGAGACGAAGGGATAAGCGAACCAGATGCCCCCTGAAGGAAAACGCGAACTGCCGCTGGAAATCGGCCACGTCCTGTTTCTCGACATCGTCGGCTACTCGAAGCTGCTCATTAACGAGCAGAGCGAGCGCATCCAAAAGCTCAAGGAAATCGTGCGCGCAACAGAGCAGGTCCGCCTCGCCGAGGCCTCGGGCAAACTTCTGCGCTTACCCACCGGCGACGGCGTCGCGCTTGTTTTCCGCACCAGCCCGGAGGCGCCGGTGCTCTGCGCGCTGGAAATCAGCAAAGCGTTGAAAAGTCATCCGGAACTTCCGGTGCGGATGGGTGTGCACAGCGGGCCGGTCAATGAAATCGCCGACTTCAACGAGCAAGCCAACATCGCCGGCGCCGGCATCAATATCGCGCAACGGGTGATGGATTGCGGCGACGCCGGGCACATCCTCATCTCCAAGCATGTGGCGGACGACATCGATGATTACCCGCAATGGCGCCCGTATTTGCATCCTCTCGGTGAGTGCGAAGTGAAACATGGCGTGCGCATTTCGGTGGTGAACCTTTACGGTGATAGCGTGGGCAATCCGCAGCTGCCCAAAAAGCTGCAAGCCCTGAAAAAACATCAGGCGCGCAAGCGGGGGCTGGGCCTGGCGGCAGGCGTCATCGTGCTTTTGGCCGCGATCGCTGGCGTCGCGCTCTTCTCCCGTCATCGCGCGCAACCGGTGGCGGCCATAGCGGACAAAAGCATCGCGGTGCTGCCCTTCGAAAACCGGTCGTCGGACAAAGACCAGGAGTATTTTTCCGACGGCATCTCGGACGAACTGCTGAATTTGCTGGCGAAGATCCCGGAATTGCGGGTGACCGCGCGGACGTCGTCATTCGCGTTCAGGGGCAAGAACCTTCCGATCCCGGAGGTCGCGCGAAAGTTGCACGTCGCGCACATCCTCGACGGCTCGGTGCAGAAGGCGGGCAACGTGGTGCGGATCACGGCACAGCTGGTCGATGCCGGGAGCGACACCCAGCGCTGGTCCCAGACTTGGGACCGCAAGCTCGACGATATTTTCGAGATCCAGGACGAGATCGCGGGCGAGGTGATGAAGGAGCTGAAGATAAAGCTGCTGGGCGCGGCGCCGAAGGTGCGCACGACCGATCCGAAGGCCTACGCTCTTTACCTGCAGGCTAGGGAGCTTGGCCAACGGCTGACCGCCGAGACATTCGCGAAGTCCGACGCCCTTTACCGCGAGGCGCTGGCGATCGACCCGCGCTACGCCCGGGCGTGGGATGGGCTGGCGGCGAACTTCGCCGCCGAGACGTCCTTCGGCATGCTGTCCAATCAGGAGGGCTACACCCGCGCCCGCGCAGCGTCAGAAAAAGCGCTGGCGATCGATCCGGACGACGCCTCGGCGTACGCCTCGCTCGGCTGG
>JALYTV010000010.1 GCA_030854105.1 Verrucomicrobiota bacterium | reverse complement strand
AATTGGGTCGGTAAAAATTTGAAAAATGGCACGCGTACCGTGCGACGAGCGTCGGACGAAACCGCTGCCGTTTTCCCTACCGGCAGCACCGGAACGTGACGCGTGCGGGGTCTAGCTTTGCGTCGGCGGCGCGTGCTCGAGAACGGAAGAGACGATGATGACGCCATCCGTAGGCACAAGAACGGGCTGGCTAAAATTCACCGCGCGCGCGGGCTGCGGCAGAAACGGCGCGGCCATCGCGTGATCGCATTGGCCGGTGGCGAGCAAAGTGGCCGCGCATTCGTGTTCGCCTTGCGCAGCGTGCACGCGTTCGTGCCAGTTCGGTGCGCTGGCGAGCGCGAGCGATATGAGAAATGCGATCAGGACTGCACTCGAGAGAAAGGCGCGCCGCCTCATGCGGGCGAGATTCCGCCCCGGCGACGACCTAGGCAAGGCATTTCGCGAGTGAACGTCAGCCGACCCGCTCAGGTCACCATGGAATGACTTTGCGATCGCGCCAGAATTTGCCGCTCTCATTTTGCGGCGCATCGGCCGCGAGCCAGACAATGCCGGACGCGCCTTCCGCGAGCGATCGCGTCGCGTTCGGCCCGCCCATATCCGTGCGCACCCAGCCGGGACAAACGGAGTTCACCGCGAACTTCGGCAACGCCGCCGCCAGTTGACTGGTGACGCCGTTGAGCGCGGTTTTCGAAATGCAGTAACACGGCGCCCAGCCGTCCGCGCCGTCTTCCAGTTGACCGCCGCCGCTGGAGACGTTGACGATGCGCGGCGCGGCAGATTTTTCGAGCAGCGTCACGAACGCCTGCGCGACGAGGAGCGGACCGAGCGTGTTGGTGCGTAATTGCGTCTCGAAAAAATCCCGTGTGATCGCGATGACGTTTTCGTCGCCGTCTTGCACGATGCCCGCGTTGTTCACCAGCACGTCGAGATGATCGACGGCGCGGGCGATTTCCTCCGCGGCCGCGCGAATGCTGCCGGCGTCGGCCACGTCGAGTTCTACAAACGCCGCGTTCTCGCCGATTTTCTCCGCTGCTTCGCGTCCGGCTTTTTCGTTTCTCACGCC
Source organism: Verrucomicrobiota bacterium (assembly GCA_030854105.1). GTDB lineage: Bacteria > Verrucomicrobiota > Verrucomicrobiia > Chthoniobacterales > UBA10450 > AV69. The sequence continues at coordinate 36,524 of JALYTV010000010.1, read as the reverse complement.
TAGGAAGACACGGAAATTTTTCTTCGCCAATTCGCGCGCGACTTCGAAACCGAGCCCGCGATTCGCGCCGGTCACGAGCGCGATTTTCGGTTCCCTGACCATGCGGGAATTGTCGCGTCAGCGCGAACAGCGCGCAAACGAGCGGACACCAATCGATGGCGCGCACGCATGCCGGCGCGCTTCCTGTTGGAGCTGGAGCCGGCGCGCCCTCGCGCCGCAGCCTCGGCGACCCCGGCCCGAGGGCGGGCCGGCTCCATCGACCGCCGGAAGAGAAAAATTCTCGCGCGCTCGAGCCCCGACGGCCGGATGACAGCCGACGCGATCTGGGACAAGCTAGGCACGCGCATGCATTCCCCCGATCATGTTTTCACCCTCGGCATCGAGGAAGAATTCGCCATCATCGATCCCGAGACGCGCGAGTTGCGCTCGCACATCCAGGAAATTCTCGAGGAGGGCAAAATCACGCTGAAAGAACGCGTGAAGCCGGAGATGCACCAGAGCATGGTGGAACTCGGCACCGAAATTTGCCGCGATATTTCCGATGCGCGCCAGCACGTCACGGAGCTGCGGCGTCATCTCGCCACCCTCGCCGCGCGCAGCGATCTCAAGATCGCGTCAGTGGGCACGCATCCGTTTTCGCATTGGCGCAATCAGCTCATCACCGAGGGCGCGCGCTACGAGGAGATCGTGCGCGACATGCAATTGCTCGCGCGCGCGAATCTCATTTTCGGCCTCCACGTGCACGTCGGCATCCCGAATCGCGAGTCTGCCATTCAAGTGATGAATCAGGTGCGCTACTTCCTGCCGCATCTCTACGCGCTCTCGGTCAACTCGCCTTTCTGGGTCGGCCACGATACGGGCCTGAAGGGTTACCGGCTCAAAGTGTTCGAGCGTTTCCCGCGCACTGGGATTCCCGACGCCTTCGAGTCGCTCTCCGAGTACGAAGATTATTGCAAACTGCTGGTGAAAACCGGCTGCGTCGATAACGCGAAAAAAATCTGGTGGGACATTCGTTTGCATCCGTTTTTCGACACCCTCGAGCTGCGCGTGTGCGATGCGCAGACGCGGGTGGAAGACACGCTCGCGATCGCGGCGTTGATCCAGGCGATCGTCTCGAAATTGTTCAAGCTGCTGCGGCAGAACATTACCTTCCGCGTTTATCGGCGGCGCCTGCTCGATGAGAATCGCTGGCGCGCCTCGCGCTACGGGCTCGAGGGCAAGCTCATCGATTTCGGCCTCGAGCAGGAAGTCGAAGCGCGCAGTCTGATTCATGAGATTCTCGATTTTGTCGCCGTGGAAATGGAAGAGCTCGGCAGCCCGCGCGAGCGCGCGCACATCGAACGCATTTTGCGCGAAGGCACCGGCGCCGATCGGCAGCTCGCGACTTTCGCGCGCACCGGCGACATGAAAGCCGTCGTCGACGGCATCGTGGCCGAGACCTACGAAGGCCTAGACCTGCCGAGCGCGTGAGCGCTAACATCCGAACGTGATGAAGAAAATTAACCAGCGCGATCTGCCCGAAGTCGAACGCAAGTCGCCGAAGGGCAAGTTTCACAAGTTCATCAAAGAGATTTCGATCGCGCTCGGCCGCGACCGCGCATCACTCGATCTCGCCAAGCGTCATCCGTTTGATCTGACCTGGGTGCGAATTCCCAAGGGAAAAAGTTATTGCCCATATCATGGCCACGGCGCGGAGACGGAATTTTATCTCGTCGTCTCCGGCCGCGGCATCGTGCGCGACCATCACGGCACCAGCGAAGTGACCGCGGGTGACGCATTCCTTTTCCAGCCGGGCGAAGCGCATCAACTTTCCGCCGCCGAGAACGAAGACTTTGTCTACTACGTCATCGCGGACAATCCGCGCAGCGATTCCTGTTATTATCCTGACAGCGGCAAATTCGCCGTCCCTCAGGAAAGCGGCGATGACCTCATCGTCAAAGGCAGCGAGACCGATTACTTCGACGGCGAAGAATAATCAGTGCACGGTCTGGCCGTAACTCGCTCCCGCCTCGCCATGAACCTGGACCGTGTCACGCTTTTGCAGGCGCGGGTCGGAATTATCGGACGGTGTCTGGCAGCCGGCGAGGGCGCAGAGGCTGACGAAGAGAAGTGCTCGAAACATCATGCCGATCGTTCCTCGATGAGCGAGTCCGCGTCAAATGACGGGCGGCGCGCGTAGATCGGCAGGCGACGTGATCTCGTTCATCATTCCCGCGCACAACGAAGAATTCGAACTGCCGGCAACCTTGCGCACAGTGCGCGAGGCGGCGGATCGTGTCGGCTGTGATTACGAAATCGTCGTCGCCGATGACGCGTCGACGGATGCGACCGTAGCGATCGCGCAGGCGGCCGGCGCGCGGGTCGTTTCGTTTCAACGCCGCCAGATTGCGGCGGCGCGCAACGCCGGCGCGCAAGCCGCGCGCGGAGACATTTTTATTTTCGTCGACGCCGACACGCACCTCGGCGAGGAGCACATTCGCGGCGTGCAGCAGGCGCTGGCAGCCGGGTGCGCCGGCGGCGGCGCGCTGGTCGCGATGGATGACGAGACCCCGAGCTGGGGGCATCGCGCGCTGAAAATTTTCTCCGCCATCTACTTCCGGCTCGGGATCGGCGCGGGCGCATTTCTTTTTACCACGCGCGAAAATTTTCTCGCCAGCAGCGGCTTCGACGAACGCTATTTCGTTGGCGAAGAAATTTATTTCTCGCTCGCGCTGCGCCAGCTCGGCCGCTTCAAGATTTTGCGCGAACCGGTGACGACTTCCGGCCGCAAGCTGCGCCTCTTCAAAGGCCGCACGCTGCTCTGGCGCTCGCTCGTTCTTATCCTCAGCGGACCGCGCGGGACGATGTCGCGCAAGAAGCTCGATCTCTGGTATGGCCGCGAAGCGCGCGAGCAGGTTTAGGCATAAAAATTACATCGCCACGGTCGGACGCGGCCATGTAGGATCGCCGGCCACACCTACTACCTATGTTACACATCATCTGGTCCATCATCATCGGTGCAATCATTGGCTGGCTGGCCGAAGTCGTTGTGCCCGGCGCGCACCACCTCGGTTTCATTAAATGCGCGGTGCTCGGCATCGTCGGCGGCATCATCGGCGGGTTGATCGGGCGCCTCTTCTCGAAGCCGGCGCCGGGCTCGTCCTTCCATCCGGCCGGGTTCTTCATGTCGCTCGTGTGCGCGATTATTCTGCTCATCGTCTACATCAAATTCATCGCGCACGCGGCGTAGCGCGAAATTCCGCGAGCGGCGATAATTAGTCGTTCGCACTGCGAAAAAATTCCGAGATCGGGCTGGTAGCCGACGCGCTCTCGCGTTTCTCAGCCAGCCCGATCTCGAACGCGTCTCGGCCCGCTGCCACCGCGTCGCGAAACGCGCGTGCCATCCGATCCGGATCCGACGCGATCGCGATCGCGGTATTGATCAGCACCGCGTCGGCGCCCATCTCCATCGCTTCCGCCGCCTGGCTCGGCGCACCGAGGCCGGCATCGATCACGACGGGCACCGTCGCCTGCTCGATGATGATGGCAATCTGCGCGCGCGTCTCGATCCCGCGATTGCTGCCGATCGGCGAACCCAACGGCATCACCGTCGCCGTGCCCACGTCCTGTAAACGTTTCGCGAGAACGGGATCGGCGTTGATGTAAGGCAACACAGTGAAGCCCTCCTTCACCAAAATCTCCGCCGCCGCCAGCGTCTCGACCGGATCGGGCAGCAAGTAATGCGGATCGGGATGAATCTCGAGTTTCACCCACTTCGGCAGTCCGGCCGCGGCGGCGAGGCGGGCCAGTCGCACCGCGTCGTTCGCGTCACGCGCGCCGCTCGTATTCGGTAACAGCAGATATTTTTCGGGATCGATGAAATCCAGAATGTTCGCGAACGGATCGTGTTTGCCGCTGAGATCGGCGCGGCGCAGCGCCACCGTCACGATCTCCGTGCCGCTCGCGACCAGCGCATCGCGCATCGCGTCGTTTGAGGAAAATTTCCCCGTGCCGACGAGCAGGCGCGAACCGAATTCGCGACCGGCGATGACCAATTTTTGCGGCTTATCCGACATCGCGCCAAGTTACGACGATGTTTTTTGGAAGCATGCAAAAAGTCGTCGGGATGACGTCCGGTCCGACCTCGTTCATATTTCTCCGATGACTGCGATCATCTGCGCACTTTTGAGCGCGCTTGGTTTCTATTTTTCAATCGGCCTCGGCGAGCAATGGTGGCTGGCCTGGCTCGCACCGATTCCGATTCTTTGGTACGCTTTCGGTAACGCCAGATGGTGGCAAGTGTTTGCTGCCGCGTGGGTGGCGTACGCGGTCGGCAGCGCCTCGATTCTGCGAGCCTACGCCGGAGCCTTGCCGCCGCGGGTCCTGGTGCTCGCGCTCGCTGGCCCGGCGCTGATCTTTGCGATCGCGGTCACGATTTCCTCACGCGTGAAACAGGTGCGTGGCGCGGTGTGGGCGATGTTTGCTTTCGCCACGCTGTGGGCCGCGCTCGATTTCCTTTCGGCATTCAATCGCGGGGGCGGAACCACCTCGACGCCGGCTGCGGCGGAGGTCGCTGTTCCCATGCTGATGCAGACGGCGTCGCTGGTGGGATTTGTCGGAGTTACGTTTCTTCTTGGCGTCGTGTCGGCTGGCGTTGCCGCAACGCTGCGAACCAAAGAGCGTGCGCCGGTCATCATTGCCGTCGCGATCTTTCTCGCCAACGCCGGCTTCGGCTACGGACGAATGGCAACGCCGCCGAGCGGCACCATGCGTGCGGCCCTGGTCGAGAGCGATGCGGCCATGGGCAACATCAGAAAAGGCGACAAGGACGCGGCCATGAGTGTGATCAGCGCTTACGCGAGCCAGATTGCAAAACTGCGGGACGCGCACGTGGCACTCGTGGTTTTACCGGAGAACATCGCGCAACTCTCGCCCGAATGGCGTGCGCAAGCGGAAACGAAACTCACCGAAGCCGCAAACGAAGCGAATGCCACCGTCGTTGCCGGCTTCAACACCGAAGTCGACGGCGCGCAGCGAAACGTTTCGCTCGCTTTCAGGCCCGGAGCAGCGATGCCGGTGGTGTATTCCAAGCGGCGGCTCGTTCCCGTGCTGGAGACGAAATTCTATTCGCCTGGTTACGGACCGGAAGTGCTTCCCAACGGCATCGGTCTCGAGATCTGCAAGGACATGGATTTCCACGCCATGCTGCGCGCCGACGAGATCGCGACGACGCCGGTCGCGCTCGCCGTGCCCGCCTGGGATTTCGTTCAGGATGCCTGGTGCCACGGCCGTATCGCCATCATGCGCTCGATTGAAAACGGCGTGCCGATGGCGCGTTGCGCGCGCAACGGCCTGCTCACCTTGAACGATCGCTTCGGACGTTTGCTCGCGTGCACACGATCGAAGGACGCATTCCAGACTGTCGTCGGCGAGTTGCCGCTGCACGGGCGCGGCGGCGAAACGATTTTCAATAAGATTGGCGACGCCTTCGGCTGGTTGTGCGTGATCGCGAGCGTTGGCTTCGCGGCGTTTTCGCTGACGAAACGGGATCGCGCCGCCAGCGAATAATAACGCTCGGCTTGTCCTAAACGGAGCGCTGACTAAGATTCCGCTGCCCCCATGACTCATTTGCGCTTAAATCGTATCGAGATAGACACGCTTAGGAGCCTGCCGTCGCAGCACAAAAATAAGAGCGGTTTCGCAAACTTTATCTTTCGTTTGGGCGAAAAGGTAGACGCGAATACCGGCTCGATAACTTTATCGAAGCCAGAGGTGCAGCGGATTCAGCGCTACATAAAGCGATATAAAACAGGCGGTTACCAATCGCTGCTAAAGAAGGTCTTTAAGCGACCGCTGAATCTCTGTTAGCAATCCTGCCTGCGAGCATCGGATTTTTCTGTATATCCAAACGACGCCTTAGTACGAAGAAAACCTAATGGTTCGGTTTACGAGCGCGATCGGACAGGAGCTATCCTCGTTTTTCTCGCACGACTTACGCAATGAAGATTGCGTAGCGGGAATGTCGCAACTTCCAAAAAACTGCATCGACTTGGCAGTTACGTCCCCGCCTTACAACCTCGGAATTAAGTACGAACAATACTCAGACAACGAGAGCCGGGAATCATATCTGAAGTGGTGCCGGGAATGGGCGGGTGAGATCGCGCGGTTGCTCAAGCCCGACGGATCCTTTTTCCTCAACGTCGGCGCGTCACCGTCGAGCCCGATGTTTCCGCACGAACTTTTGTTGGAACTGCGCGATCTCTTCGTTTTGCAGAATACGATTCACTGGATCAAGTCGATCAGCCTGGAAGAACGCGACGGCTCGCTTCTTTCGCGCGGGCATTTCAAGCCGATTAATTCGCGGCGGTTCCTGAACGATTGTCACGAATATATTTTTCACCTCACGTCCGAGGGGAAGACGCCGATCGACCGGCTCGCGCTGGGTGTGCCGTATCAGGACAAGAGCAACATCGCGCGCTGGTCGCACACATCCGGGCACGACCGGCGTTGCCGCGGCAACACCTGGTTCATTCCCTACGAGACGATCCAGCGGCGCGAGAAAGAGCGGCCACACCCGGCGACGTTCCCGGTCGAGCTGGCTGAGAATTGCATCAAGCTCCACGGTATCCGTCCCGATTTGGTGATGCTCGACCCATTTCTCGGGATTGGAAACTCGGCGGTGGCGGCAAAACGGTGCGGCATCGCGACATTTGTCGGCTTCGAAATCGACGCGACGTATCTGGCGGAGGCGAAACGCCGGCTCGCTAGCTGATCGTGTCGCCTGACGAAAATTTGCTGAGCGGTTGCACGAGATTTCCCGGCAGTGGCCGCACGCGATCGAAAATACGCTCGGCGAGCGGCTTCGCCGTGTCGTAACCGGCGGCAAACATTTCCAAACGCGCATCGAGATTATCGATGTAATGCAGCGCCTGCGCTTCCGGCGTTTTCGGAAAGACGGGCGAACCGAATTGCATTTCGCCGTGATGCGACGCGATCAAATGCAGCAGGTGCAAACGGCAATCTTCCGAGGACGGCGCGAGCTTTTCCCACGCGCGCACATTTTCTTCGGTCAGCATTTTGCGCCAGAGCATGTTCACCAGTTCCGCGCCGATGGTGATGTGCCCGATCAATTCGCCGCGTTCGTCGAACGCCATGGTGAAGCCGTTTTCCGGCAGATGATTTTCCCAAAGCTTGCCGGAATCGTGAAAGACGACGCCGGCGAGCATGAGATCGGCGTTGAGCTGTGGATAGACGGAGCAGAGCGCGAGCGCGGCGCGCATCATCTGCGCGGTGTGTTCAACGAGGCCGCCGCGGCGGGCGTGATGATAATTGCGCGCGGCTGCCGTGCGGCGAAAGCGTTCGCCGAATTCGCCGAGGAACATTTCGCAGATTCGCCGTAGGCGCGGGTCGGCGATGCTCGCGATCGTCTGCTCGATGAACGCGTAGTCTAACTTTTGTTTCTCGCGCAACGCTGGCGGGCCGGCGAGCAAATCGGCAATCTCTTCGCGCTTGAGCGCACGCGCCTTCCACGTCTTCGCTTCGAGCCCGAACTGCTGGTGTTGCGCAAACTCACCTTCGATCTCTACGAAATCGCCACTCTGCCACGCGCTGCAAGCGCGATACTCCGGATGATTTTCCCAGACGCGCAACGACATGCGATCGCACGCGTCTGCCAGCACGATCTCGCAGAACGGTTTGCCTTCGCGCGTGTTTTTAGACGACGCGCTCTCGACTTGCGCATGCAGGCGCGCGGTGACCAAGCCGTCCTGCGCGCGCCTGCGAATGTCGCCGATGCTCAATAACTCCATGCGACTGAAAAAGTGGATCGCGACCTCCGGGCGCGATGAGCGGGTTCGGAGAGCCCGCTCCACCACGCGTGTCGGATTCCGCTCACCTTCCTACAGCTACGGGCTTCGCGATTCCGACGACGCCACAAGCCACGCGCGCGCCGGCGTCGCCGGTGGGCTGCGTTTTCAAGTCGTCCGCTTTTTCATGCACGATCACCGCGCGACCGACGATGGAATCCGCGCCATTGAGCTTCAACATCTTGTCGGTTAACTCCAGATGTGCTTTGCCGCTCGCATCCGCGTCGATGTTGCCGAGGTCGCCTTCGTGGCGATCGGTCGCGGTCGGCGCGCCATGGTCGTGGTGCGTCGGATTGAAATGTCCGCCGGCGCTCGCGCCTTTCGGGTCGGAGCAATCGCCAAACTCGTGAATGTGGAACCCGTGTTTGCCCGGCGTAAGTCCGGTGAGATCGGCGACGACTTTCACGGAGTCGCCATCCGCGGTGAAGGTCACCGTGCCGCTGACATTATTGCCCTGCGTCGGATGAACCACGGCGATGGCTTTAGTGGTGTCCCCAGCCAGCGCGCTCAGGGCACAGCCCAACGACGCAGCGATTGCGAGGAGAAGTGTTCGTTTCATCCGTCACGTTACAGGCGCGACGGCGTTGCCGCAAAATCCCGCTCAGCTCTTCGGCTGCACCGTAATGCTCTCGATCTGCATGCGTGTCACCGGACGATCGGGCGCCTTCGTCGGCGTGTTCGCGATCTTGTCGAGCACGTCCTCACCTTTAATCAGGCGGCCGAACGCCGTGTATTGGCGATCGAGAAATTTCGAATCCTGGTGGCAGATGAAAAACTGGCTGCCGGCGGAATTCGGATCCTGCGCGCGCGCCATCGAGAGCACGCCGCACTCGTGCGATTTTTCGTTGAACTCTGCGTCGACGTGATGGCCCGGGCCGCCCGTGCCCCAGCGGCTTTGCGCGGACTCATCCTTCGTCAGCGGATCGCCGCCCTGGATCATGAATCCTTTGATCACGCGATGAAACGCGGTGCCGTCGTAAAATCCTTCGCCTGCGAGCTTCTTGAAATTTGCCACCGTTTTCGGAGCTACCTCGGGCCACAACTCCGCCACCATTTCGCCCTCACTCGTTTTGATCACTGCGACTTCGGATTCAGCCATAAGGAGGCGAAGCTACGCGTTTGTTTTGCCGTGGCAATCTGCTCTGGGGAGCAGCATGGCACGGCGGATTCCGGGGAGCGCATGCGCCCCCGCGTGCTGGTTTCGGCGCCTCGCCGGAACGATCTTGATTCAATTCGCGCGGAGTAAATGTGCGCTCCCCGGAATCGCGAAAGCCAGCTAATCGATCAAACGCTCTTGCAGCCCCGCGTAGGCGTCGATGCGACGATCGCGCAGAAACGGCCAATGCGTACGGTGTTCATCCACGCGCTTCCATTCGATCACAGCCGACACGATCTCCTCCCGGTCGACCGATCCTTGCGCGAGAATTTCGCCGCTCGGCGCGCTGATGAAACTCTGTCCCCAGAACTCGACGCCGTCGCCGCCGGCGGGCGCTTCGTGACCGACGCGATTGCACGCGCCAACGAAACAGCCATTCGCGATGGCGTGGCTGCGTTGCATCGTTTGCCACGCGGAAAATTGCGCGACGCCATATTTCGCTTTCTCGCGCGGATGCCAGCCGATCGCGGTCGGATAAAACAACAGCTCGGCGCCGCGCAAGGCAGTCAAGCGCGCCGCCTCGGGATACCATTGATCCCAGCAAACGCAGACGCCGATGTTGCCGCGCGCTGTTTTCCAATTCTGAAAACCGAGATCGCCCGGCGTGAAATAAAATTTCTCGTAGTACGACGGGTCATCCGGGATGTGCATCTTGCGATACTTCCCGAGAATTTTCCCATCGGCGTCGATGATGGCGGCAGTGTTGTGGTAAACGCCGGCGGCACGTTTCTCAAAAAGCGATGCGATGAGAACGATCGATTTCTCGCGCGCGATTTTCGTGAGCGCGTCGGTTGACGGGCCGGGAATCGATTCCGCCAAGGCGAAATGATCGTGGTCCTCGGCCTGGCAAAAGTATTGCGAGCGGAACAACTCCGGCAGACAAACGATCTCCGCGCCATCGGCCGCGGCTTTCGCGATCCACGAGAGCGCGCTGTCTAAATTTTGCTGCGGCTCCGGCCCGCAACGCATCTGCACCAGCGCGACTTTGGTCGTGCCTTCGCTCATCGTTATTTCACTGAATCAGCCGGCACGATCTTGATGCTCTCGATCGTGACGCGCTCAGTCGGCTTGCTCTTCTCGCCGTGCGCTTCCGTGGTGGGCGTGTTGCCGATTTTCTCGAGCACGTCCATGCCTTTAATCAATTTTCCGAACGTCGTGTATTGATGATCGAGCCGATGCACGGCTCCAAGACAGATAAAAAACTGGCAGCTCGCGCTATTCGGATCTTCGCTGCGCGCCATCGAGAGCACGCCCCGATCGTGTGCGTGATCGTTGAACTCCGCCTTGATCATGTAACCAGCGTCGCCAGTGCCGTAAGCGTATTCCTTCGACGAATCTTTCGAGAACGGATCGCCGCCCTGAATCATAAAACCTTTGACGATGCGATGGAACGTGGTGCCGTCGTAAAAGCCGGCGCGCGCCAGCTTCTTAAAGTTCGCGATTGTCTCCGGCGCGGCGTCTTTCCAGAACTGCGCCACCATGGTGCCGTCGCTGGTTTTAATGACGGCGACTTCGTTATCCGCACCCTTCTCCTCCGCGCGAACCGGTGCGGCCGCGATCGCCAGGCCGAGCATTCCCAAAAGAAAATATCTCATATCGATGTGTGCCACGAAGGCCCCACGGTGTCACGCGCGCTTCGCGTGATATTCCTGCAACGAACGCACGCTGAGTTTGTTTTTTTGCAGTGAACGAATAGCGGACACGCTCGCCTGCGCCGCACGCAACGTGGTCATGATCGGAATTTTCTGCGCGATGGCGGCATTGCGGATCGCGACTTCGTCTTCGCGCGGAATTTTCCCGCTTGGCGTGTTGATGATGAAACTGATGTCGCCGTTCTTCACGCGATCGAGCACGTTCGGCCGGCCCTCGCGCAATTTGAACACACGCGTCACCGGCACGCGCGCCGCTTCCAGCGCGGTCGCCGTGCCGCTGGTCGCGATAATGCCGAAGCCGAGCGTGACGAATTCGCGCACGACGGCAACGACGGACGTCTTGTCGGAATCCTTCACGCTCACGAAGACGTTGCCGGATTTCGGCAACGGCGGGGGCGCCGCCATCTGCGATTTCGCGTAGGCGATGCCGAGATCGTCGTCGATGCCCATGACTTCGCCGGTCGATTTCATCTCCGGCCCGAGCGCGATGTCTGTGCCCTGATAGCGCAGGAACGGGAAGACCGCTTCCTTCACCGAATAATGTTTCGGCACGATCTCTTTCGTGAATCCGAGATCGCGCAATTTTTGTCCCGCCATCACTTTGGCGGCGAGTTTCGTCAGCGGCACGCCGATCGCCTTGCTCACAAACGGCACCGTGCGCGACGCGCGCGGATTCACTTCCAGCACGTAAACATCTTTGCCCTTCACCGCGAACTGCACATTCATCAGGCCGCGCACATTCAACTCGCGCGCCATCGCTTTCGTAGCCGACGCGATCTCAGCCAGCACGCTCTTGCTCAACGAAAACGTCGGAATCACGCACGCGCTGTCGCCGCTGTGAATGCCAGCCTGCTCGATGTGTTCCATGATCGCGCCGATCACAGTCGTCTCGCCGTCGCTAATGCAATCGACGTCGACTTCCATCGCGTCCTCGAGAAAACGATCCACCAGCACCGGACGATCGGGCGAAATCTCCGTCGCGTTCTCCATGTATTCGACGAGATCGGGCTGGTTATAAACCAACTGCATCGCGCGGCCGCCGAGCACGAACGACGGACGGACTAGCACCGGATAACCGATACGCTCGGCAATCGCGACCGCTTCGTCTGCGCTGAGCGCCGCGCCGTTCGGCGTCTGCCGAAGTTCGAGCTTGTCCAGCATGGCGGCGAAAAGTTTGCGATCCTCCGCCATCGCGATGCTCTCCGGCTGCGTGCCGAGGATCGGGACGCCGGCCGCGCGCAAACCGGCGGCAAGATTCAGCGGCGTCTGCCCGCCGAACTGCACCACGACGCCATCCGGTTTTTCCTGGTCGTAAATGTTGAGCACGTCTTCGAGCGTGAGCGGCTCGAAATAAAGTTTGTCGCTCGTGTCGTAATCGGTCGAAACCGTTTCCGGATTCGAATTGACCATGATCGTCTCGAAGCCGAGCTCGCGCAGCGCGAACGCCGCGTGCACGCAGCAGTAATCGAATTCGATGCCTTGCCCGATGCGATTCGGGCCGCCGCCAAGAATCATCACCTTGCGCTTCCCGCTCTCGCGCCGCTCGTTCTCGGTGCCGTAGGCCGAATAATAATAGGGCGTGTAGGCTTCGAACTCCGCCGCGCAGGTATCGACGAGTCGATATGTCGGCACCACGTTTTCTGCGAGGCGTTTGGCGCGTATCGTCTTTTCGGAAACGCCGCGCGCAATAGCGAGTTGGCGATCGGAAAAGCCGAGCTTCTTCGCGCGCAAAAGTGGTAGCACGTTCAAGTCTGCGGCAGCCGACACGATCTCCGCGAGATTCTCGAGGAACCAGCGATCGATTTTCGTGAGCTCGAAAATTTCTTCGACAGCCATCCCGCTCTGCAACGCCTGCGCAATGTAAAAAATGCGCTCGGCGTTGGGCACGTTGAGTTTTTGGCGCAACGCATCGTCATCGATCTGTCCCTCCGCGCCATCGCCGATTAAACCGAAGCGTTTGATCTCCAAACTGCGCAGCGCTTTTTGCAGCGCTTCTTTAAACGTGCGACCGATCGCCATCGCTTCGCCGACGCTTTTCATCTGCGTCGTCAGCGTCGCGTTCGCCTGCGGAAATTTCTCGAACGTGAACCGCGGCACTTTCACCACGCAATAATCGATTGTCGGTTCAAAACTCGCCGGCGTCTCGCGCGTGATGTCGTTGCGGATTTCGTCGAGCGTGTACCCGACCGCGAGCTTGGCCGCGATTTTCGCGATCGGAAATCCGGTCGCCTTCGACGCCAGCGCGCTCGATCGCGAGACGCGCGGATTCATCTCGATCACGATCATGCGACCGTTATCGGGATTGACCGCGAATTGGATGTTCGAGCCGCCGGTCTCGACGCCGATCTCGCGAATGACCGCGAACGACGCGTCACGCATCACCTGATACTCGCGATCGCTCAGCGTTTGCGCCGGCGCGACCGTGATCGAGTCACCGGTGTGCACGCCCATCGGATCGAAATTTTCGATGGAGCAAATGACGACGCAGTTGTCCGCGCAATCGCGCATCACTTCCATCTCGTATTCCTTCCAGCCGGCGAGCGATTCCTCGACGAGCACTTCGCTCACCGGCGAGAGTGCGAGCCCGTGCGCCACCATGGTATCGAGTTCTTCGCGGTTGTAAGCGATGCCGCTGCCGCTGCCGCCGAGCGTGAAAGCGGGCCGGATGATGAGCGGGAAGGTGCCGATCTCGTCGGCTATTTTTTCCGCGTCGGAAATGTCGTGCGCGATGCCGGAGCGCGCGACCTCGAGACCGATGCGCAACATCGCTTCCTTGAACAGCTGGCGGTCTTCGCCCTTCGCGATCGCCTGCGCGTTCGCGCCGATCAATTTCACTTTGTGCCGCACGAGCGCGCCGTTGCGGTTCAATTCCATCGCGGCGTTGAGCGCGGTTTGTCCGCCCATCGTCGGCAGAATCGCGTCCGGTTTTTCGCGCTCCATGATGGCCTCGATCACTTCCGCCGTGATCGGCTCGATGTAGGTGCGATCCGCAAATTCCGGATCGGTCATGATCGTCGCCGGATTCGAATTCACGAGCACGACCTGGTAGCCTTCCTCGCGCAACGCCTTGCACGCCTGCACGCCGGAATAATCAAATTCGCAGCCCTGCCCGATCACGATGGGACCGGAGCCGATCAGCAGAATTTTGTGCAGGTCATTGTTCCGCGGCATTGGCGCGGGCGGAATGTAGGCGAAAACGCCAGCGCGTCACGAAGCGATTGCAGCCGACGCGATCCATAGCCAACGCGCTCTGCGCGACGATTTGTCATCCCGAGCAAAGCCGAGGGATCCCAGCGCGGAAGCTTTCAGTGAACGTCCGCGGGATTCCTCGGCTTCGCTCGGAATGACGGAGCTTTCGGAATGACGAACTACGCGGCCTGCGTCTCGGCTTTGCGTTTTCGATCGAGCCAGACTTTGCAGATGCCTTTCATGCGCGAGAGCACGTAATAGGTCGTCTGGCTGCGCACGCGCACGAGTTCGGCGCCGACGATGCGCGTGACGAAATCGCTCGGCAGATCGAGCACTTCCCGTGGCGTCGCGCCGTCGAGACCTTTGCAAAGAATCGCCGTCATTGCCCGCGTGAGCGTTTGCACTTCAGGACCGAGCGTCATGCGAAAATGCGCTTTGCGCTCGTCGTCGACGTGCAAATAAACGCCGACCGTATCCGCGCATTCCTCGTCTTTGCGAATGTCTTCGAGGTCGAATTTTTCGCCGTCGCGCGGCTCCTGTTTCGCCGCCGCATCGGCGTAGGAGACGAGCGTCTCGCGCCGCTCATCTTCCGGCAGCATTTCGCAAAGCTCGATGATCTCGTTCAACCTGGGCGGATACACGCTGAAAGCTTCCACAGATTTCCGCTAGCTGCGCTCGATCGGCATGCCGACGCGATTGCCCCATTCCGTCCACGAGCCGTCGTAATTTTTCACGTTCTCGAGCCCGAGCAGATAGGTGAGCACAAACCAGGTGTGACTCGAGCGCTCGCCGATGCGGCAATACACCACCGTCTCGGTGCCCGGCTTCAGCCCACAGCCTTCGAGATAAATTTTTGCCAGCTCGTTCGCGGAGCGGAACGTGCCGTCGTCGTTCACCGCGGTTTTCCACGGCACACTCTTCGCGCCGGGAATGTGCCCGCCCCGCAACACGCCTTCTTGCGGATACTCGGGCATGTGCGTGATCTCGCCTTTGAATTCGCCAGGTGAACGCACGTCGATGAGCGGCTTGCCGGCCTTGCTCTGCGCCAGCGCATGATCGGCGAACGCGCGAATCTCGGCGTCGTGTCGTTGCGGCGGCACCGGGTATTCCGCGGGCACATACTTCGGCACTTCGCGCGTCATTTTGCGCCCGTCCGCTTTCCATTTGTCGCGACCCCCGTTGAGAACTTTCACCTTAGTGTGCCCGAATAACCGAAAGGCCCAGAGCGCGTAGCACGCCCACCAGTTCCCCTTGTCGCCGTAGAAAACGACGGTGGTTTCCGGCGTGATCCCGTGGCGGCTGCAAAGATCGGCAAATTTATCCGGCGCGATGTAATCGCGAATGAGCGGGTCCTGTAAATCCTGCCGCCAATCGATATGCACCGCGCCGGGAACATGCCCGGTGTCATAGAGCAAAATATCTTCGTTCGACTCGACGATGCGGAGATCGGCGTCGCCGAGATGCTGCTCGATCCAATCCGCGTCCACAAGCGCTTCCGGGTGTGCATAGCCACCACTGTTCGTCGTCATGCCGGAGGGTACGTCGGGCCTTCGCCGCCCAGCAAGCGATTATAAAATACCGCTCAGCCGACGATCTCGATTTCGGCCGGCAAAAGCTGATTGATCATGTAACTGCCGCGATCGGGATCGTGCGCCTGTGGTTGCGTTTTGTCGTCGGCGTCGATCGCGCGCGCCATCAAAACGCAGCGGCCCGGCTGCTTCGGTACGCGCCATTCGTAATCCCAGAGCCGCCACGCGTGCGGAGCAGTTTCCGCCCGAAATTTCGCCTCGTGCCAATGCTCGCCGCCGTCGTCGCTTACCTCGACTCTCGCAATCTGGCCGCCCCACGCCGCGCCGCGCACATGCACCATCGTGTCGGCTGTGACCCGCTCGCCGTTCACAGGCGACGCGATCTGCGCTTTCACCTGCATCTCGCGCAATGGCCGCAGCGTCGGCAGGCCGTTCACGCGTTCCCAGAAACCGTAATCGAGTGTTTGATAATAACCGTCGAACGGCGTGCTCGTGACGATAATGCGCCGCAGCCATTTGATCGACGCCATCGCGTACCAGCCGGGTACAATCGCGCGCAGCGGAAATCCGTGCGCGGCATTGAGCGGCTCGCCGTTCATCTCGTAGGCGAGCAGCACGTTTGAATGAGACAGAGGCAGGCTGCGCGAGAAAGCAATTTCTCCCGACGGCGCGCCGGGTTTTTCGACCACGCCGCCGTCGGCGCCTTCGAAAATCGCTTCGATCGCATCGGCGCGCGGGCGTGCGCGTGCGAGCACATCAGCCAGTCGCACGCCGCGCCATTGCGCATTGCTCACCGCGCCCTGGCTCCATTGCACGCCGGAAACCTTCTTCTCGAGAAAACTGCGATTGTTGCCCGCGCATTCCAGCGTTGCGTAAGTTTCCCGCGCCGGCAGCGCGCGCAATTCCTCGAGCGTAAACGCGCATGGATTTTCCACGTCGCCCGAAATTTCCAATCGCCAATTAGCCGACGCGATCTGCGGCACCGGGAAATGACAACGGATGTAGAACAATTCCGTCGGCGTGATGAACGAGTCGACGGTTTCGAACGGCGTCTCGAGATTTGGCGGATTCGCTTCGCGGACGATGAGTTTGCTCAAGCCCGGCAGCGTAGGAACAAAATCGCGTCGCCGCAACAGCCGACGCGATCTACAAGCCTTCGGGATGTCGCGCCGCAAATCCGCGCGTATCGCGGCCGTCGACGTACCAGCGGGGACCGACATCGCCGCCATGGCGCAGATCCGTCGTGTCGAGTCGCAGCCCGGCAATCATGGCGAAGGTGTGCCCATTGCGCGCATACACCGTGAACCAGCGTCCGCGGCCCCAGCGGCCAAACGATTGCAATTCATTCGAGGGCAACGGCGCATTCAGCGCACCGGCGTAATGCAGTGCGTAGGAAACCGAGCCGGAGCAATCGTAGCCGTAATCATAAAACGATCGATGCCCGCCGCCCCAGACATACGGCTTGCGCCGCAGTTCATTCACCGCCCAGATCGCGCGCTTCACGCTATCGGGCGCGTGCGACGGCGCGTAGGCCACACCATTTCGCAAAACCGCGCGACTTCCCGGCACGGTCGGGCCACGCGTGCCGACAGACGCAATCTTCGGTTCGCGCTCGTTGTCGCTGTCATTGTCCGGCGTCTCAACCCGCTCAGCGCGTGGCGCGTAATAGGCGAGCCGCACCGACTCGGCCGGCAACGCGGTTGGCTCATAGGCGACGCGCTCTGCCCGCGGCGCCGACGGCTCCAGGCGAAAGGGTTGCAGCGGAACCACAGCCGACGCGATCTGGACAGCCGGACGAACGACCGTGCTCGCGAGACGACGCCGGATTTTCTTGAGCGGACCGGCGTCGACGTCCTGGCAGCAAAGTAGGGCCAGCGTTACCGACGCAATCGCCATTCGCCATCGTCCGAGGCTCATCGCCCCTTGAGGAAGCTGTTCCCGCGCCAGGACGCGAGGCAATTTTACCGCCGCTTCCGCCCAGGCCGCCAATGCCGGAGCACTCGATGGCGCGTAACCGCCGTCACATGCGCGCGTTCCGAGCGCACCAGTTCCCGCCGCTGCAGCGTGCGCAGCGCGACCTGCACCGCACTCTTGGAGAGGCCGCAACCCTCCGCAATCGCGCGCAGACTCAGCTCCACTCGCACCCAGCCACGCCGCTGCGCGACGCGATAAAGATAAAGATAGACCAGGAACGCTGCCGGCTGTTGATCGTGCCCGACGAGATCGCGCATCAGCACGTCGAGGACATAATCATCCACCGGCACCGTCCGCCGAAACCGAGGCATGGATCGCTTTTAGGATGCTGTCCGATAAAAGGACAGCATTTTCTCGCGCGACGACGGCGATTTGCTGGACGCCGGAAAGGGCGGAGACCTAGGGTGCGCCTGTCATGATCAAACAAATCAAATTCATCAGCATTCCCGTCGCCAACCAGGTTCGCGCCCTCGATTTCTACACCGAGAAATTAGGCTTCACGATCATCACCGATCAGCCGTTCGACGCGAAGCAGCGCTGGATCGAATTGCGCGTGCCGAAGGCGGAGACGCGTATCGTCCTCTTTACCGCCGAAGGCGAAGAGAAACGCATCGGCACGATGATGAACATGTCGTTCGCATGCGACGATATCGACAAAACCTACACGGAGTTGAAACAACGCGGCGTGGAGTTCGACGGCGCGCCGGAGAAACAGCCGTGGGGCACCTACACGATTTTCAAGGACAGCGAAGGCAATCGTTTCGTACTGAGCCAGGACTAGTGCAGTGAGTCGGCGAGTTCTGATTCAGAGAAATCGTGTCCGGCAATGGAGGTGGGTTTGTAACCCGGCCTGGACGGCGGCCGTCCTCCGTCGAAGACCTCCATGGGAATCCGTGTTCATTTTTTAATAACTCACTGCACTAGAACCGCGCTTTTTCGTGCGCGCTGTTCTCCCAGTCGTTATGATAGCGGCCCATGACCTCCCCGAAAAAGGATGTGCAGACGGTGACCGTCGCGGGCGAGTCGATCGCGCCGCGCATCGCCGGCATCAAAATTCTGCCGGCCAAAACGCACGTCGATGAACGTGGCACTCTCGTGGAAATTTCGTCGCTCGTGCTGGAGGCGCATAGCGCGCCCATCGTTTACGTTTATCAATTCACCATCCGGCCGGGAATGGCGAAGGGTTGGCACAAACATCATCTGCACGACGACCGCATCTTCGTCAGCCAGGGCACGATCAAAGTCGTGCTCTATGATGAGCGCCGTGACTCGCCGACCTTCGGCATGGTGAACGAAATTTATCGCAGCGCGGAACAACGCGACCTGATGGTCATCCCGGCGTTCGTTTATCACGCGCACCAAAACGTCGGATCTACCGATGCCGTCTGCATCAGCATGCCGACGCGGCCATATAGCCACACCGATCCCGACGTCTATCGCCTGCCGCTGGTGAACGATGTGATCCCTTATCGCTTCGAGAAGCGACTCGGCTGGTGAGGTCGCCGACAGTTTCAGTCCTCGTCGCGACATACAATCGCGCGACCCGATATCGATTTCTGGCGACGCTCACGCCGCCGGCCACAAATTCACTTTCGTTCCACGCTTCACTTCCGTGCGTTTTCTAGCGTCGGTCCGGCCAAATATTTACTAGACGCGCCCCGAGCACGAACAAGCAGCGCAGAGCGCGAATTCCGCGGTCTGCCTCGCAAATAAGATCGCGTCGGCTGATTTACCGGCGCCGGCGACCGAAGGAATAGCCGCGATGCGTGCGACCGCCGCCGATGGCGCGTTTGCCGCCGAGTGTCGATTCCGGCTCGAAGAGCACGGTGTAAATGTACGGGAAATTTTCGAGCTTCAGACGCGGAATTTTCTGGCCGATAAAACGCTCGATCGCTTGCAACGCGGGCAGCTCGCCGCCGTTCATCAAGGTGAACGCGTCGCCTACGTTTTGCGCGCGCCCGGTTCGCCCGATGCGGTGCACGTAATCTTCCGGGTGCTCCGGCACGTCGTAATTAATGACGTGACTGACGCCGGCGATGTCGAGACCGCGCGCGGCGATGTCGGTCGCGACCATCACTTCGTATTTGCCGCTCTTGAATCCTTCGAGCGCTTCGATGCGTTCGCGCTGGGTGCGGTTGGAATGCAGCACGGCAACGGCGTGCTTCGCGGTCTTGAGCTGATGCGCGATGCGATCGGCGCCGTGTTTGGTGCGGC
Organism: Verrucomicrobiota bacterium; assembly: GCA_030854105.1. Taxonomy (GTDB): domain Bacteria; phylum Verrucomicrobiota; class Verrucomicrobiia; order Chthoniobacterales; family UBA10450; genus AV69. The sequence continues at coordinate 16,966 of JALYTV010000010.1, read as the reverse complement.
AAAAAATCAGCGCGCTGTCGTAATTGGTGCGCTCGAGCAAAGCCATGAGCAGATCGAACTTCTGCTCGGCGGCGACGGGATAGACCGCGTGCGTCACCGTTTCCGCCGGCATACGGCGCGCGCCGATTTCCACCATCTCCGGTTCGCGCAACACCGTCGCCGCCAGCCGCTCGATCTCGGGCGGCAGCGTCGCGGAAAAAAGCAACGTCTGCCGATCCGTCGACATTTGCTTCACAATCCGGCGTACGTCCGGCAAAAATCCCATGTCCAGCATGCGATCGACTTCGTCGAGCACGAGGATGCTGATATCGCGAAAGTTCATCGTGCCCTGCTCGAGATGATCGAGCAGACGGCCGGGCGTCGCGACCAGGACGTCGACGCCACCTGTTAGATCATCGCGCTGCTTGCCGTAGCCGACGCCGCCGTGCACGACGGTGACGCGCAGGTCGGTGAAGCGGCCGTAATCGCGAAACGCCGTCTCGACTTGCGCGGCGAGTTCGCGCGTCGGCTCGAGCACGAGGCAGCGGAGCTTCCCGTGTTTCGCCAGCAACGTGAGGATCGGCAACGCAAACGCCGCCGTTTTGCCCGTGCCGGTTTGAGCCGTCCCGATCATATCCTTCCCGCTCAGGATCAAGGGGAACGCGCGCAACTGAATCGGGGTCGGCTCGGCGAAACCCATCGCCTGCGTGCCGCGCACGACCTCTGGCGAAAGTCCGAAATCCTGGAAACTCACGCGCGCACGCTACCGCCGATCGCCTCGCTTGTCATTACCGGCGGCGCAGGCGAATTCTCCCCGTGAAAATTCTCGTGCTCGCGGATACGCACAATCGTTTGCCGGCAAATATGAGCGCGCTGGCTAACGGCGTGAATGAGATCTGGCACCTCGGCGACGTTTGCGACGAAGCGATTCTCGACGAGTTGCGCGCGCTCGGTCCGCCAGTCACGCTCGTGCGCGGAAATTGCGATGCGGAAAATACGTGGCCGCTGGTCGTCGATCTCACGCGCCACGGCACGCGTTTTCGCTTGCAACACATCCCGCCCGGTGCACGCGAGCAGAGCGCGACGGATGTTTTCCTGCACGGCCATACGCACGTGCCGCGGCATGAGCGCGTCGGCAAAATTCTTTTTCTCAATCCCGGTTGCGTCACGCGACCGAATCGCGGCGCGCCCGCCAGCGTCGCTTATTTGGAAATCGATGAGCGCGGCAAGATCGCCTGGCGCACGCAGCTTCTCCGCTGAATCATTCCGCGCGCAGCACCAGCATCGGATCGACGCGCGTGGCGCGACGCGACGGCCACCAGCACGCCACCAGCGCGATGGCGGAGAGGCAGACGACAGCGACGATGAGCGCGGGAAGATCGATGCTGCCGATGCCGTAGAGCAAACTGCGAAGCCCGAATCCAACGGCAACAGCGCAGCCCGCGCCGATCACCAGCCCCGCGACAACGAGACGCAAACCGTGGCCGAGCACGAGGCAAAAAACATCGGGCCGGCTGGCGCCAAGCGCGAGGCGAATATCGAGCTCGCGGGTGCGTTGCGTCACCGCCAACGCCATCACGCCGTATAGTCCGACGCTCGCGAGCAGCAGCGCGATCACGGCAAACGCGCTGAGCAAGGACATGATCATGCGGCGCCAGCCGAGGCTGCGCGCGACATCTTTTTCCATGGTGGAAACGTCAGCCAGCGCGATTCCGGGATCGAGATCGCTCAAGACATGTTTGATTTCCGCAGCGAGCGCCAGCGGGTCGCCCGATTTCACGCGCACGACCAGCGAATTGCGGCGACTCGGCGATTGTGCGATTCGGCGAAATCGTCGGTGCGCTGGCCGATCGGACGGCCGCAGCAGCACGGCGTTCACCACCGAAAAGATCGCATGTTCGGGCCGATGCCGAGCGCGAGAGTGAGAATGGCAATGGCGGTGAATGCTGGCTGCCGCGCCAGCATTCGCATCTCAAAACGAAACTCCCGCCAGAGCATGAGCGCGCTGTCTGTTATCCGATCGCCCTCACGGAACCTTGCGGCGTGCGCGACGCCGCGGCGATCGTGGCCGGAGTCGCGGTCGCGAAGAGAACAATGGAAGCGACGACGCTCAGGCCGAGGCCGAGATAGACTGCGACTTCGCAGGCCGAGCGGCCACGCTCTTCCGCCGCCACGAGCATTTGGTAGGTGGAGTTGTTTGTTTTCATAGGTTACTTTTCCCTATGCACGCCACGTGCCAACGTCGCATGGCGCGGCGCAACTCACTAAGAACGTGTCGCTTATAATCGCGTCGGCTATGATCCGCGCGAGATTTACTTGCTAGCGACCGCAGCCGTCTTCTTGGATTTCTTAACGGGAGTCTTCTCCGCCTTGTCGCCGTCCTCGGTTTTCGAGGCTTTCGCGTCCGGCGTTTCCTCGACTTCGTCGTCGAGCAGAATGGTCGCGTCGACCCACTCGAGGTACGCGATCGGCGCGGAATCACTCCTGCGCGGGCCGAGCTTGATGATGCGCGTGTAGCCGCCGTTGCGCGTGGTCGTACGCGGAGCGATTTCGTCGAACAATTTTTTCACCGCGTCCTTTTGCCGCAACACGGCAAAGGCGGTGCGGCGCGCGTGGATCGAGCCTTTCTTTCCGAGCGTGACCATTTTCTCCGCCAACGGGCGCACCGCTTTCGCTTTCGCCAGTGTGGTCTTGATGCGCTGATGCTCGATCAGGCTGCAAACCTGATTCGCGAGCAACGCTTTCCGATGCTCCGCCTTGCGGCCGAGCTTCACCGTTTTCTTTTGGTGTCTCATGGCAAATTAGGCGACCGCTTACTCCGCCACGGCGGTCGCCTCAGGCGCGAGAATCGGTGTCTCCACCAGACCCGGATCGAATTTCATGCCGAGCCCGAGGCCGAGCTGGAGCAGTTTGTCTTTAATTTCGTTGAGCGATTTCTTGCCGAAGTTCCGGTACTTGAGCATCTCGGCTTCGCTCTTTTGCGCGAGCTGGCCGACGGTGGTGATGTTCGCGTTGTTCAGGCAATTCGCCGCGCGCACGCTGAGCTCGATCTCGTTCACGCTCATGTTGAGCAATTTCTTGAGCTTGATGTTCTCTTCGCTCACGCCCGCTGGCGTTTCGTCGAACTCGATCACGTCTTCGTTGAAATTCACGAACACATCGAGGTGATGGCGCAGGATCGCCGACGCCTGTAGGAGCGCGTCGTCTGGCGTCAGGCGGCCGTCAGTCCAGACTTCGAGGATGAGCTTGTCGTAATCGGTGCGCTGGCCGACGCGGGTGTTTTCCACCGCGTATTTCACGCGCGTCACCGGCGAGAAAATGGAATCGATCGGGATCAATCCAATCGGCTGATCGGGGCGCTTGTTTTCTTCGCCGGTGGCGAAACCGCGACCGACGCGGACTTCGAGTTCGGCATCAAATTTGTGCTTCTTGTCGACCGTGCAGATGATCTGCTTCGGGTTTAACACTTCATAACCGGCGACGAGCTGAATGTCGCCGGCGGTGATTTCGCCTTCCTTGTTCACGGTAAGCGAGAGCTTGCGCGGCTCGTGATCCGTCGCCTTGAATTTCACGCGCTTCAGATTCAGCACGATATCGGTGACGTCTTCGACGACGTGCGGCAAAGTGGCGAATTCATGCTGCGCGCCGGTGATTTTCACCGCCGTGATGGCAGCGCCTTCGAGCGACGAAAGCAGCACGCGCCGCAGCGAATTGCCGACGGTGTGGCCGTAGCCCGCTTCAAAAGGTTCCGCGACGAACTTCGCGTAAGTGTCCGTCGAGCCCTTTTCCTCTTTGGTAAGGGTCTTCGGCATTTCAAACCGACCGTAACGAATTGGCATAATCAATTTTCGATTTTCGATTGCCGATTTGCGATTGGGAGAACGGAGCGCGCGGTGCGCCCAGCTCATGCAATCGAAAATCGCAAATCCAAAATCGGCATTCCTCCAAATGCCGGGTTACCCCTGGCGAGTCGATTTCACGTCCAGCGACGGAAACCCAGGGACCAACGGCACAACGTGTTAGAAACTCGCTGCGAGGCGGGGAATGAACACCAGACAGCACTTTTTTGCAAGTCACCGCGGACGCTCGCCGCGGCGAGCGCCTCTACATCCTCCTCTGTAGCGGCGGTCTGTGACCGCCGAACGCTCAGCCTTCCTCGATCTCGTCCGGCAGCTCGTTGATCGTGTCGCCTGTGCGCGGGAAATGCGCGGTCAGCAGTTTCCCCACTTCGCGCACGCCATGAATGATGGCATCGCTGAATTCCTCGCGTTGAAAATGCGCGCGCATGGCCTCCACTAATCGCTCCCAGAATTGTGCGCCGCATTTCTCGTGCACGCCCACGTCGCCGACCACGGCAAATTTCCGCGCGCGTGGCGCCACATAAATGAGGACAGCATTGCGCTCTTTCGTTTTCTCCATCTTGAGCGCGACAAACCGCTGCTGCGCGCGCGGCAATGCGTGGTCTTCGAATTCGCCGCGCTGAATAAAGACGCGAATTTGCCCGGACGTGCCGCCCTCGGCCTTCTTGATCGCGCGCACGATCTCCTTGTGATCGAGCCGGCGGAGAAATTGCTGCGTGCGCATCGTTTACCAGCTCGATCCGGCACCGCCTCCGCCAAAGCCGCCGCCACCGCCGCTAAATCCACTGAACCCGCCACCACCACCGGACCAGCCACCGCCGCCACCACCGCCCCAACCGCTGGCGATGAACGGGCCGCCCAAGCCATTGTAGCGATAGCCGCCGTTGCGACGCGCAGCGCGCACCATGAAGAAAAACAGAATCAACATGATGAGGAACACGAACAACGGCGTCGTCCCCCCGGAATCGTGCTGGCTGTGCTCGGCTACAGTCGAGCCAGTGCCCTTGTATTCCCCGCGGATCGCCTTTTCGATGAGATCGACGCCGGTGACGATGCCGCCCTCGTAATCGCCGGTTTTGAAGTGCGGCTTAATGTGCCGCTCGGTGATGTCGAACGCCGTGATGTCGGGCAACGCGCCTTCCAAGCCGTAGCCGACTTGGATGAACATTTTGTGATTGTCGACATAGACAAAAAGCACCGCGCCATTGCGCGTCGCCTTCTGCCCCACGCCCCACGCGTGCGCGACGCGCTGTGTGTAATCGGCGATGTCGGAGTCGCTCTCCATTTTCTTGTAGATCGCGACCACGACTTGATCGGAAGTATCGCGCTCGAATTGCGCGAGCTGTTCGTTCAAACGCGACGCCACGCCAGGCGACACGATGCCGGCTTCGTCGTTAAAATACTTCGGCGGCTTCGGCGGAATGGTTTCCGCCGCAGCGCAAAGCGCGCTGCCTATGAACGCGCTGGCTATGATCCCGTAGGCGACCAGGCGGACGCGCAGACCCGTCATCCCGAGCGGAGCCGAGGGAGTCCGCGGCGGTGCCTTCACCTTTCGCGACAGGATCCTCCGCTCCGCTGCGCTCGAGATGACGATCAAGTTACGGAGTTGCGGCTGGCGTCATCGCCGGCACCGGTGAACCACCGAAATTGAAATTCACTGTGGGCGTCTTCTCGGAGCCGGCCGCCGACTGGAAATACGGTCGCGATTTAAAGCCGAACATCTTGTTCAGCATGTTCGTCGGAAAACGCGCGAGCGCGGTGTTGTACTCCTGCACGGCGCCGTTGAAATTATTTCGCTCCACCGAAATGCGGTTCTCCGTGCCCTCGAGTTGCGCCTGCAAATTCTGGAACGCTTCCGTCGCGCGCAGTTGCGGATAATTCTCGCTCACCACCAGCAGACGCGAGAGCGCGTTGCTTAGTTGTCCCTGCGCCGCCTGGAATTTCTCGAGATCGGCCGCGTCCGTCGGCGCCTTGGTCGGATCGAGCTTCACTTGTCCGACACTGGCGCGCGCATTCGTCACTTCCGTCAACGTCGATTTCTCGAAGTTCGCCGCGCCCTGCACCGTGTTCACCAAATTCGGGATCAAATCCGCGCGCCGCTGATAGACCGATTGTACGTCCGCCCATTTCTTGTTCACGTTCTGCTCGAGCATGACGAGCCGGTTGTAACTGCCGCACCCGGTCAGATTAAACAGAACACCGAGCGCCAAAAACAAAACGCTCGTCCGCCGCGCAAAGGTTTTCATGTGAGAATGAGGAACGTCGAACGCTTGCGGGGCAAGTCAATTCTCCGGCGGCAGCTCCGCGGTGACCGGCGCCAGCTCGGGCTGCTCTTCCGTTTTCGCGGCGGGCGCCGGCGTTGCGCTCGGCAAATGTCGCGTGCGCAATTCCTCCGCGTTCGGCAATTCGTCGAGTGAGCGCAGACCGAAGTGTTCGAGGAAAAATTCCGTCGTTTCGTACAAGAGCGGGCGGCCGGGAACTTCCGCGCGACCGCTGATGCGCACCAGGCCGCGTTCCATTAAACTTTGCAGCACGCTGTCGATCGCGACCCCGCGCACGACTTCGATGTCAGCGCGCGTAACCGGCTGGCGATAAGCGATGATGGCGAGCGTTTCCAGCGCGGGCGGCGACAAACGCGCCGGTTTCGGGCCGGGGAAAAGTTCGCGCACCCAGCGCGCCGCTTGCGGATGGCTCACCAGTTGCCAGCCATCCGCTTTTTCCGCCAGCTGAAATCCGCGCGGCGCTTGCGTGTATTCGATCTTCAATTCCTCCAGCGTCGCCGCGACTTCCGCTTCCTTCACGTTCGCGAATGCGTTCGGCAACAATTCGTCGTCCGCGCCCGCGCCGGTGAGCGCGTCGGCTAATTCACGAGCGCTCAGCGGCTTGTTCGCGCCGAACAAAAGCGCTTCAATCACCTGCGGCAAAGTCATGTTCTTCTCAGAATAGCCAAGGAAAGCAGGAACGCAGGAACTTTGAGCCGGCCACCCTGTCATTCCGAGCGCAGTTGAGGAATCCTTCTGCGCCACAAGCAGTGACCGTTTTCATTCGATCAATTTGGAGACCAGGAAGCCAGGAGTTGAATGAATCCGCCGGCACACGAAAAAATTCCCGGCTTCCAAATTCTCAATCTCAACCGATCTCTTTCATGATCGCGGCGGCTATTTTATCGGCGTCGCCGCCGATCTGTTTTTCTTCGCGGCCCTCGATCAACAAACGAATCTTGGACTCCGTGCCGGAGTAACGCAGCAGCACGCGGCCTTTGCCGGACAACTTTTTCTGCGTCTCCGCGACGAGCTGCATCACCGCCGGCATTTCTTCCAGCGGCGGTTTGCGTTTCACCTTCAAGTTGCGCTGCGCTTGCGGATATTTCTTCAGGCAACGCTTCAGCTCGCTCAACGGCTTGCCCGTCTCCTTCATGATCCGCAAAATTTGCAGCGCGCTGATGATCCCGTCGCCGGTGGTCGTGAAGTCGCGGAAAATCATGTGGCCGCTTTGTTCACCGCCGACGTTGAGATCGCGCGCCACCATTTCCTCGAGCACGTAACGGTCGCCAACTTTTGCGCGAATGACTTTGCCCCCGAGCGCGGCCAGCGTTTCGTCGAGCCCGAAATTGCTCATCACCGTCGCCACCAGCGTGCTGTCTTTTAGCCGACCCGATCGCAGTAGATCGACGCTCGCGATCGCGAGAATTTCGTCGCCGTCGACCAGCTCGCCGTTCTCATCGCAGAGCAACGCGCGGTCCGCGTCGCCATCATGGGTGAGGCCGACGTGCGCGCCGGATTCGCGCACCAGCTTTTGGATTTCCTCCGGATACGTGCTGCCGCAATCAGCGTTGATGTTGGTGCCGTTCGGCGTGTTGTGAATGACGACGAGCTCGGCGCCGAGTTCGCGCAAAATGCACGGCGTCGATTTGTAAGCGGCGCCATTCGCGACATCGACGGCGATGCGCATTTTCTCCAACGTCATGCCGCGTGGAAAACTCGCTTTGGCGAATTCCACATAACGACCAAGCGCGTCGTCTATGCGCGTGGCGCGGCCGATTTTTTCCGCGCGCGGCCGGATCGATTCGATTTCGCCGGAGAAAACCAACTGCTCGATTTGCTGCTCGACTTGGTCGTCGAGCTTGTAGCCATCGTGCCGGAAAAATTTAATGCCGTTGTCTTCGTACGAGTTGTGCGAGGCCGAGAGCACGATGCCGGCATCGGCGCGCAGCGACCGCGTGATGTAAGCGACGCCCGGCGTCGGCAGCGGGCCGATGAGCAAAACATCGACGCCGAGCGAAGTGATGCCGGCCACGAGCGCGTTCTCGAGCATGTAACCGCTGAGACGTGTGTCCTTGCCGAGCACGATTTTCGGGCGCGCACCGGCGGGATGCTGGCGCGGATTCAGCTTGGTGAAGATGTGCGCGGCCGCGCGGCCAAGCTTGAGCGCGGTCTCGGCGGTAACGGGCTCGACGTTGGCCACGCCGCGCACGCCGTCGGTTCCAAAAAGTCTGCGCTGATCGCTCACGCTGAGATTGAACTCGTCGCGTCCCTAAACCGCAAACCGAATGTTAGCCGACACGCTCTGTTATTGCGGCTTCTCGATTTTCTGCCGGTCGTGATCGCTGAAGAAAACGCACTCGTTATCGAGACCGAGCAAGGTCGCCCATTTCAGCGGGAATTTTTGCATGTCGACACTGCGCAGAATGACGGTGGCCCAATCTTTGTATTCGCCTTTGAGCACATCGTAGAGCTGGTTCCGGCTGCCGCTGATCGGGGTGAGATACAGCCCGTTGATCGGGCCGCCGAGCACGTCGTAATCGTTGAACTCGGTGAAGCGCTGTTCCGTGTCCGGCAGCCAGAGACTGCGCCGATCGGCATACCACGCGACAGCCCAAGGCATATCCGACGCGATAATTTCGTTCGGCTTCATCCATTGATTGAGCACCGAGATGTACGGGGGCACGTAAGGCGGCCAGCGCAGCGCCGGTTTCGGCGGCGCCAAGAATGGCAATTCGAGAAGGAGCGGCACCATACATAGAATGAACAGCATGGAGATGTAGGCGATGCGCGCCCACGCAAATTCGTAGCCGAGCCGGTTCCATTGCACGAGCAGGAAGGCGAGGCCGAAACAAGTCATAATCGGCAAAAACAGCGCGTTCAATTGATTCGAGGCCACGCCTTGTTCTTCCGTCACGCCATACACAGCCATCCCGATCATGGCGCCGATCCACATGGTGAAAACGAGCCAGCGCACCACGCTCGTCTCCGTTTTCTTAAACGAATGCGTGAGACTGGCGAAAAACATGAGCGCGACCACGCTCCAGCCCAGCGCGCCGACCAGACCGCCGATATTCGCCGACATGTTCTTCTCGAATTTGTCGAGAAACGCTTTCGGAGTCGCGCCAGCGGGATCGAACTCCACCCGGCGCATGATCCCCGATTCCGGATGATTGATGTCGGCAAAGAGGGAATAAAATGCCACGCCGGCGGGGTTGCCCGTGAGCGCGAGATTGCGCACCAGCCAGGGCGCATACATCGCGCCGACCACAACCAGCACGATCACCGCCGACCAAATGCGCGGCCGGAAATAAAACGCGATGAAGATGAGCGCGCCGGCTATCAGCCAAAACGTGAGCGCGTGCGATAACGCCAGCACGCCGAAACCGACCGCCGCCGCCAGCAGCCAGAGGCCGACGCGGCCGCCGCTGGTTTGCGCTTCGACCGCGCGGACGAGGAGATAAAGCGTGCTGTTAAAAATCAGCAGCATGAACATCTGCGGCAATCCGCTGAGGGAATATTGCCAAAGCATGTCGCACAAAATCACCAGCCAGCACGCCAGCAGCGCGAGGCGGGCATCGAAGAGACGACGCGCGACAAAAAACAGCACCAGTACCGAAAGCAAAAAGAACAAGATGGAAAACGCCGCGATCGCTTTATCCGGTGCGGAAATAAGATCGCGCGTCGTCATTTGCCAATGCCCCCGCACGGCGCGCAGGGCGAAGGCGTCGAGCAAGGGGGGCAAGGGCGCATTGTAAGTGTCGTACTGAATATTCTGCACCACGTTCTTGCCGTGGCTGGTGAGCTGGCCGACCGCGCGCGGCCGGATCACTTTCGTTTTCCAACCATGCCCGCTCGCGATCTCGCGACCGATCTGCGCCTGGTCCATCGCCTGCGCCGTGGCGAGGCCGCGGAATTCGTGCATGAAATAATACGCGGCCATGCCCAGGATGAAGAGCACGGCGAGACCGCGTTTGATCCAGACCAACGCGCTGCCCGAATCGATGGCGTGCACCGTTTTTTGAATGAGATCCGCTTCGCCGGCCATGGTTACTCTCGTTTGCGCGCGCGAATCTCGCCGCGCAGATCGCGGCCTTCGGCGCTTAGTTCATTGAGTTTGCGGTGCAAGGTGCGCCGACTGATGCCGAGCTGTTTCGCTGCCGCAGTGATGTTGCCGTTGGTCGACGACAACACCTGTGTGATTATGCGCTTTTCCGTTTCGCCCAGATCGAGCGGGCTCGCATTTTCCGAAAACGGCGCGACCACCGAACCCGCCGCCTGCCGCAAATTCAGCGGCAGATCGCGCACGCTAACTTTCGGGCCGCTCGTCATCACGACGCCGTGCTCAATCGCGGTGCGCAGCTCGCGCACGTTGCCCGGCCACTCGTAACTCAGCAACGCGTTCATCGCGTCGGCTGTGATATCGAGCACCGGTCGTTCATTCGCCTTGGAGAAATGACGCAAAAAGGCGCGCACGAGAAGCGGAATATCCTCCTTGCGCGCGCGCAGCGGCGGCATGGTGATGCGCACGACGTTGAGGCGGAAGTAAAGGTCGTCGCGGAATTTTCCCTCGCGCACGAGCGACTCGATATTCTTGTTCGTCGCCGCGATCACGCGCACGTCGGCCTTCAGCGTTTGCGAACCGCCGACGCGCTCAAACGAGCGTGCCTCGCTCATGACGCGCAACAATTTCACCTGCGTCGCGGGATCGATCTCGCCGATTTCATCGAGGAAAATCGTGCCGCCATTCGCCTGCTCGAAGCGACCGAGGCGACGCTCGTGCGCGCCGGTGAAAGCGCCGCGCTCGTGCCCAAACAGCTCGCTCTCCAGCAACGTCGGCGACAACGCGGCGCAATGGACGACGACGAATTTCGCCTGGTTGCGCCGGCTCAAATTGTGAAGCGCATGCGCGGCGAGTTCCTTGCCCGTGCCGCTCTCGCCTTCGAGCAAGATGTTCGCTGACGACGGTGCGACCTGCTTGATGGTGTCGAGCACTTCGCGCAACGCCAGCGATTCGCCCAGAATATTTTCCAGCCCGAAACGCTCGTCGATCTGCTGCCGCAGCGTGTGATTTTCCTGCTCCATCCGGCGCGATTGCAACGCGCGCGCGATGAGAATTTCCACCTTGTCGAGATTGAGCGGCTTGGTCACGAAATCGTAGGCGCCGCGTTTCATCGCTTCGACCGCGGTGTCGACCGAGCCATAGGCCGTCATCATCATGCAGACCGGCGCGTGCGGCAGTTTCAGCGCGCGCTCGATTAACTGCATGCCATCTTCGCCCACCAGCCGCAGATCGGTCAGCAGCAGATCGACCGACTCGCGTTCGAGCACGCTCATCGCGCCGCCAATATCCTCCGCCACGTAAACGTCGTATTCGTCCTCGAGCAGACGCCGCAGTCCGTCGCGGGTATGCTTCTCGTCGTCGACAATGAGGATGGTGGGTTGCATGCAGATCGGGTCGGCTAATGGCCGACTGTGCAATTCTGGCGCAATCCCGCCGCCACTCAATCAGGAACTCGCCTTGGTTAGCAGTGGAAATGCTTATCGTCTGACGGAGACCTTCTTGAAACGGTGGGGTTTCACTTTTGGATCCTGCATGAACGCGCCGAATCCCTTCTTCCTGCGCAAAGCGAATTCATTTCGTGCGCGGGCGAAGCTCGCGCTGCTCGGCCTCGGAATGTTCGCGCTGGCCGGGGGCGCGCTGACCTTGGGCAACACCCCGCCGCTGATCTCCGATGTGCCGGATCAGGTCATCGCGGAGAACACCAGACCGCGGGTTTTCGAGTACCGGCATCGCGCCCAGCGACGAAGGGATCGATGTCCTCTTCACGCTCACAGGTGCGACGTCTTACTCCGTCAGTATCGGTGTGCTCGGCACCGTGCCCACGGTGTTCACCGGCAGTCTCTACAACGAAGCGACCGGTCAGGATATCAGCGGCTTCGCCTTCTACGATATCTTCGGCGGGACGAACCCGGACCAGTTCGCCTACCTGAACAACATCGCCGTTGTCCCCGAGCTATCTACTCTTCTGCTTCTCGCGCTGGGTGGATTGGCGATCATCGCACTTGCTCGCCGCCGTCAGCGCGCGGTTCGGTTGTTTTCGTGAGCGTGACAAAAATCTAAGCAGCCTCGCCCTCGCGTCGGCTGCGGCTTTTGCGATCTCGTGTAAAGGCACCGCCCGCGCGCAGAAATCCTGTTCAATCGTGTAATTCCTGTCTGAATTTCCGGTGATGACGCAGCTCGCGCGCCGGCTCGGACTATTCGACGCCACCATGCTCGTCATGGGCGGCATCATCGGCAGCGGCATTTTCATTAACCCGAGCGTCGTTGCGCGGCAGGTGCATTCACCCGCGTTGATTCTCGGCGCTTGGATCATAGGCGGCGCGCTGGCTTTGATGGGCGCGTTCATCTGGGCCGAACTCGCGACGCTCATGCCCGAAGTCGGTGGCCAATACGCGTATCTGCGCGAGGCATTTCATCCGCTCATCGGATTTCTTTACGGCTGGGCGCTGTTGCTCGTGATTCAAACGGGTGGCATGGCGGCGGTCGCGATCACCTTCGCGCGCTACTTCCTTGAGCTGACAAACATCGCCGCGCCGGACTGGCTCATCGCAGCCAGCGCGCTCGCCGTTCTCACGCTCATCAATTGCCTCGGCGTCGTCTGCGGCGGGCGTACGCAATCGCTGCTCATGGTCTTGAAAATTCTCGCTCTCGCCGCGCTCATCGGTATCGGATTTTTCGCGCCGGTGCACACGGCGATCGCGGCGGTTCCGTCGTCAGCCGACACGCTCACCGATTTCGGCGGCGCCCTGGTGCCGGTGTTGTTCGCCTATGGCGGCTGGCAGACGGCGAATTTCGTCGCCGCCGAAATGCGCGAGCCGCGCCGCGATCTTCCGCGCGCGCTGCTGCTCGGCGTCATCGGCGTCATCGCGCTCTATTTGTCCGTGAATTTCGTCTGCGTGCACGTGCTCGGCGCCATCGGACTCGCGGCAACCTCCACGCCCGCCAGCGCGATCATGCGCCTCGCGCTGGGCGAACGCGGCGCGATGTTTATCGCCGCGGCCATAGCCATCTCGACCCTCGGATTTCTCTCACAATCCATTCTCACCGCGCCGCGCGTTTACTACGCGATGGCAAACGACGCGCTCTTCTTTCGCGCCGTCGCCCGCGTCTCGGCGCGGACCCATGTGCCGGTCGTCGCCATCATTTTGCAAAGCGTCTGGACGATCGTCATCGCGCTGACTGGTCGCTACGATCAGATTCTGAACTACGTCGTTGCGATGGATTTTCTGTTCTTCGGCCTCACCGCCTGCGCGCTCCTCGTTTTGCGAAAACGTTCGCGCACCAGCAGCGGCATTCGCCTTCCTGGCCAACCTTTCACCACACTGCTCTTCGTCGCCGCCTGCTGGCTCGTCGTCGGCAACACCATCTTTCGTTATCCCGCGCATACCCTCATCGGGATGGCTATTTTGCTCGCGGGCGCGCCGGTTTATGCGTGGTGGAATGCGCGGCGACGCACGACATGAAAGACTACATGCGCTGGGCGAAACTGGAGAGCAGCGCGCGTTTCAATCTCGCCACCAGCGGCGTGGAAAATTTTCCCCTCGCAGATTTGCCGGCGGGCATCGACGACCTCGAAATCAACGGCCCCGGCCGCTACGGTTATCCGCCATTACAGGAACGCCTCGCGGCGAAAACCGGCGCGCCGCTCGATTGCATCGTGCCATCGATCGGCACTTCGATGGCGAATTTCATCGCGCTCGGCGCACTCATCGAACCCGGCGACGAAGTGCTGATCGAGCGACCTACCTATCATCCGATGCTGCAGATCGCGCAGTGGCGCGGCGCGCAGGTGCAGCGCTTCGAACGCGCGCCAGAAAATAATTTCACGCTCGATCTCCCCGCGCTCGCGCGGCAGATCACGCCGCAAACAAAACTGATCGTGCTGGCTAATTTGCATAATCCTTCCAGCGCTTTCATCGCGGAAGAAGATCTGCGACGCCTCGGCGAACTCGCCGCCAAAGTCCGCGCGCTCGTTTTCGTCGACGAAGTTTACATGGAGACGCTGTTCGATCAGCCATGGCGCTCGGCCTTTTTTCTCGGCGACAATTTCGTCATCACCAACAGCCTGACGAAAGCGTACGGCCTCAGCGGACTGCGCTGCGGCTGGATTCTCGCACCGCCGCGATTGAAGCCGAAGCTCTGGAATCTCATTGATATCACCTACGGCATTCCCGCCCACGCCGCGGAGCGTTGGAGCGTGATCGCGCTCGATCATCTCGCGCCAATCGCAGAGCGAGCCCGTTCACTCGTCGAAACGAATCGCGTCGCGGTGAACGAATTCCTCGCGCAAAACAGCGATCATCTCGCGAGCGCGCCGAGTCGTCTCGGCACCACCGTCGCGCCGCGGTTGTTGCGCGGGAACGTCGACGAATTTTGCGACAGACTACGCGCTCAGTTCGAAACCACCGTGGTGCCCGGCGATTTCTTCGAGTTACCGCAGCACTTCCGCATCGGCCTCGGCGGCGATCCAGAAATTTTCCGCGAAGGCCTGTCGCGAATCAGTCAAGCCTTGGAGGGCTGAGCTCTGCGGAGCTCGTTCCCGCCCATCGAATTTTTTCCAGTAAACAAAGGGCACGAGTCGCTTCGTCCGCCGGCAGTAGGCGTGGTACGATTCGCCGAGCGCGTCGGCTAACGCACGCTCTTCCACCTGCATGCGATAGACGAACGCAAAAAAAATCGGCACCAGGATGAGCGCCAGCGTCGGCCAGCTCGCGAGCGTGAGCCCGAAGCCGAGAAAAGCGACCAACGCGCCAGTATAGGACGGATGACGGACGAAGCGGTACGGGCCGGAATCAACGAGATGATGATCCGCCGCGATCGCGACATCAATGGTGAAGAAGCGGCCAAGTTCTACGATTGACCACCACCGCAGGAAGATTCCACAGACAAAAAGAACGACACCGACCCAGATCAGCGCGGGCGGAAAAGACGGACTGCGCGCCTGCTGCGCGACCCGCAGCCCGAGGTAGAGTGAAACCGCGATCACAATCCATAGCACCCGCAACGAACTCGCTTCCTTCGTGCCCGAGCGCGCGCGTTTGAAAATTGCCAGCGCGATCTCGGAAACGAAATAGGAGAGGCCGAGCACGGCCGAGAGCGATGTTGTCATTGGTCGCGATGATCGCCCGCTTCGAGCATGCGCACGCGACGATCAGCGAGCGGCAGGCGAATGGTGAGAGTGAGCCCTTTGCCCTCATTGCTCTCGAGCGCAAGTTCGCCGCCGTGCTCGCGCACGATGCGCCGAACGATTAACAGTCCGAGCCCGCTGCCGCTCGCTTTCGTGGTGTGATACGGCTCGAACACGCGACTGAGCGCGTCGGCTGACATCCCGCCGCCGGTATCGGTGAAACTCACCAGCACCTGCGCGTCATCGCGATCGCTGCGAATGTGCAGAATGCCGCGGCGCTTGATCGCTTCGAAGCTGTTCTTGATGATGTTGTAAAACGCCTGCTTCATCTGATCGCGATCGAGCGGCACGCGCGGCAGATCGGAACGCAATTCCGTCTCTACCACGATGTCGCGCGCCTCGATTTCCGGCGCGAAAAAGTGCACCGATTCCTCAATCAGCGCGTTGATGTTTTCCGGCTGGAGCTGTGGCAGCGACGGACGGATCGCGCGCAGAAATTGCGTGACGATGGAATCGAGCCGGCTGATTTCGCCGCGCGCGATGTTGATCGATTCTTGCAGCTCCTCGCGCTCTTTGCCTTTTCCTTTGCGCACGCTGCGTTCCATCAGTTGCAGATGAATGTTGAGTGAGTTGAGCGGATTGCCGATTTCATGCGCGACGCCGGCGGCGAGCAGCGTGAGCGCATTGAAGCGCTCGCTCTCGATCGTCTTCTCCGTGGTGCGCCGGCTTTCGGTGATGTCGCGCAAAATAATCGCGTAGCCGACCTGCTTGGCGACGGTTTTCTCGTCCCGCTGTTCGATCATAAGCGGCACGATGTAGAAATTGAGGAAACGATTGCGCGGATAAAAAATTTCGAGATCGCGCGTCACGGGGCCGCCGCTCTGCGTGAGCGATTTCCAATCGAGACCACGCACGCGTTCGTCCAGCAGTTTGCCGATGGCACCTTCGCCATCGAGACCGAACAGCTCGCACGCCGCGTTGTTCAAGTAAGTGATGCGCCCGGAAGAATCGGCGACGATCACGCCTTCCTGGATGGCGTTGAAAACCGTCTCGAGAAAACCTTTCTCCTGCGCAAGGCGCAGCAAATAATTCTGCACCTCTTCGGGCCCGAGCTTACCGAGCCGGCCGATGAGTTTGTCGACGAAACTGGATTTCATCTGGACCAAGCCATTTCGCAACACAGACCGCGACCGGCGACCGCGACTACAATGGCGTTATCTCGCTTCATGGGAAATTTCGTAGCTCCTCGATTGTGCCAAGATACGGCTAATCGCCGGCACGTCTGTAATCCCGAGCGACAGTTTGCCTAGACGAATCGCGCGTTGCAGCCGCAACACGTCCCCTCAAGCAAATCGCAGCCGTTTAGAACGCGATGCGAACGCCGGCGCTGACGGCATTGTTTTGATAATTGCTGCGGCCGATGACGCCGTCGTAATAAACAAATGTCGACACATACGAAGTCCATTGCACAGCGACGCCCGCGCCTACCAACGCAGCGTCACGACCGGTGCTCGGGCCTCGCACCGTGAACACATTTCCAGCCCCGGAGGCGAACCGCGCATCGACGTCGTAAGCGCGGTCGCCGTATTCATGCTGCCACGCAGCGCGCACTTCCGGGCGAATGATCGCATGCGCGAGCCTGATATCGTATGCCGCCTTCAGGCCAGTCGTGGCG